>CANJPY010000144.1 GCA_947476255.1 Chthoniobacteraceae bacterium | reverse complement strand
CTTACGGAAAAGCACTTGCGTGCATTCACCCGGGTTTATTTGAGGCGCATGCGCGAGGACATGACTGCCTTCACCGGCTGTTTAGGGGCTGAGAAGCGATTCCCCATGAAAGCGTCCTAAAAAGGGTCCGTGGAGATATCAAGCCATTGCTAAAGTAGCTTGTGCCTGCGATTCCCGCTCCGACCTTCGCTTCCTATCCCTAAAACCATGAGCACCCCGAGTCCCCTCCCAATAAAAGAAGCGCAACTCATACCGCGGCGACAAGCACAGGGTATCGTTCCCCTCTATTTCAAGCCGCAACTGCGATGCAGCGTCATGCTGGGTACGATGACCCTTTTGTGCGCCTTGTCCGCCCACGCAGAGCCGGCTCGCCCCCCAGCGAGGGACCCTGTGCTGGACCAAACCAAGCCCTCCTCGCTGAGCGTTCCGCTGGGAAACCGTATTTTGAAAGTGCCGACGGCTCCGGCCAAATGGACAATCAACTTCCGCTATGGCACTCGACTTTCTGAGGCAGAGGCGGAAGCCATGCCTGCAAAAGTGGTGGTGACCCTCGCAGGGGAGAATTCACATCAATCGATTCAATTCCGAAGCAGACAACTGGAAATTTGGCGAACACAAGGTGGAGCGTTTATTTCTGAAACTGGAAGTGCTTTAGCCTATCCCCATAACGTCGGTGGAAATAACACTGCGGCTGCGGTTGATGGGATCACGGACGCAGAGCCGTCTCCACCGGAAAATCTGGAGAGTCTCGCGCCACAAAATATCGATTGGGCTTCGTTTCCCGAGCTTGCCTGGGCCAGCCCCCAAATGTTCAAAGGCAAAATACCCCTTGGATCCTATGTCGCACTTATTTACGCAGATCCACCGCCAGAAGGGAACGGTCCTGGCAGTGCTTCAAAATCCAAAAGAAAATGGCCGGAAGGCCCCTTGGGCGGGATACCGTTGCAACCCTTTATGAAGGCGCTTGCCGTTGACGAAGCAACCGGACTGCCCTTGGTGCTGCAGTTGGGAGAAGATCTGCGAGAGTACGTTTTTGAGAGGAAGCCAGCCCAAAAAATAGAGCTGCCTGCAAAGGTCAAAATCTTTCTACCTCCCCCTGAGTCGGCGCCCATTGAGACAAAAAGTGTGAGCACCACTCCTTGAACTCCTCGTGCGGAGCCCTGCCGCCTGTTTTGCCGCAGAGATAAAGGCGCTCAGCTTCCCGTTAATTCAGCAACTTCTGCAGTCACGGTGTATTCCCGTCCTTTACGCACGACATTGACTTGCACGGGAGTGCCCACTTTCTTGTCCGATAAAAACTTTGGCAAAGCGGCGGGAGTTTCGACGATTTCACCGTTGATCCGAACAATGACATCGCCGGGCTGAATCCCAACACGTTCCGCCGGTGAGCCCGCCCAGACCTGAGTCACGAGCGCCCCGACAACGGCGCGCAGCCCCACTTGTGCGGCAAGTTCGCGAGTGAGCGGCATCGTGGCGACTCCGAGGGTTTGCCGTTGAACGCGCCCGGTGCGCAGCAGGCTTTCCATCGAGTGCTTAGCGACATTGGCAGGAATTGCGAATGAAATTCCCAACCACGTGCCGGTGTTCGCCGAGTAGATGGCGCTGTTAATACCTATCACCTCTCCCTTGAAATTGATCAGGGGCCCTCCCGAGTTGCCCTGATTGACCGCGGCATCGGTCTGCAGGAACTCCACTCCACTGTCGCGCACAGCCCTCCCCTTCGCACTAATAATTCCCTGTGTCACGGTTTCCTGCAGTCCAAAAGGATTTCCCACAGCAATCACCGGTTGTCCAACTCGCACCTTATCCGAATCCGCAAAACCCAAGGCGGGGACAGGGCCTTTAATTTTCAGAACGGCGATATCTGTGGCGGGGTCACTTCCAATGAGTTCAGCAGGCTCAATCCGGCCATCCGTGAGCTGGACGCGGATTTCTTCCATGCCGGAAATCACGTGATGATTGGTAATGACGTGGCCCTCTTTGGAAACAATCACGCCAGATCCGAGACCCGTGGCCTTCTGTTCGACCACACGTTTGCGTGGACCAAAAATGAGATCGAAAGCATCCAGCACCATGGGCACATGCTGCAAAACCCTCTTTTCGGTCGTGATGCTCACCACTGCCGGCACCACGGATTCCACCAGTTTTGTGTACTCCTCCTCCATGGCCGACAGCGTTGAAAGGGGGCCGCCGACAAATTTGGGAGCCGCAACCGCAGGGAGAACAGCAGGAGCACTCTCCGTGGGAGTACTCGCAGGGTGCCAGTGCTGCCAGGCCAACACCAAGAGGCACAAAAGCGTGAATACAGGCCACAAGCGACGTGTCATAAAGAAGAGGCAGCGAGTTGGTGCATTAAGCCTCTAGTAAAACTACAATTTCCAGACAGTTTTGCCTCCTACAACGGTGTGCACTGCGCGCCCTTTGAGTTCCCAGCCGTGAAAGGGGGTGTTGCGACTCAGAGAAAAACTGGTATCCCGGTCCACCGTCCATTCCATTCCAGGATCGAGAACCGTAATATCAGCAGGCACTCCGGGGCTGAGAGTTCCCGCGTTTAAACCCAAGAGACGCGCAGGGTTGACGGTGTACATTTCCACAAACCGCTTTAGATCAATGACTTTTCGCTTGTGAACAAGGATGTCTAAAAAGAGGCCGACCTCGGTTTCCAACCCAAGAATGCCAAACGGGGCCTGATCAAATTCGACCTCCTTCTCAAAGCCACAATGCGGAGCATGATCACTTGCGAGAATCGTGATGGTTCCATCCGCAATGCCTTCCAAGAGCGCCTCTACGTGCTCTTGGCTGCGCAAAGGCGGATTCATTTTAAAATTCGTGTCGTATCCTTGAAGCGAGGCATCAGTGAGGGCGATGTGATGCGGGCAAACTTCCCCACTCAATGCTACGCCCCGGGCCCGGGCCTCGCGCAAGACGCGCACACTCCCTGCTGCGCTCAAGTGCTGGCAATGAATCGGCGTACCAGTCAATTCTGCAAGAAGCGCATTCCTCTGGACGATCAGTTCCTCTCCAGCAGCAGGCCAGCCGGGCAAGCCTAAAACAGTGCTCCAGTACCCCTCATGCATGACCCCCTTCCCCACGAGGGAGTAGTCTTGGCAATGGTCCATCACCACGAGCCCGAACATTTTCGCGTACTCGAGCGCGCGGCGCATCAGTTCGTGGTTTTGAATACACCGGCCGTCGTCCGTGAGCGCCACGACGCCAGCTTTTTTCAAAGCCCCGATGGGCGCCATTTCCTCACCTGCAATGCCCTTGCTCAAAGCTCCCGTGGCAAGCACCCGGACACTTGCTTCCGCTCGTGCTTTCTCAAGCACCCAAGAAACGACAGAAGCACTGTCGATTGAGGGCGAGGTGTTGGGCATACACACGACCGTTGTAAACCCACCGGCAGCCGCCGCCCGGGCCCCGGATGCAATCGTCTCCTTCGCAGACTGGCCTGGTTCGCGCAAATGCACGTGCAGATCAATCAGCCCAGGAGTCACCAACAGACCCGTGCAATCGACGACCGCCGTGTCTGCAGGAACCGCCGCCCCCTGTGGCGCCACGACGCCAGCGAGCACTAATACGTCACCGATGGCATCCCGCTGATTGGCCGGATCCACGACGCGCCCATTTTTAAAGAGAGTATTTTTTGAAACTAAAGACGACATGGGAGAAAGAAGATGAAAGCCTGCGGGAAGCGCTCACTCTGAGGGCAGTCAAGCCCGACTTAGAGCCATTCGCCTGAACGAGCGGCGTTGCAAAGATAAAGGACCGCCATACGAACGGCGAGGCCATTGGTGACTTGTTCCAGAATGACGCTGCGGGAACTATCGGCAACGTCGCTGTCGATTTCCACGCCCCGGTTGATCGGGCCCGGATGCATCACCAGACAATCCGGACGCAAACGCGCAGCGCGGGCCTTTGTGAGGCCGAAAAGCGAGGTGTATTCCCCCAAACTTGGAAAGTAGGCTTTTTGCTGACGCTCGTGCTGCACCCGGAGCATGTTAATCACATCCAGTTCCGGCAGCAGTGCATCCAGGTCATGCGAAAGATGGACGCCCAATCGGGACAACTCAGCCGGCACCAAAGTGCTGGGCCCCACCAAGGTGACCTTTGCCCCGAGCTTGAGCAGCGCAAAAATGTCCGAGCGCGCCACCCGCGAAAAAAGAATGTCCCCGACGATCGCGACGTGGAGCCCCTGGATGCCCCCCTTCCGCTCGCGAATCGTGAAAGCGTCGAGCAAAGCCTGCGTCGGATGTTCATGCGCACCGTCGCCCGCATTCACAATACTCGCATCGAGGCGTTCGGCGAGAAATTGGGCGGCGCCCGAGGAGCTATGCCGCAGCACGATCACATCGGCGTGCAACGCTTGTAGATTCAACGCGGTATCCTTGAGGGTTTCCCCCTTCGTCAAACTTGAGCCGGAGGCGCTCATGTTGATGATATCCGCGCTGAGCCGTTCGGCAGCCAACTCGAAGGAGACCCGGGTACGCGTGGAGGGCTCCACGAAAAAATTCACCAACGTCTTGCCACGCAATGCCGGGACTTTTTTGATGTGCCGCGTTCCTACCGTTTTGAAGGCGGCCGCCGTGTCTAAAAGCAGAGTCAACTCTTCTCTGGAAAGGTCCTGCAAACCTGTGAGGTCTTTGCGCGTCCAGCGCGTTGGAGTTGGAACAAGCAAGGAAGCGGGAGACTCGTCTGATGAGAAACTCATAAATTATCGACTCAGGGGGGCCGTCCGCTCCAACCAGACCCCCTCCTGTTTGTCCAAGGGAGTCAAACGAACGTAAACACGCTCTTCTTGGGTGGCTTCCACGGTTTTACCCACGTACCCGGCGGCGATGGGAAGCTCGCGCATTCCGCGATCCATCAGGACCGCGTATTCGATCCGAGCGGGCCGCCCAAAACTGGAAAGCGCGTCCAACGCTGCCCGACAGGTCCGGCCACTTTGAAGTACGTCATCCACAAGCACAATGGTTCCCGATGCCAAGCGCGCAGGCAACCGGGTCGGTTGAACCGCTAGAATGGAACTTCTCACCCCGATGTCGTCTCTGTGCATGGAGACATCGATGGCTCCACAGAAAGGACTTTGTCCCACGGCACCCGCGATGATTTGCCCAAGCCTTGCTGCCAATTCGACGCCCCGGGAAGGAATCCCGATCAAGGAAAAGGTCGCCGGATTCGGATGCGTCTCCAGAATCTCCCGGGCCATGCGTTCGAGCACGCGCTGCAATGCCTCCGCATCAAGAAGCGTCTGGGCGGAGTGAGGAGGCTTGATTGACTGTTGTATTTCGGCGGACACAGAAAAAGCGGCTTCGAGACCTACCCTCGATCAGTCGGCCTTCGAAAAGGGAACCCCAGCCTTGCGTTGTTGGCGCCACGTTGTGCGAAACCGCACGATCCAATCCAAAAGCGCCTTTTCAAACCCGATATCATGCCCGGCTTTTTCACTTTCGATCCATTTGTGCCGAAGAATCTCTTCCCTCTCTGCCAAAAACTCCTTGTAGAGCGCGGATTCTTTGGCTCCATCGCCATGAGCACGGCCATTGGCGTTGCCATTGCCATTGCCATTGCCATTGGCGTTGCCGCTGGTCTTGGATAAAGATTTTGAGTCGGATTTACTATCTTGGGTGGAACTCATGGTGGGGCATGATGGGGGTTGGGGGCATGGGCTTACGCCTACTCCTAAAGTTAACCGCAAAGTCAGTTTTTTTCCAATCCCTGCCTCAAACTTTTCGCAAGCTTCACAAAATGCGCGGCCGCTTCGCTCTCTGCCGCAGCCGCCGTCACGGGCAACCCTTGATCACCCGCCTCGCGCGTGATGATCTCAATCGGGATCTGCGCCAGAAGGGGAACGCCCAAGCGATCCGCCTCGCGCTGTCCCCCTCCCTTGCCAAAAATATCGTAGCGCACGCCGTCGGAGGGACATAAGAAGTAGCTCATATTCTCCACCAGGCCCAGAACCGGAACATTGACCTTGTGGAACATACTGACGGCTTTTCGCGCATCAATCAGCGCAACTTCCTGCGGCGTCGTGACAATCAACGCGCCGGAAAGGGCCACGGTTTGTACAATCGTCAATTGGATGTCCCCCGTCCCCGGCGGGAGGTCGAGCACGAGATAATCGAGATCGCCCCAGTCCACCTGCCGCAAAAACTGTTGGGTGTATTTGGTGACCATGGGCCCGCGCAGAACCGCGGGAGCCCCGTCCTCCAGAAGGAACCCCATGCTCATCAAACGCAAACCATACTTTTCGACCGGCTGGATTTTTCCAGAGTCAGAGTCTGCAAAGGGCCGTTCCTGAGTGCCAAACATCAACCCGATGCTCGGTCCATAAAGATCGCAATCACACAACCCCACACTCGCCCCCGAACGCTCGAGCGCCACCGCTAAATTCGCGGCCACGGTGCTCTTACCCACCCCTCCCTTGCCACTGGCAACGGCGATGATGTGTTTCACGCCCGCAATCGCCGTCGTTGCCATGGCCGGAGAGCCAGTGGCGCCCACCGGTTGTGCCGGGGCGTGAACGTCAATGCGCACAGAGACTACCCTGGCCAGATCCTGCAGCGCGGCTTCCGCATCCGCCTTGATTTTCTGCGGCACCTTCAAGTCGCCCGTCGTAAGCGACATTTGCACGGTGACGGCTTCCTCTTCGATGAGGATTTTCTTTACCAAGCCGAAGGAAACAATGTCCCTGGAAAATCCGGGATAACGCACCCCGGAAAGTTTTTCGAGGACCTGCGATTCTTGAAGCGTTGCCATAACACACAGGATCATCGGAGAGCGCCCACAAGGCAAGCCTAGGACAAACCCTCACTTGACATCGAGAACCCGCGCCACCTTTCGGGTTTCCTACGCCTGGTTAGCAAATGCATCCAGTCCTAAAGCATTGAACCGATTCCGCGCTCTCGCACAGAATCGGTCCAAAAACTATCCAGTCTTTCAATCAGTCCTAGAACTGCAGTCCGATAGAAGCGCTGCTGTAGATGGAATTGGTTCCGCTCTTGCGCTGATCATCGATATTCACCCGCAGACGGATACGATCCGTGACGGACAACTCAGCCCCTACGCCAAAGCGGATTGCGTCAGCACCGACTTTGGAGCTCAAGAACTGGGAGGTTGTGGATTCGGCGCCAGTCAGAGCAACGTTCGCGTCGCGACGATCGGAATCAAAACTATGAACCCAGTCAATGTTGGCTGTGAACCGCACTGGCTTCTGGGCAAGGCTGCTAAGCTTCGCCGCCTGCAGTCCCATGCGCATCGCCGTGGAGGTGGCCTTGTTGGACAGCACAGCCGCCTCAAGCCCATTTAAGGAGGACTCAGTCACTGCATCCGTACTCACCGAAGAGTGGAGGACGTGTACCGAAGGCGTGAGGATGAGCGAACCGCTCTGGAGGCGCAGAGGAACTGCGAATCCGACCTGCCCAGTCCACTCGGAGCCCTGTGTTTTGCCAGTGACTCCCCCACCGCCTGCGACATTGATGGAGCGCCTGACGGTGCTGTCGGTCTGCCCAAGAGCCACGGCTGCATCGAATACCACAGGCCCTGCTGGAGCGCTGCCGTAGAGACCCAGGAGCCAGCTGTCCGTACTCACGGAGCCCAAACTGGAGTTTGCCGAGGTGTTGCCCACCGCGCCTGTGAGACCGATGGTGAACACACCAACGGACGTCTCCACTCCCGAAACATCTCCGTAATTGGTGGAGGAATACCCCGACGCCCCCAACGAAGACTCCGCATTCCGCTTGCCCCAACCCCCGTACGCGGTGGTCCAGGCCCGAGCCGAAGACATCAGGGATTCTGGAGCGGCACCCTGTCCGGGTTTGACGCCCAGGGACAAGGAAGACCCTTCCGCTGCGGAGAGTGCCAGCATGTCGAGGTGATTGCTAATCCCCGCCTGGATATCGCGCAAGCGGTCGATGCCGATGTTGCCCAGTTCTGCGTAGAACGCAGGGTTGAGGGCCGCGAGGTTTGCTTTCACCGTTGCTGCGTCTGTGCTTGCGAGCGCGGCAGGGTTGTCAATGAGCGTTGCCAGTTTATTGGAGTCACCACTCACACCAGCATGGAGGGCCAGATCAATCTGCGAGGCCACAGCAGCCACATTGCCTTCTCCGCCCACAGACTTCCTGAAGCCTGCGAATGACAGACTGCCGTTAGAAACAGACAAGCCGTACCCTGCGGGGGCGATGATCGAAGTGAAGTTGCCGGCAGTGGACAACGCTCCGTTGGATGCATCAATAAAGATAGGTGCGAGAACATTCACTCCAGGCCTGAAGCGGGATGCTCCCTTGCCGAGTTTCACTTCGAGTATTGCGCCGGAATCAACCCTTACCGATCCGCCGGTGACTTCCACCTGATCCTGTTTGAGCGAGCTCCGATCGAACTCAATCTCGAGCTTGGATCCTGAACCGTAGGTTTGGTCTCCTATGATGTGCGTGATGCCGGGCGAATTACCAGGGGCAAACACCGCGCCTCTGCCAAGGAAGACATTCCCGACAATAGTCCCCCGCCCCTTGAGGGTCTGGGTGTCGGACAAGGAAAGGCCGGAACCACCCACGATAAGGGATCCACCCGAGGAGGTTGCATCTCCAATCGTGAGCACCAAACCCGAGGAGGTGGGAGTGAAGCCATTGGTGAAGTTAATCGAATTGTTATTGCCTCCGATGACTAACTCTTTGGATTCTGGTGCTGGGTTCGAGCTGGTCACTTTCAAGCTGTTGCCAGACCCCGTGAGCAAAATCTTTTCCGCGTGGATCGAATTTGTCACTTCCAAGCTGTTGCCAGACCCCGTGAGCGAAACGCTTCCAGCGAAGAGCGTCTCCGTTTTCACTCGCACCAAACTCCCATTGAGTGAAAGCTCAGGAACGCGATTCGACTCTTTGCCAATGGTTTTCAAAACAACCGTGCCAGAGCCGAACGACTGGTTGCCAGATGACTGGGTGCCAGAGGCTTGGAGAACTGAGGCATTCATGGTACCTCCGGTAATGTTCAACGAGTTGGCACTCAACTCTCCCGTCGCACCCGGTACTCCAAATATCCCTCCCGTGGCAGTGAAAGCGCCGGCAGTAAGTTTGCTGTTCCCACCGAGGTCAATGACGCCGTTTGTGAGGGTGAGATCACCCCCGAATTGGTTGGATCCCCCAAGGAGCAAATAACCTCCAGCGACTGTCACATTTCCCTGAAGCCTGGCACCCAGGTCGAGGCTGAGCGATCCTCCAGTCAATGTCACAGTTCCCAAGAGGTTGACGCCCTTGCCGAGGCTGAGCAAACCTCCACCAACCAATGTGCTTCCAGCGTAGGTGCCGCCCAGACTCAGCGTGCCAGTCCCGTTCTTGACGAAGCTTGTAGAGCTACCGCCACCTAGCGTCGCTATCGAACCCGCGCCACTCACGGTCAGCGTACCCGTATGGGTGAGCGACCCAGTGCTCCGGACCGAGTCTATCGAAGAATCTGCAGCCAGCGTAAGCGCTCCAGAGTTATCAACATCAGTGAAGCTAGATTTGGCTGAGTATCCTGCAGATGCAAGGGTGCCCACAAACAATCTCCCGGTACCGCTCGTGACGGCGAGGGCCCCGCCAGAAACCCTGACCGTTCCCAATCCGGACTGGCTGCTGATGGAACCACCCGCCACAAAGTTCACAGTACCGCTGTTGGTGATATTTGCAATCTCGCCTCTTCCAGTGAAGGTGAGGGCACCCTGATTGGTAACCAAACCTAGTGTGCGAGACTCTAGGAAGGACAGGCTTCCCGTGTTGGCAACCTTGTACCGCACAGCGCTACCCAAGGTGGCACTGCTGCCGACCGTAAGAATACCAGTGGTATTGAGGGAGGCGGCGCCAATGAGCGAGCCTCCGAAGTTACCACCGGCCGCAGTGATTTCCCCGCCATTGATGGTGCCGTTGGAAAGGGTTGTCGCGGTAATCGAGCCTGAGTTTGTGATCGAGCCACCGTTAAGAGTCGCAATCGTCAGGAGCCCTTGATTGTTTGCAGCACCTCTGTTGAAGGATGTGACTGCGGCGGTTGCCCCACTTGCGATCCCAAGAGAGCCACCGTTAAACTCTACGAACGACACGCTTCCCGAGCTGGCAACATTGTACTGCACAGCGCTACCCAGAATGGCACTGCTGCCAAAACTTAGAGTGCCATTTGTATTGAGCGTGGCGGCGCAAATGAGCGAGCCTTGGAAGTTACCACCGGCCGCAGTGATTTCCCCGCCATTGATGGTGCCGTTGGAAAGGGTTGTCG
>CANJPY010000143.1 GCA_947476255.1 Chthoniobacteraceae bacterium | reverse complement strand
TGCGGAGCGCCGTATTTTTAGGCGGGGCAATTTTGGGACGCGCAGCGCGCAAGTCGGTGTTATTGATCTCGCATGCATGGGGCGGAATTGAAAAGCACATCCATCTGCTTGAACGGATATTAGCGTGGGGAATTCCAACTTCGCCGAAGTTGGAGGAGTCAACATTAAATGCGGACAATGCCTGCACAATTTAAGCCCATTTTTGACCTCCTACTTCGCTTTTCAGGTTAAACAAACCAAGGAAGCGGACAGCAATTTGTTGGACACGACTGTGGTGATCAGTGCCACAAACCTTGGAAATGCCTCCGCCCATTCCGCCGAAAATCTTCCCATTCTGGTCGCCGGCGGCGGCTTCCGTCATCAAGGCCATGTGGCTTATGACACCAAGAGCAATACTCCCCTAAGCAATCTTTATCTCCGGGCCCTGCACCAACTGGGTATCGAGTGAGACACCTTCGGCTCCAGCAAAGGGGTCGTCACAAAGATCTAATTTTCGAGTCACGCTCCGCTTATCTTTGGGCCAGTCAAACAAAGGAGCTTTCTAAGTTTTAGGGTGAGCTCTTCGATCTGGCCTGCCGTGTTCTACCCCCCCTGCGTTATGAAAGTTTCCCACCGTTTTCTGGCGTTCCTTCTTGGAGCCAATGTCCTTTGTTGTCTCGCGTCTGTCGCAAGCGCTGCGGACACCCCGGAACAACGCGTGTCGCCGTACCTTGAGCCTCCCCTGTCGTTTGCCGAGACCCGTAATGCACTTCGAAGCCCCTTGTTGTTTGAGGACGGAAAGCGGGCGCTCAATGCCGCCGACTGGCAAAAGCGGCGTGAAGAAATCAAAGCGGCTTGGGAAGCGGCGTTGGGAAAATGGCCCGAGGTGTTGGCGCGGCCCAGGGTGGAGATTTTGCGGGAAGAAGACCATGCCGCGTATACGCAGAAACGAGTGCGGGTTGAAATTGCTCGGGACAGGTTTGAGGAGGGCTGGCTTCTGGTGCCCAAGCGGCAGGGGCCACGCCCGGGAGTTTTTGTGCCGTATTACGAGCCGGAAACCAGCTGCGGCCTCACGAATCAGGAGTATCGGGATTACGCCAAACGCCTTGCTGAGCGCGGGTTTGTCGCATTGGCGATCGGTTCGCCGGGGGGCAATGCGCGCAAACCTGAGCCGGGCAGGGAGGGTTGGCAGCCGCTCTCGTTTCTCGCCTATGTCTCTGCGAATTGCGCGAGGGTGCTGGGGCAACTTCCCGAAGTGGATCCAGCGCGCCTGGGCGTGGTGGGGCATTCGTATGGGGGAAAGTGGGCGATGTTTTCAGCGTGTCTCAACGAGGCGTTCGCTTGTGCGGCGTGGAGTGATCCCGGCATCGGCTTCGACGATACCCGTGAGAGCATTAACTATTGGGAACCTTGGTATCTGGGGAGTGTGCCGGGTACGCAGCGCATGCCGGGCTTGCCCACCCAAGAAAACCCAGCGCGAGGTCCCTACGCGGAGCTGCGCAAGCAGGGACGGGATTTACAGGAG
Organism: Chthoniobacteraceae bacterium; assembly: GCA_947476255.1. Lineage (GTDB taxonomy): Bacteria > Verrucomicrobiota > Verrucomicrobiia > Chthoniobacterales > Chthoniobacteraceae > Chth-196. The sequence goes on along the minus strand of CANJPY010000143.1, from coordinate 8,828 downwards.
TTTCAGGCACTGATGGCGCCGCGCCCCTTTTTTGTCTCCGGTGGCAGCGAAGACCCGCCCGAGCGCTGGGCGCTCTTAAACCACGTGCGCGATGTTTACTCCCTGTTGGGAGTGCCCCGTCGCGTGGGCCTGCACAACCGGCCCGCGCATGCCCCGACGCGCGAGGCGACCGATCTGCTGTGTGATTTCCTGGAACATTTTCTGCGTCCATGAGCACGCGGTGAATTCTGGGCGCGTCGGGAGGGGGCAAGCCTGAAAAAGGTGGGGCGCTGTGCGACGGGGCGATGATGGAGCGGTTCGATTTCTATGTTCTCAGAAAATAAAGCGGAGAGGGGCTTGGCTTTTTGGCGTAAAACCTGCTACGCATCAACGGCATGACGCGAGTCCCCCCTATTCTCCTCGCCTTGGCAATGTTCACAGGCTCTGTTTCAGGCGCCACTGTCGCGACAGGCTCGACCGTGGCCGCGGTTGTTTCCAAATCGCCGGCTTCCGCCGGGCAGGGTACAGGGAAAAAAACGCCCTCCGAACGGTTTACGTCGGCGGAAGTCAACGACGACCCCAGTTTTAGGCGGCATGTGGTTCCTTTGATGAGTCGACTGGGGTGTTCTGGGCGGGAGTGTCATGGATCGTTTCAGGGGCGTGGGGGCTTTCAGTTGTCGTTGTTTGGTTATGACTTTGACAAGGACCACGCCCAGATCACCAAGGACGAGCAGGGCGATGAAGGGGGAGTGCGTGTTTCGCTGGAGAAACCCGACCAAAGCTTGCTCTTGAAAAAAGGGGCGGCCCTGATTTCGCACAAGGGCAAGGAGCGGTTTGCCAAGAACTCCTGGGAGTACAATCTGCTGCTGAAGTGGATCAGTTGCGGCGCAAAAATAGACGTGACGGAGACTGGAGAATTTGAGCGCCTGGAGGTGTTTCCGAAGGAAATCGCCTTCCGGAAAGAGGGCGAAGCCGTGCAGTTAAAAGTGTTGGCGCATTGGAAGGATGGCACCGTCGAGGACGTCACCGAGATCACGCGTTTCCGCTCAAACGACGATGCTGTGGCTGCGGTATCCGACACAGGGAAGGTGCAGAGCAAAGGGAAGGGAGATTCTCATGTGGTGGCCTTTTATGACAATGGCGTGTTGCCCGTGCCGGTGATGCTGGCGGTTTCGGATGTTTCGAAGTACCCAAAGAACATAGCCGCCCCCACCAAGGTGGACGAGTTGGTGAATGCAAAGCTGAAGAAGGCGGGGATTGTGCCCTCGGGCGTGTGCACGGATGCCGAGTTTTTACGCAGGGCGAGTTTGGACGTGACTGGAACGCTGCCAACGCCCGCCGAGATCGAGGCGTTTTTGGCGGACGCCCGAGGTGACAAGCGCCGTTTGAAAATCGAGGAGTTACTGGGGCGCCCGGGCTATGCGGCATGGTGGACGACCAAGCTTTGTGATTTTACCGGTAATAATCCGGTGCTTTTGCGCGGCAACAACCTCATTGCCAACGGAGGGCAGTACAATTTCGGCCCCCAGTTGGCGCGTCAGTGGTTTGACTGGATTTATGCCCGGGTGGACCAAAATAAACCTTACGATGAGCTGGCCACGGGGATCGTGTTGGGGGCGATGCGCTCCAGACCGGATCAACCCTACGAAGAGTATGTCCGCGAAATGGCCGGGTACTTCCGGACCGGAGACACTGCTGACTTTGGGGCCCGGGAGACGATGCCCTGGTTTTGGGCGCGTCAGAATGTGGCCAAAGCCGAAGACAAGGCGCTTGCCTTCGCGCATACTTTTTTAGGGGTGCGTATCGAGTGCGCTCAGTGCCACAAACATCCGTTTGATCAGTGGACCAAACAGGATTTTGCCCAGTTTCAGGCGTTTTTCACCACCATTGGGTTCCGGCAGGGGGAAGGTAAAAAGGGAGTCGTTGCCCCCGTGAAAACTGAAAATTCTGGAATGACCTACGAAGTGATTCGAGAGGAGATTCGCAAGGAAGCTAAAGACAAAGTAGACGCCGAGTATCTGGCCAAGGATCTCAAACGCGCTCAAGAGGCGCGGGAAGCGCAACTCAAGGAGGCAGCACTCAAGGCGGGGGAGGCGGTGGCGGCAAATCCTTCGCCGTCGCCTGCGGGCTCCAGCGTGTCCCCCAGCGCCGCCTCCGGAGCGGCCACACCTGCGCCGGGTGGGGCCGCGTCGGGCGCCTCCGAACAAAACGCGACAGCCGCGGCCGACACCTCGGAAAAGCCCTTGGAACCGCTGCAGATGACGGATGCCGAAAAGTCCCGGCGCGAGGCGGATTTGAAGGTGGCCTATCAGCGGGCGACGGAGCTGATTCTTTCAGAGCGTATTAAAAAGGGGCAGCCCCTGCCTTGGGCTGACCTGACGGCGCAAACGCCCAAATCACCCAAACCCAATAAAAACCCCGAGGCGTCCGCTGCCGTGAGCGGGGGGAACCGCGTGATGACCCCCAAGCTTTTGGGCGGCGAGCAGGTGATGCTGGAAACCTTTGATGATGTCAGAAAACCTCTGATGGCGTGGCTTCGGGGGCAGGACAACCCGTACTTTGCACGGGCTTGGGTGAACCGTGTCTGGGCCAGTTACTTCGGGCGTGGCATCGTGGAACCGGCGGATGATTTGAATCTCGCCAATGCCCCCTCGAACGCGGAGCTTTTTGACTATCTGAGCAAGGGGTTTGCAAGCCACGGGTTTGACATGAAGTGGCTGCACCGTGAGATTCTCACCAGCGACGCCTATCAAAGGAGCTGGAAAACCAACGACACCAACAAGGTTGACGAGAAAAACTTCTCGCATGCGATGATCCGCCGGTTGCCAGCGGAGTTGGTGCACGACGCGATCATGATGGCCACCGACACCCAGGAGCGGCTGGTCGAGTATGCGGTGAACGTTCATGAACGTGCGATCGGCGCCGCTGGGACGACCAATTACATTGCGGCGATGAAGGGGGGCAAGGGGGCCGGTGCAGACTCCTATGCGCTGAGTATTTTTGGAAAACCCGCCCGCCAGACCAACTGCGACTGTGAGCGCGTGACGGATCCCACGCTTTTACAAACCATCTACACCCGCAACGATCCCTCCCTGTTGGCGCGTATCGACAGCAAACGGGGCACTGCGTGGATTGAGTCCGTTCTGGGCATCGTGACGCAGGGCAAGGCGGCGGCTCCCGCCACCCCTCCGGACCCTGCGAAAGTCGAACAGTTGATTCGTGAGATTTACCTGCGCACTCTGAGCCGGCCTCCGTCGGAGGGGGAAACGGCCATGGCGCGGGGCGATATTCTGGCAAACGCCTCCCCGGTCAATGGTTCCCGGGAACTGCTGTGGACGTTGTTAAATACCAGAGAGTTTTTGGTAAACCACTAGACCTCGCCCCAGCAGGCAAGCGCTTCCCTCCTCATTTCTTCAACCAGCATCAACCCCGTCCCGATTCTCCGAGCACCCATCTCTCAAGATCCCCCCCTATGAAGTCCACCTATCCCTCCTACTGTGACGGCGTACCGCGTCGTGATTTCCTTCGTATCGGCGCACTCACCGGTTTTGGAGTCGGCCTGACTTTGGAGAGTTTCCTTGCCGGACAGGCGGCCGCGGCGTCTCCCAGTGTGGCGGGCGGGCCGCTTTATGCGGGAGACGCAAAGGCAACCCCAGCCAAAGCGAAGGCGGCGATTTTCATCAGGCTGGGCGGCGGTCCCAGCCACATGGACACCTTTGATCTCAAGCCGGATGCGCCCGACACACACCGTGGTGAGTTTAAGCCCATCGCCACCAATGTGGACGGGATTCAGATCTCTGAGCACCTTCCCAAGCTGGCAAAATGCGCGGACAAGTACGCCATCCTGCGCGGCGTGTCCCACACGCTCGCGGCGCACGAGCTGGGGTCTTTGTACATGGGGACGGGCAACCGGCCGATTGCGTCGCTGAGCTTTCCAAGCTTCGGAGCGGTGGTCAGCAAGGAGTTGGGCAGCGAAATGGAATTGCCCGGATTTGTGGCTGTTCCATCCCAGGGAAGTAATTCCACGGGGTACCTCGGTGTGGAATACGGACCGTTTGAAACCGGTGCCTCTCCGGTGGCTGGGAAGCCGATGGAGGTGCGCGGGCTCGCGTTGCGTGGTGTGACTCTGACGGACGTTGATCGTCGCCAGAACATGGTGGAGAAATACGACACGGCTTTCGGCGACTTCGCGAAAGAAGACAAGATTCTGAGCGGCATGAATCAATTTGGTCAGAAAGCCTACCAGATGATGCGTTCCACAAAGGCCCGCGAGGCTTTTGATCTTAGCCACGAGCCTGCCAGCATCTCCGGTTTGTTTGGAGCGACGCCGTTTTCGCAAAGCTGCCTGCTGGCCTCCAGACTAGTGGAGTCGGGCGTGCGTTTTGTCACCGTTCAACTCGGAGGCTGGGACACGCATTCAGACAATTTTGCCGCCCTCAAAAACAGCCGTCTGCCAGATCTCGACGCGGGTTTAAGCGGACTGCTACTCGCCCTCGAGGCCAAGGGCTTGCTGGCTACGACCGCGGTTTATGTGACGGGCGAGTTTGGACGGACCCCGAAAATCAATCCGCGCGCGGGCCGCGATCATTATCCCCGCGCCATGTTTTGTCTGCTTGCTGGGGGTGGAATCCGGGGCGGGCAGGTGGTTGGGGCGTCTGATGACAAGGGGGAGGGGCCCAAGGACAAGGCGATTACTCCGGACGACGTTGCGGCGACTTTTTATGGTCAGCTGGGGATTGATGTGCGCAAGGAGTATCTCACCCCGAGCGGGCGTCCGGTGATGATCGTACGCAACGGCGAGGTGCTTCGAGATTTGGTATAAGACGCTGCAGTTTAAAGGTTCCTCCCCGGTGATGCGAGCAGGGGGCGTTGTGTCGGATGGCGCCCTGCGCCCTGAGCTGGCTTGGAGGGAGTACTCCAGAGTGGTTGTTGTCCGATTCCACGCATGGCGTCCACACAGGCTCAGCTATTGCAGGCGGGTTCTGGTTTGGCTTCAGCAAAGTTGGCTTCAGCAAAGGGCCTTTCTCTATTGACGCGGTTGCTGCAACGCGGTTCATCGGTGTTGCAGACCGAACTCTAGGCGTCAGGCCCGATGGTCCCGTTCGGGGCTGCACTCCATGGTACAAACACGTTGGCCAAATACACATAGTCACCGTCATCTGTATGTTGCTTTTTATGCTTGGAAAAGCTCCTTGCAAAGTTTATGCAGCATAAAGCATTGATTGATTTTGGCGTGTTTTTTCGAGGGCTCTCTCGAAAAGAAATGGTTAGTCCTCTCTTGTTTGGATGAAGCAAATTGTGAGATTGTGCGCCAGATGAATTTGTGCGGATTTCGTTGCAGAATTAGTTCGTTATGCCTTTTTCAATACTGAATGTATCCACTTCCGTACTCTCGGGATTATCAACAGAGATTATAGCCTCTCTGACCAGTAGTGAGTTTGCAGGGCTTTCTTCTGAACAGTTCTTGCAACTCACGAGCAGTCAGATCCGTGCCCTTGGGGCAGCGGTCGTGAGCAGTTTAACGACTACGACCATCGCCGTCCTCAGCACTGCTCAGGTGCGTGGCCTGGCGACAGATTTTATCGCAACGCTCAGCACGGAGCAAATCGCGGCTTTGGAAACAGCGGATTTCGCGAGTCTGACAAGCGCTCAACTGAGGGCGCTCACGACAGCAGGGTTTGCAGCGCTCAGCCCTGAGCAGCTTGGCGCTCTCACGACGGCACAAGCGTCTGCGTTGAGTTCCTCGCAACTGTCGAACCTGTCGACAGAGCAGATTTTACCTCTGAGCACAGCGGTACTCCGCCAGTTGTCCAGTACCCAGCTGCGTTCTTTCTCAACTGAGAAAATAGCGGTTTTCAGCACAGTTCAAATCCAGTCGTTTTCGGCCGCTCAATTTTCGTCTTTCGCAGGAGATCAGATCACTGCGATGAGTTCCGCCCAGGTGGCGGCCTTGACCTCGGCGCAGGCCGCGGCCCTGACGCCCTTGCAGGCAGCGGTTCTGAGTTCGACCCAAATCCAGGCTCTTGGCACGGCGGCGCTGCGGCAATTCTCTTCGGCGCAGCTGCGAACGCTCAGTACGAGTGTAACCTCTGCTCTGAGTGGAGCGCAGATAGCGGCCCTGACGACGGCGCAGTTGTTCTCCTTCACGAGCGCTCAGGCAGCGGCAATGAGCGGGGAGCAAGTTGGTGCCTTGACCACCGCACAGGTGGCAGGGCTCTCGACTGCGTCGCTCGCAGCGTTTAACACCCAGCAAGTGGCGGCGTTTGAAGCCCCGGATTTTTCAAGGCTTAACAGCCTCCAGATGCGCGCACTTAGCAGCAGTGCTGTTGCCTCTTTGAGTGGCGAGCTCGTGGCTGCAATGACGACAGTACAAGCCGCTGCGCTCACGACCTCGCAGTCTGCCGCGCTCACTGCCGACCAGATCCGCTGCTTGGGAACGGGGGCGCTGCTGCGGCAATTCTCGTCGGGGCAGTTGCGAGCTCTCACGACGAGCGCGATTTCTGGGTTTAGTGAGTTTCAAATTGAGGCACTTACGACCGCGCAGTTGCTGGCACTCACAAGCACTCAGGTTGCCTCGCTGGATTTCCAGATCGCTGGGCTCACGACAACACAGCTGCCGCAACTTTCTACGGTGCAGGTGCGCGCGCTCGCGACGAGTGCTGTTTCCAAGCTTTACGATTTTCAAATTAAAGCACTTACGGCCGCGCAGTTGCTCTCGCTCACAAGCGCTCAGGCGGCCGCGCTGCAGGAGGTGCAGATCGCTGCGCTCACGACAGCACAGATGGCAGGGCTTTCCAAGGTTGCTCTTGCCGGGTTCAATACGCTGCAGGTGGCAGCGATTACAACGCAAGGTTTTGCAAAGCTCGATGGCGTGCAGGTGGGCGCTCTGAGCACCAGTGCTGTGGCCGCATTGAGGAGCGAGCAAGTGGCCGCAATGACTGCGGCACAAGCGGCCGCACTCACAACTTCGCAGGCGGCTGCGCTTCATTCCGACCAAATGCAGTCGCTTTCCACAGCGGCGCTGCGGCAATTTTCAACCGTGCAGCTGCGCGTGTTATCGACGGGCATGGTATCGGCGTTGAGCACCTCTCAGATCGTGACTCTGAGCGTGCCACAGTTGCTCGCCTTCACCAGCGTGCAAATGGCCTCTCTAAAAGGGGAGCAGATCAAGGCCTTGAGCACCGCCCAAATGGCGGGACTTTCCACCAGTGCGCTTGCGGCTTTTGGCATTGAACAGGTGGCGGCATTGGAGACACTCGACTTGCGTGTGCTCTCAAGCGCCCAGTTGCGTGCTTTGGGCAGCACGCTTTCCTCGGCCTTGGACTCGGCGCAAGTGGCCGCCTTGAGCACCGCGCAGATCGCTTCGCTCTCAAGCAGTCAGGTCGCCGCATTTTCTGCGGAACAAGCGGCCGGACTATCCTCGGCGCAGATTGCGGTGCTGAGTGCTCCTGCACTTGGTAGTCTTGCCCTGAATGCGGACCAGTTGAAGGCGATCAGTACAACTGCCTTGGGTAATTTGAGTACTGCTCAATTTCGAGGGCTTGCCCCAGTGGATCTCGCTCTGTTAACGACCAATCAATGGCGCGCCTTGACCTCCGTGCAGTTGTCCTCGCTCACCGTTGAGCAGGCGCAAAGTTTAACCACGGGACAAGTAGCTGCCTTGACCTCCAAGCAACTGACGGCCCTGGCGACGTCCATCCTGACTGCTCTCTCGGAAAGCCAGGTTCAGGCCTTGAGCACTGGGGCCCTGCAACAGCTTACTGGCCCCCAAGCGGCGGCTCTTACCGGAAACCAGATCGCCGCGCTTTCCTTGAACCAGACCCGCGCGCTCGCGACCTCCGCAGTCGCGGTATTGGCACCCACTGTGGTGCAGTCCCTCACCACCAGCCAGATCGCGGGGCTCACTTCCAATCAGCTGCGCGTTTTACAGACGGCCGCAATTGCAGCGCTGAATGCGAACCAGGTGGTCGCCCTCACAACACTGCAGGTGCCGTTGCTCTCTACGATACAGATCTCCGCCTTGCTTCCCGAGCAGGTCGCAGCGATGGAAACCCGCGATATCGCGGTGCTCTCAAATCTTCAGGTCCCGTTTTTAAATACAAACGTATTGCAGCTCCTCAGTACGGCGGAGGTCACTGCTTTGAATACGCGCGCTTTCGCAGCCCTTGCCACCAGTCAATTGGTGTCGTTCGGAGATTTGCAGGTGGCGAGTATTCGGAATGAGCAGTTGAAGGGGCTTTCCACAACTCAACTCCGCGCGTTTACTGACCTGCAGGTGGCCGCAATGACGACGACGCAGCATGCTGCCTTTACCACTGGAACGCCTCAGTTCAAGGCCCTTTTCCAAAGGACATAGGCTCTGACCAAAGCTTTAGAGGAAAATCTTTAGGTTCGTGCGTCCGCAGTCGGACAAATGCTTGTAGCCGGGTAAGGCCGGAGGCGCGTCTCCTGCCTTGTTCATATTACGCAGAATGATCGTCGATTCCATGCGCTTGCTTGAGCCAGGTTCGGATCTCCACAGCGCTCCGCCAGCGCCCTTCTTTTAAGCCTGTGAGCAGGTCGTGCTTGGCTGCCTCGCTTAATCGACTTTTTGGTCCTGTTTCACCCCTAGCCTTGACTAAAAGTCCCGCTACTCCGCCCTTGCGAAAAGCATCAAACCTAGAAACGGCAATGAGGAATCACATGCCGGAGGCATCACAGCCTATACGGTGGTTGAGCGTAGCGACACCACCGGTTGTCAGACCACAAAACAAGGCATCCCGGAGGGATGCAAGACTGCGCCAAGCGTAGGTTCTTCACCGGTATCACGCAGCTTCAGACAGCCCCAGCACACTCTGGCATCCCTTTGG
>CANJPY010000142.1 GCA_947476255.1 Chthoniobacteraceae bacterium | reverse complement strand
CCCTTCGGGTTCAGTCAGTTTCGCGGTCCATGGGAAAGTGAGCACATGGGGAAGACAGTCCTGTCTTCCCCGGCTTTGGAGACAGCGCACGGAGGCTCACCCAGTGGGTGAGGCCCAAAAGAGGTTCTCTTGACATGTCTCAGCTTCTTCCGCATAGCGTTACATAAAGTGTGCCGCGCTTTCATTGCCGCATTTAGGTTTAAGACAGGCTACCTGAATCGTTTTCCTGGTTCGGTTGACTGGGCTAGAATGGTTTGCAAGTTGGCCGCGCCAAAAAAACTCACGACAGCCTGAACGGCACTCGAAGTACCGGCGTGTCCGCCAACGTCTCCCTCCAAGGAGGGTACGCCGCTTGAAACTCCGCCAAGGGCCGCCAGATGGCCGCCAGCCGACGAACCCACAATTGCCATGCGGGACGCCTCGGCGCGCAGAAACCGGATTGCCCCCTTTATATCCTGCACATTCGCCGGAAAAGGAGCTTGCGGAGTGATACCAAATCTTGAAGAAAACTGGTCCTTTTCCTCCATAAGATTGAAGCCTCCTGAACCCGGAGGGTTCTCAGCCATTTACGGTGGTTGAGCGTAGCGACACCACCGGTTCCTTCCGCCCCACGCACACGCATCCCAAAGGGATGCCAGATCAGAGGATTTCCGAGTCTGTCTGAATTTCGTGAACCAGGTGGAGGGCAGATGCACGCCATCTGCCCTCCCTCCGGGATGCCTTGTTTTTGAAGTGTGCTCCGGTGGTGTCGCTGGCGCTCAACCACTGGCAAATGGCTTGGATACCTCCGGCATCTGATCCCTCACTACCGTTTTCAGGGTAATCGTCCATAAAGTTAAAAGAGACGGTATGAGGCGGTAATCCACGCTTGCTACCGCATATCCCGCGCTCACGAGGGACAAAATGGAACAGTCTTCCTTTGCCCCGCCGCGCCAACCACCTCCATGGACGTACACCACCCGTCCCGCTTGTTTGCCTTGTGGTTTAAACAGATTCAATTTCAGCGAAATACCGTCCGCATTACCATATTCGATGTCACGCTCGACTTCTGCGTTGGCAAACAAGGCGAACGAAAAAAAGGCTAGCGCCGCAGTGCTGAAACAAGAAAGCTTCATGTGGCGTGATGGCAGCCAGGCCACCCACTAACGAGTGGTGTTCCGCTCATCTCTGGCCGGTTTGAGTGGATAAACGACGGGACTGTCGGAACCGATGGGAACCGGCAGGAGAGGCGGCTGAGGTTTAGAGTCGGAAGGCAGGCCTGAAAGTTCCTTCAACCGACGTTCTACTTGTAGTTCGCGTCTTCGAAGGTCCGCCTCCTGATTTTCAAGTTCGCGGAGTGCGAGCTCCTTAGCCCGCCTCTGAACGTCGGCTTCACGCCTCGCGATCTCCTCCTCTTGCCGTTCCAAGTTACGAATTTTGAGCGCCTGCTCGCGTGCAGCCAAAGCCTTTTCACGCATTACAAGTTCGTTTTCGCTGCGTTCCAGCTCCCAGAGTTTAAGCATGAGTGTTTTGCGGACAAGCTCCTGTTCTCTGGCTGTAAGGTCCTGCTCTTGGCGCTCCAGTTCTTTCAATCGAAGGTCATCAGCGCGCCGCTTCAAATCACGTTCCCGCGCTGCCAGCTCCATTTCTTTGCGCTCCAGTTCTTCCAATCTAAGTTCCTGAGCCTTTCGTTCCAAATCTTTTTCACGACGGGAAAGTTCGCGTTTTTTCTGCCCCATCTGCTGGTCGAGCACCGCGTTCTGCACGTCTTTTTCTTTCGCACTGCGCAGTCCCAGCTCTCTCTCGCGTGCCGCAAGCGCGTGCTCTTTGCCCTCCATGTCCCTGAGGATCCGTTCCTTCTCTTTCAAACCCATTTCCTGCATCTTTCGCTCCTGAGCCTTCCGCGCGAGCGCCTGCTCGCGTTTGGCCAGGGCCAGTTCGGTCTGATCCACTTGCCGCGCCTTGCGCTTAATCTCTTCCTCAAGAGCTCGAATCGCCTCGCTCTTGGCCATGTCTTCAACTCTAAGAGCCTCCTCCAGTCTCGCCGCCGTTTCCGCTTTCGATAGAACCTCCCGCTTGGGCGTCGGCTGCACAAGCGAGGCCGCTTCCTGAGCTTTGAGCGCTGCTTCCTTTCGAGCCGCCTCCGCCAGTTTTTCCCCCTCGACCAACTTTGCGGCGAGTTCCTGGGCGCCCTTTCCTTTTCCAAAAACGGGACTTGAGGCCGCCGTTTTAGTCTCGTTGCGGATCATTCGGACGCGATGGGCTTCCGTGTCTGCAACCAAAACCGAGCCATCAGAGTCCACGAAAACGCCGTGAACCCTCGACAGCTTACAAAGAAGGGGGTTGCCTTCAGGACCATCGCCACGTTCTCCCGTCCCTGCGACCAGTTCCACCTTGCCTGTTTTCGCTTCAATCATGCGAATCGCATGATTCTCTGTATCCGCGATCCAGACGTTGTTCTGGGCGTCCACAGCGAGGTCCTTTGGCCCGTTGAAAGTCGCCTCCCGCGCGGGCCCACCGTTGCCGCTAAAACCCTTCGCGCCCGTACCTGCAGCAACGTGAATACGTCCCGCGGCCAGATCGATTCTGTAGACCCGGTGCTCTTCTGGACTGGTCAACCAAAGGTGCCCGTCTTTATCGAAATCAATGGAGCGCGGCGCACGCAACGGCGTGTCTTTCAGAAGCGCTCCATCGGTGGTCGGGCCCGGAATCCCGGTGCCGGCAACGGTGGTAATGATCCCAGTCTTGAAGTCCAATTTCCGGATCGCATGGTTGCCCGTGTCACAAATATACAAGCACCCATCCGGGCCAAACTGGATGCTGCTCGGGTTTTTAAGATGCGCCACAATCGCGCTGTCGCCGTCCCCCGAATACCGCCCAAAGCCTGTTCCGGCGATCGTCTGGATCGTCCGCGTCTTCATGTCGACTTTGCGGATGGCGTGGTTTCCGGTATCTGCGATAAAGAGGTCCCCGTTCGCGTCAAACTTGACTTCATAGGGGGCACTCAGAGACGCCTCTAATGCCGGCCCCCGATCGCCGCTAAAGTTTTTCCTTCCGTTTCCTGCGACCGTGACAATCACTCCATCGGGCCGGATGCAGCGCACGCGGTTGGAACTGGCCTCGCAAAACCAAATGGATTGATCCGGCCCCCGTGTGACACTCAGCGGGTTGTCTACTTGGGCTGCCTGCGCTTTGCCAAAATCGCCCTTTTGTCCCGGATCTCCATTGCCTGCGACGGTACGGATGACCCACTCCCCTTGCAGACATTGGAGAAGAAGCAAAACAGCCCCGGAAATAATGACGAGGGAACGCCTCATACGCGATAGACTTCCGCTTGGAGACAAAGGTCCGAAGTCCAATTGAAAGCAGGAAGGCCTCTAAACAAAACGCAACCGACGGCACGCGAGCCCTCCGCTTTCAGCGGGCCTTGCAATGCCACAAGAGCGAAAACCGCCATTGATAGCGTTGGTCTGCCTTGATGTGTCTGCATTTGTCTGTGCTCTTGGCCCGAGTTATATTTTCAGACAAAGATAAGTTTTTGGGGGGATGGCTCACCGGATTTAGGCTCAGAAAATATCTAATCTGACAGGAACAGAGCACACCGAGAGCATGGTAAAGTGCATTAAAAACAGTGGTTATCTCAAGCAAAATCAGTGTCCTCTAAAGGGCAGCAATCCATTCGGGACAGTTCTAACGAAGGCTTTCGAGCTGATTCGGGCATTCATTATGCAACTCGTCCGTTCAGTAGCTCACTCGATGACTCGGGACGAGCGCTCTCTTTGCGTCCCTCCTTCAAGCACCTTCGCAGAGCACTTCCAAAGAGGAAATCTAAAAACCAAAGCGCCCCTTCGTGAATTCACTGGCTTTTTTCCTCCCTCTGGGCGATCCGAAGGATACGCTCCCTCTTTTTTCTCACTCTACACCATCCCAAGAGCTCTAATGGCCATGTCTGACACGCTCCTCAAAAAATATCAAATCGCCGCCTTGCCGGAAAACGTCCTGCGTTTGGGGCAACTCATTCAAGGCGCTTTCGCCACCAATGCGCACGAAATCGCAAAGATCATCAAAGCGGATCCGGCGATTTCCGACCGGGTGATGAAAATCGCCACGCGGGGGCGGGACATTGATATGGATATTGATTCAGCGGTTGTTCGCATTGGCGTGGATAAAATCACTCTGGTGGTGATGTCGGAGCTCCTGCTCCACGCGGTTAAAAGAACCTTTGCTACCATGCTGAGCATCGCTCTGGAACCCACTGAAACCATTAACCCCTACGGAGACCAGATGGTCGGGTGTATTCACTTCAAGGGAAAAGCCACGGGCAGGGTGTTCCTGCGCATTCCCTGCAAAGCGGCAAACTCGTTCGCCACCCGTTTTCTGGGAAAAGACCTGCCGGCGGAGCCGGCGGAGCTGTTTCCCGAGATTGTGGGGGAATTGCTGAACATTGTGGGGGGCAATTTTAAATCGAACCTCGTGGATGCGGGTTTGCCCTGTTCACTTAGCGTGCCAAAGGTGGAAACCAAAACGGGTTTCGCCGTTGACCTAAGCGGGGATGAACATCACCTCTCCGTTCCATTCACCGCCGATGCCATGGGCATGTTTCTGGATTTAATCATCTCTCCAGTCACGGATTCAGCAGCGAACTAGTCCAAATTATTGCACGTATGAGTAAAAAAATTCTAACCATCGACGATAGTAAAATGGTGCGGATGATCGTCACCAGCACCTTCCAACCCTTTGACTGCACCATCGTGGGTGCCGCAGACGGAGCCGAGGGGGTGACTGTCGCACTTCAGGAAAAGCCCGACCTCATCTTCCTCGACATCACGATGCCGGTCCTCAACGGCATCGAGACACTTGCCAAAATCCGCGAGACACCCGAAATCGCGGCGATCCCAGTGGTGATGCTGACTGCGGAATCCGACGGAGAACGCTTGGGCATGGCCGACAAACTGAAAGTGAGCGGGTACATCGCGAAACCCTTTAAGGGCGACCAACTCATCGCACTGACCAAAAAAATCATTCCTCTCGCCCCCAAACCCCCTGCCGATCCCAAAAAACCCTAGCCTCACGGGGGCGCGCGCCATTGCGGCGCTCGCGCCTGCTGTCGGAAAAACCGCTCATGAACACTTTCCCAGAAATAACCCCGGCGAACGTCAATGCGTGGCTTGGAAAAGCCGTGCAGGATGTCACTGAAACGATGTTTGAACAGGCGGCTTATCCAGAGGAGACCCTGGTTGAGGCTGCAGGCGCGGAAGAAACCGTTGTGGCCTGCATTGGAGTGCGTGGCGATTTTCAACTCGAAGTAGCGATGTCATTCCCCCTGCGTCTCGCGCGGCAGCTTGCCAGCATTTCCTTGGAAATTCCTGTGGCTGACGTTGATGAAAAAATGATCGCCGACGTTGCCGGTGAATGCAGCAACATGGTTGTGGGTGCGGTGAAGTCCCGTATCTCCGACATGGGAATCGACTGCGTGATGACCGTGCCCCGCATCGTCCGGGGTCTGGGCAACGCCCCGGAACTGGCTCAGAAAATCAAGGCGTCCTTCGCGGTGATTCGCGGAAGCGCCGGGCCGCGCAACGAGGCCCATTCCGTGCATGGCGAGCTTCTGTTCCGGTACGGAAGTGACCTATTGCGCCTCGCGTCCCATCTCTAGACCTGCTCCTGATTTCTTCAAACAGAAGCCGTTCCGAAGGGTTTTAACCTCAGGAACGGCTTCTTCTTTTTGTTCCGCTGCGCTTTCTCGCAGCCCCTTTCCCCTCTTACCGCTGCGCCGCCACAACCGTCCGCTGCAGGGCGGCGGCTAACTTCGCCAATTCGAGTGCTGCCTTCTCCGAATCACTCGCGCCCAGACTGGTGTTCTTCGCCGAGTTTGCGACCCCCACGATGTTTTCCGCGATCTCCGTACTGCCCCTCGCCGCCTCGGTAATGTTGCGGTTGATTTCGTTGGTAGTCGCGGTCTGTTCCTCCACCGCACTGGCTATGGTGTTCTGGTAATCATTGATCTTGTTGATCACAAGATTGATCTCCGAAATGGCCTCCACCGCGTGTTTTGTGTCTGCCTGAATGGATTCAATTTTCTGGCTGATGTCTTCCGTGGCCTTGGCCGTTTCTTTTGCCAGCTCTTTCACTTCATTCGCCACCACGGCGAAGCCTTTCCCTGCCTCGCCCGCCCGGGCCGCTTCGATCGTTGCGTTGAGTGCCAGCAGGTTCGTCTGGCGCGCAATGGAGGTGATCGTCTTGATGACCTTGCCGATCTCCGCACTGCTGAGCCCCAACTTCGAGATCGTTTCTGTCGCGCTGCCAGCAGCCTTGACCCCCACGGACGCCACCTTGGCGGCTTCCTGGGCGTTCTTCGCAATTTCGCGAATGCTCGCGCTCATCTCTTCACTGCCAGCCGCGACCGTCTGCACGTTTGAACTCACCCGCTGCGCCCCCGTAGACACAACACCCGCCTGCATGGAGGTTTCCTCCGCGTTGGCCACCATCTGCTGGCTGTTCGCCGTCAGTTCCTCCGACGCCGAGGACAACGTCTGCGCATTGTCTGCAACGTCCTTGAGCACCTGAATCAGCGCCAACCGTTGATCGACCGCAGCCGTGACGTTCGTGGCGATTTTGACCACCTTCACCACCCTCCCTGTTTCATCCGTCACCGGCGAATACACCGCCTGCAGATACAATTCCTTGCCGGAACGCGCCACACGTTTGAACTCGCCGGATTTGCTTTTACCCGACTTGAGTTCGGGCCAGAACTGCTGGTACTCGACCGAATTCACGGTTTCCTTGTCACAAAAGGCCCTGTGATGTTTTCCCTTCAACGAATCGGCCGAATATTCCATCACATCGCAGAAGTTCTGATTCGCAAGGAGGACATTTCCCTCCGTATCGAACTCGATGTACGCGTAAGCGCCGTCGATGGCCCGGAAGATTCCGCGCATGTTCTGCCGTTCGATTTCCGTCTCCGTGATATCATAGCGCACCCCGAGATATTTCTTGGGTTTTCCATTGTCACCCATGATGGGCGCAATGACGGCGTCCACGTAGTAAGGCGTTCCGTCCTTCGCGCGGTTTTTGATGATGCCGCGGAAAAGGTTTCCCCGGCCGATGGTTGCCCACAAATCGCGGAACACTTCCTTGGGCATATCGGGATGCCGCGTGGTGTTGTGCGGTTTGCCGATGAGTTCTTCGGAACTGTATTTCGAGACCTGGCAAAATCTTTCGTTGATCGAAAGAATATCGCCCCGCAGGTCGGACTCGGAAACAATGCTTGTGAGATTCATGATGTCCGTCCGGGCCTTCAACTCGGCTTTGGAAGCCGAAATATCAGTCGCAAACTTGATCACCTTGACTGGGTTGCCTTCAGCGTCGAGCACGGGGTTGTAGGACGCGATGATCCAAATCTCACGCCCTCCCTTTGCGACTCGCTTAAATTCGCCTGCTTGAAACTCGCCTCGGTTGAGGGCCTGCCAGAACTTTTTGTATTCGGCGGTGAGCACATAGGCCGGGTCACAAAACATCCGGTGATGGTGGCCTCCGACCTCGTCCAAACTGTATCCCAGCGTCTTAAGAAAATTCTCGTTTGCGGTGAGAATATTTCCCTCGAGGTCAAACTCAATCACGGCCTGTGAGCGATGCAACGCCTCCAACTGGGAGCGCAACGACTGCAACTCTTCAGCATCGCGCATGACGTCCACCACCTCTTTCGAAACAGCTGCAGGCCTGTGCGAAGGGATGCGTGTCGCGTTGGGGAGAGGGCTGGATTTCGCTTTTGTTTTCGGAATTAACGCTGGAATCAAGGCCGTCAGAGGCAGCGAAGCGTGCCCTCCATTGCGGCCGTTTTTTTTAAGTGTCGTAGAGACTGCGGTGGTTTTGTTTTTAGGAGCCATGGGATGCGTAGGAAGTCTGTATGGAATACGGACGGTTTTCTGTGGAAACGGGGAGAGAGGAGCAGCCGTTGCTTACGTCCTTGCGAGCAACGAAGTAAAGGCTTCGGGAAGGCTTGCCGTGCGTTCCGTGTCGAGAATCAAAAGCAGGCGGCCGTTGAGTTTGTAGACGCCGAGAATCAAGTCTCTCGCCACGCCTGTGACTGTTTCGGGAACCCTCTCGAAACAACTTTCGGCAATCTCCAAAACGTCTCCTATTTCATCCACGAGCAGGCTGATCCCACCGTCTTCGGTCCGGATCACCATGTTCATGGGAAGCTGGCCCTCGGGACGTTCCGGCAATTCCAACCGCCGTCTGAGATCAATGGCAGTGATGATTTGGCCACGCAGGTTGATGAGTCCTTGAATCATCGCTGGTGCGATAGGCACCCGGGTCATCTCCTGATACCGTATCACCTCCTGCACTTTGAGCACATCGACCCCGAAAAAGAGGCCGTGCAAAAAGAATGTCGCAAACTGTTTACTGGATGTCATGAGAGCAGGATTAAGCCGCGGTGGGAGCGGGTTGTGGGTTGCCAAAATTCGGATCTGCAGCGTTTAGAATGGAGTGCACATCCAGGAGATCTGTCACGCGGTCCTGAATCACAACGGAGCCGAAAATCCCGTTCCCGTAAGTCAGCCGCTTTGCCGTAATGACCTCATTCACGATGTCCTCTATTTCATCAACGACCAGCCCGACACTGCCGTTTTTGTGGGAATAAACAACGACCTGCATGGCTTCGGAATCTGCTCCGCAAGCGTCTTCGCAGGCATGAAGATATTTGGAGACTCGCACCAATGGGAGGATTTGGCCCCTGTAACGTATCACAGGCTGGCCCGCGGAATATTCGATGGCGGCCAGTGGTATTTCTTCAAGCCGTGCGACCATGGAAAGGGGGATCGCCATGTGGTTTCCGCGGCCCGCCGTGAATAGTAACAAGGCCTGTTTTTCCTCCTCGCTTTTACGAACCTGCGAGACGCCTTCCAAGGCGTCATTGCGGTCATGCACCTCGGCGACAATTTTGCAGTTATGAGCAAGACCAAGGACATCGAGAATCAAGGCGACGCGGCCGTCTCCCATGATGGTCGCACCCGCAAAACACACGACCCCTTTGGTTTGTTTGCCCAGCGGCTTGACGACAATTTCCTGCGTGTCGTTGATTTCATCCACCACCATGCCGAAGGGGTGGCCATCGGCTTGTAAGACAACGATGTTCACCTCCGTTGCACTCGTGGAGAGATCCGCCTCGGATTCGTCCGTTAATTGGAGCTCCCGGTTGATATAAACCAGCGGCAGGAGTTTGCCTCGCAAGCGATAAACAGGCGCTCCATGGATGCGTTCGATCTGTTTGCTGGCCTCGGCGCCTTCTAACCGTACTAGTTCCAACAGGCTGACTTGCGGAATCGCAAAACGTTCGCCTCCGCTGGTCACCACAAGGGCGGGGATAATCGCGAGCGTGAGGGGGATTTTTATTTTCAGCGTGGTGCCGAGGCCCACGTGGGTCTGTAAATCGACAGTTCCACCGATTTTTTCGATGTTCGTTTTAACGACGTCCATGCCAACCCCTCGCCCGGAAACATTGGTGATGGTTTCTGCGGTGGAAAAGCCCGGCATGAAAATCAAGTGCAAGGCCTCGTGGTCTCCCATGCGCGCCGCCTGTTCGTTACTGATCAGCCCGCGTTGCAGAGCCTTCTGCTTGACCCTCGCAACATCGATCCCAGCGCCATCATCGGTGATCTCGATATTCACCTGTCCGCCCTCGTGGTAGGCGCGCATTTTCAAGCAGCCTTCCCCGCTCTTGCCCTTCTCACGGCGCTGCTGCGGTTGCTCGATGCCGTGGTCCACGGAATTGCGGACGATATGAATCAGCGGGTCCTTGATCGCCTCGATGATGGTTTTGTCGAGTTCCGTTTCCTTGCCCTCCATTTCGAGACGCACCTCTTTGCCACATCCGGCCGCTAGGTCGCGCACCACGCGCGGGAGTTTACCCCAAATGTTTCCGATGGGTTGCATCCGTGTTTTCATCACGCTGCCTTGAAGCTCTGTGGTGATGAGGTTGAGGCGCTGAGAGGAGGCGAGGAAGGCGCTGTCGGACTCGCTTGTTGAAAACTGAAGGACTTGGTTCCGGGCGAGCACGAGTTCGCCCACAAGGTTGACGAGTTTGTCCAAGAGACTCACATCCACGCGAATGGAGCTGTCGGAAGCGGCCGAGGACTTGTGCTCCATCTCCTCGGAATTGTTTTTAGCGGTTGAGGGTGGCGGTTGAGTTTCCATTTCGGCGGGCATAAGTTGAGCTTCGGTCAAGGGTGGTTCAGATCCGGGGTTACGGTTTACGGACGGCGGGGCGCACAGGACGTGGAGGAAAACGCCGGGTGGACGGAGCGTTTTGTGAAGACTTGATGTGTTCCTACGCCATGGCGGGTTGTTAAAACGCGGTGCGAGGACAAAAGCGCGTACCAGCGTGGCCGGACGCATAAACTGGTTGGGGCCGTTGGGGCCGTTGGGGCCGTTGGGGCCGTTGGGGCCGTTGGGGCCGTTGGGGCCGTTGGGGCCGTTGGGGCCGTTGGGGCCGTTGGGGCCGTTGGGGCCGTTGGGGCCGTTGGGG
>CANJPY010000141.1 GCA_947476255.1 Chthoniobacteraceae bacterium | reverse complement strand
TCTCGCGACTGGTGAAGTCGTGTGGTCCAAGGAGCCGTGCGGCCTGCTGGTGGCGGAGTTTTCGGACGATGGCAAGCGGGTGTGCCTGCTTTCCAAGAATGACGGGGTACTGGATCTGGAGGCGGAGACTGGAAAGGTGAGCCGGGTTATCAACAGCTCCTTGCACATCAGTAATGGATTTATGAACAGCACAGGGTGGTTTTACACTACGGGCAACCGGATTGGGTTTATCAACAAGCAGACCGGCAGTATTGAAGGCATGAGGACAGAGAATCGACCCATATCCCAGATCCGGAAACTGGGTAGGTCGAGCGCCGCATACATTGCGGTTTGTCGTCGCTCAGAAGGTTGTTTGGTCTTGAAACGCATCAGACCGGATCAAGTCGTTGTGGGAGTCCCCTGCTTTTATGTGGAAAAACTGACTCATGGCTTTGAAGTCACACATGGAAGTTCCAATTATGTGGCTCTGAGAAACGGCGGCCAAATCAAGGTATGGCACTTTCCCGATCCTTGGTCTGGTACTCGCGCCTCGGCAGCCTGGAACCGCACTGAAAAGGCGGGGAGTTTTTTACGGGCGCAGCAGTATGTGGGGGAGCGGTTGCTGCGGTTTCGCACGCTGGACTCTGGTTATATCGTTGAGCTGTTCCACGAGAAGGATCCCCTAGGGCAGCAGGAGCCCTCTGCGGTGCTTCTTAGTAAAGCGAATCATCGGATCAGCATCTCCAGCAGCGCGGGTCTGGCCGTCGCCCAAGGCCAAAACGCAAAATCGCCCGCGGGGGCTTGGGAAGTTCAGGTGGTGGAGATCACCGGCGGTTCCTTAAAGACAGGAGGCGCCTGGCCCCTTGAGAAGGAGTTGCCCCAATTTTGTCTCAGTCCGGATGGAGGCAGGCTATGGGGGGGGGAACGGGGTGTATGAGGCGAAAACCGGCAAACTTCTCCAACGCATGGATCGGACTGGACTGGAGGTTCCGCAGGGGCGGCGTGTTTCTTTCTGGCCACAACGTGATAGGATTCTGGAGCTGGCGATGGTGGCGAACGAAGACAGTTCTGTGAAGAGTCTGATTCTATGGGACGCTGCCGGTGGACGACGGTTGAAAGTAGTGCGCGCGCTGTTCTGTAAAAGCGCGGAGATTTCTCCAGATGGCAGCTGTATTCTCGAGGGTGGAACCGATGGAAAAGTGCGGTTTCGGAGTGCGGAGACACTTGAGGTGGAAAAGGAATTTCGGGTCGAAGACGGAGAAGTGGACTCCGTGAGCTGGCACCCGAGCCTCCCGCTGTTTGTGACAAACGGTCCCGACCGCTGGAGAATCTGGGATAGGAATGGAAAAAGGCTTTGGGAGTCCGGCGGCGTCGTTGCCAGCGGCGTGCTTTTCAGCCCGAACGGGAAGTCCCTCATTCCGTGGGCAGCCACAGAGACAAATTCCTACGAGCCGCCTCCGTTCGGAGCGGCCCGAAAATGAGGGGGCGATCTGCGGGCCCCACGGATAGAGGCCATGAGTGGGCCAGGCGGCAAGCGTGCCCCGGCGAGCCTTCCAGCGATAGATGCAGACGTTTGGGCGATCCCCGCGCTCCTTTACTACTTGCCGCCCCCAAACATTGCCGCGCCCATCTTCATTCCGGCTTCCTGCATCGTTTTTTGCTGTGCCTGCATGCTCTTGAGGGCGTCCAATTGCTTGGGAGTCAAAAACGACGAGGCGGCCGCGTACACCTCCTGCGCCTGAACGTCGAAACTGGAGAGAACGCGCTCCAGCATCGCCGGCCTCATATTCGAGGGACTCATATTCTCTATCTTGCTGAGGTCGGGGACATCCTGCCTGCGGGTCCGTGCACCCGCCATTGCGGCGACCAATTGATCTTCTTGCGCGCCCGAAAGGGGCTCTCCAACGCCCGCAAAAGCACCCTTACCAAGAGTTAACAGCATCCGGTCACCCTTGGATCCCTCCCAGCTCTGGAACATCTGGTAGTCCCCCTCGTTGTTGAGGAACGTCCGTATCTTCTGGTCATTCGCGTCCTTTAAATTCTTCAAAGCACTGACCGCCGCCTTGCTCTCCGCGGCGCTCAGCGATCCGCCCATCAACTGAACGCCGAGATCGCTCTCCGCCTGAACACGCTCTGCGATGAGGTTCTTAAGATCCTGCTTCTCGGCATCGTTCAGGTGGAACTTGTGAAACAGCCCTCCATAAGTCATGTCCAGCTGTGCCAGTTGCTGCTGCTTGATCACCTCCTTCATTCCGGGAGCATTCATCATCTGAGCCAACATTTTCATGGGCTTTTCTTCGGTCCCCTTAGCCGCCACCGCAGCCGCACCTTCTTTAAGCGACAACGCCTTCTTTTCGGCTTCGGCGAGTTTCGCCTGCAAACCGAGAACCTCCGCCTCCCCTTGCTTTTTAAGGTTTTCAACATCCTCCAAGGCCTGCACCGTCGACTTCCATTGTGCAGATGCCTCGGCGCCTTTGCGTCTTTCCTCCTCCACATCCATTCCCTTCCAAAGCGCACCGGAAACCAGGCCCAGCAACAACAACACAAAACTAAGCACAACGGAAACGGCAGGTTTCATTTTCAAGGATTAGCAAAAAAGAGGGGGACAAAACAGACCTTTCCCGCGCCTTGGCACGGCACACACACCTGCCCCCTGTATCGCTTTTTTGCGACTTCAGCACTCGCTTGATTTTGCATGCGTCCGTACTTGCGGGTGCGATTGACTTGCTGCAGCGCGGTTGTGATGGGTTGATGAGTTCTCTTCGAAGGTCGTCCCGAATTTCCGTACTCTGCCGCTACCTGCTCTGCCTCAAGGTCACTTCTCCCGCTGTGAGGGTGCGGAGCGAACCGTCCCGCAGGAGCAGGACAAGGCCGCCTTCTGGGTCGAGATGGTCTGCCACTCCTTCCACCCGCATGCCTCCTATATCGGCTGTCACTGCCTCCCCAAGAAGGCTGCTGCGGTTTTTGACACTCTCCAGCATCGAGGGGAAGTCTGTCTCGATCCCACTCACCAAAGTATGAAAGCGGGTCAGTAACTTCGCCGCCAAATCAGCCCTGTTTAATACACTGTTGCATAACATCCGCATTGAAACGGCCGTGTCTGAGAGCGGTGCTGGAAAAAAAGGCTGGTTCACATTCAGTCCTATTCCCAAAACGATGAACGGCCCTGTTTGTGGATGACTGCCTGTTTCGGCGAGAATTCCCGCGACTTTCCTTCCTTCACAAAGTACGTCGTTGGGCCATTTGATTTGTGCCTGCAGAGGCGTCGCGCTCTCAATGGTTTCTGCAAGTGCGAGGGCCGCGATGCTCGTCATTCTCGGCCACACCTGCATCGGTGCACTCGGATGCATCAGGAGAGACATCCAGAGTCCTTCGCCTGCCTGCGATTCCCAAGCTCTTCCAAAACGGCCGCGCCCTGCGGTCTGGGTTTCTGCGAAAAAGGCGATGGGTCCCGTGTCCCCCTGGGCGCCGCATTCCAAGGCAAGATTGTTGGTGGACGCTGTGCTGGTGAGTGTTTCGATTTTCTTCAGCCAGCAGTCCTCCATCCTCGAAGCAATATCCTCTGCAAGGAGTCGTTCTGCCGCCGGCCCAAGTTCAAAGCCAAGCAAGGGATGAAGTGCGATGTCAAACCCCTGGGACCTCAGGTGGTCGATGTGCGCACGAAGCTCGCTTGGGGAAACTTGCAATGCCTTCGCCAGTTCGCTGGGGACCAGTGCTCCCTGACGCAAGAGTTTGAGGATCTGCGCGCGAACCTGCGTCATCGCGATGGAGACAACTTGAATGCCTTGAGCTCTTGCCAGCTGAAAACCTGCACCCTGCGCACCTCGGTCCGTTGAAAATTCATCTTGAGAATTTCACGCTCGATCCCGGGCATGTGGGCCGCCCCCCATGGCACCGCAACGTGCGGATACTTTTCCAGCGCTTGGCGAACGCCTTCCACCACCTTCATGTTTCGTGTCTCAAGGATATCCTTGATAATGATTCCTGCGTCCTTGTCCTCCATGGAGGAAAGGGATTGCAACGCTCCCAGCGCGTCGCCTCCAGCGGCGGCTTGCAGCGCCCGGGCAACGCCGTTGAGGATCGCCACGGTGGTCGGGGAAAAGTCGCTGATATCTGCATCGCAATGCTGCGAGGCAGGTTGGCTTCTCTTTTCAAGGAGATCGGGTTGCGCGCTCAGACCGACCGAGTCCGCCGCAGCGCGGTAGTCTAACTGCGCCTTCATCAGGTGGTTTTTGTCAGTCACACCCTCTGGAAGCACCACCAATTGCGACACTGGAAGAGATTCCATCAACGTGTCATAGAAGGCAGGTGTCGCCACATGGACTGTGGGCAGCAAATGAATGATTTTACCGTCCTTCTGGTAGTCCCGGGCTTCCGTGTATAAACCGTTGGTGTCAATATGTATAAAGCCTCTGCTTAGCCTGGTTAGCATCCATTGGGCGCTCCATGCAAGGTAGAGGACCAAGCAGGGCAAGAGGATGAACATCTTTACTCCAAAACCAACCACCGTGCGTCCCATGGAGAATTGGCATCCGTTCCATCGGTTTTCCTGAAAAAGAAAACTGGAACCGGCAGACGTTTGTTTGAGATACAGCAGGGTCGCGCAGCCCACAAAAAACTGAATGCCTCCTGTGATAAAAAGGAGGGTGTTTGTGCCCATGAAGAGGGCGGGCAGGGGAAGATACAGGCATCCCTCCCAAAAGGAAAAAAGAAGAGCGGGCAGGAGCGGGCACCAGGGGAGCTTCTCAAAGCTCCCAACCAGAATGAGCACGACCAACGGAAGAAAAAGCGCCGGTAAACTAACAAGGATGCGAGGTCCGTCTCCGATCCAGGGGCTCACAAGTGTGAGAAAAGCCTGAAGCGTAAAGCAAATCAGGTACGCATTGAAAACAAACTGCATCCCAGGCCGACTTTTTGAAGACGGCCCCGCGGCGGTAGGCTCGGATTGAATGGGGGTCTGCATGGGTGTTTAAACTCGGGTGGAGAGGGAGAACAGGCCCTCCTCAACAAAATCGTCCCCGCAGCAGCCACACAGCCGTTTTATTTGCCATTGTGGTGGTTAAACTGCAGGTAGGTGTAACCCTTGAGCGCTTTTTCGTAGCTCGCCAGCAGCCGCATCGCTTCATTCGGCTTCAATCGGTCGCCTTTAATTGCCGCATCCACCTGCGTTTTCATCTGCCGCATCAATTCAGACTGGTCCCATTGTACCATTTTCAGAACTTCACCGATCGTGGAGCCTTCCAAGGTCTCTTCAATGTACCAGCCGCTCTCCTCGTCCTCATCGAGGAACACGTGGGCTTCGTTCACCCTTCCGAAAAGATTGTGAAGGTCCCCCATGATGTCCTGATAGGCGCCCATCAGGTAGAACCCTACCAAATAAGGCTCTCCCGGCGTGAGTTGATGCACGGGCAGGGTGTCTTTGACATCCTGAAGGTCCACGAATTTCGATATTTTCCCATCGGAGTCGCAAGTGATGTCTACCAGCGTCGCATTCCTGTCGGGACGCCGGTCCAAATGATCAATCGGTGTCACTGGGAACAACTGGCCCAACGCCCAGTGGTCCAAAAGGGACTGGAATACCGAAAAATTACAAACATACTGGTCGCCTAGGCTGATTTCCAACTCGCGGACTTCATCCGGCACGTACTTCATGCCTTGGGAAAAAGTCACGACTTGCTGGGCAATCTGCCAGTAGGCTTGCTCAATTTTCGCCTTACTCTCGAGCTCCAGCAAGCCAAGCTCAAACATGGACTGCATTTGCTCCTTGATCTGTTGGGCGTCGTGGAGGCACTCCATCCAGTTCTGAGCTGTGATGGACTTTTGCAGTTCCAGAATGTCCGAAACCTGCTTCGGGTCCTTGGCTGTGGGTTCGGCCTTCAGGCGTGCCTTGTCTTTCTCGATCGCGCCAAAGGCCTCAACGACAAGAATGGAATGATGTGCCACGATGGCTCTGCCGCTCTCTGAAACAAGGATGGGATGCGCCACCTTTTCAGAATCACAGATGTCCATGATGTTCCAAACAATGTCCCGGGCGTACTCCGCCAGGCTGTAGTTCATGGAACTTTCAAAGGCCGTTCCAGAACCGTCGTAGTCCACTCCCAAGCCACCGCCCACATCCACGTACCCCATGCTGTGACCCATTTTCACAAGCTTCGCGTAGAAGCGCGCGGCCTCGCGCACCGCGCGTTTGATGGTGCCAATGTCTGGCACCTGCGAGCCCACATGAAAATGAACGAGGCGCAGACAATGCGCCAGACCAGCCTCTTTGAGCGTTTGAGAGGCAGCCACCAAATCCGCAGTGCTGAGGCCAAATTTCGCGTTCTCCCCTCCACTCGTCGCCCATTTTCCCGCCCCCTTCGCTGAAAGCCTGACGCGCACACCAATCATCGGTTCCACACCCACTTCCTGGGATACTTGGATGATCTGGTAAAGTTCCTCCAACTTTTCCACCACCATGATCACCTTCTTCCCCAGTTTGCTCCCCATCAATGCATTCTGAATGAACAGCACGTCCTTGTACCCGTTGCAGATGATCAGGCTTTCCGGGTCCTTGTGAATCGCAAGTGCGGCCAGAAGCTCCGGTTTGGAGCCCGCCTCAATGCCAAAATGAAACGGTTTTCCCGCGTCCATGATTTCTTCAACCACTTCTCGCAATTGATTCACTTTGATCGGGAATACCCCGCGGTAGACGGATTTGTAGTTCATCTCCGCGATGGCTTCTGCAAAACTGGTGTTGATTCGCTCAACCCTATGGCGCAGAAGATCTTGAAACCTCACAACCATCGGGAACGTCAGCCCTCTTTGCTGCGCCTCTGCCAGTAATTCTGTCAGGTCAATCGGCGTACTCGGGTCCTGAGTGGGAAGCACCGTGATGTGACCGCGTTCGTTGATGGTGAAATAGCCAGACCCCCAACGATCGATGTTGTAGAGAGAAATGGCGGAGGAAATATCCCAGGGTGTATTCATTAATGAGATTCGCAGGAAATCGGGCGGGAGTGTAGGGCAGTGCCAGCGTATTGCAACGCACTGGCTTGCGCGCGTCGAAAAATTTACAATTTATGCCAGCGCAGCCCGCAGGACAGATTCGCGCTCGTGCCCGTGAAGCTCAAAAAGTCTGACAATCGTCTCTTCAATCAGATTGTTGGGGCAACTCGCCCCTGCAGTCACTCCGACGGTAATGGGACTCCCGGGAAGCCAGTCCTCTGTGCTCACTTCCTCTTTCAGGTGCAGGTCGTAATGGGTGATCAAATTCCTAGATTCAAGCCGCCCTGCATTCCTGATAAAATAGGTGGGCAGCTTTTCCTGCCCCATCTCCGCCAAATGCGACGTGTTGGATGAATTATAGCCACCAACGACCAATAACAGGTCCATGCGGCTCGAAAGCATTTCCCGCAGAGCATCCTGGCGCTCCTGCGTGGCCCCGCAAATGGTGTCAAAAAACCTGAAGTTCGCCCCAGGTTCCGCCCCTCCGTCGCGGCGCTGGATCGCAGCCGCAATCCTCCTCTGAACTTCCTCTGTTTCGCCCCGAAGCATCGTTGTCTGGTTCGCCACGCCCACACGCTTGAGATGGAGGTCCGGGTCAAATCCCTCGCTGTAAGCCCCCTTGAAGCGTTCCAAGAACGCTCTCTTATTGCCTCCCGTCTCGATGTAACGGCACACTTCGTCGGTTTCCTCGAGCGTGAGAACCACAAGATACTGCCCCTTTCCCTGGGAGGTCGCCCGGGAAGCTGTCGCCTTCGTTTCTTCGTGGGCGGCTTTCCCGTGGATGATGGACGTCATCTCCTCAGAGGCATACTGCCTGACCCGTTTCCACACGCTCATGACATCTCCACAGGTCGTGTCCACGATCTGGCAACCCTGATGTTTAATGCCATTGAGGGTGGTGATATCCGTTCCGAAAGCCGGTACGATCACGACATCTTCCCTCCCTAATGTCTCAATGGGCACTTCCTCACCCTTTTTGAGCAGATTCACAATCCCCATTTCTCCAATCTGCCGGTTCACCTCCGGGTTGTGAATAATCTCGCCAAGAATAAACAAACGCTTGTTGTGAAAGACTTTCTTCGCAGCATAGGCCAGATCAATCGCGCGCTCCACTCCGTAGCAAAAACCGAATTGTTTGGCCAACCGCACCGTCACTTCTCCCACCGCCAGTTCCCCACCCCGGCGCCGCAGCCCGTCCACAATGTCGCTCCGATAGTGTCCCTCCACTTGCGCCTGCACGGCTGTCATTACATCGGGTGTGCGCAGGTTGACCCGCACCGGTGCGGGGGAAGGGGATGGAGAATGGGTCATGGGCTCGATTGTGGATGAAAAGGGTTGAAGGAAAAAGACCTCCTCGAGGCAGGAAACAGACCCTGCCTCCGCGTGAGGCCTGCGAAGCGCCACCAAGGCCTAGGGATCAAGCCTAGAGGTCATATAGGAGCGGACCAGGCGCCGGCGCGAAAAACTTGTCTGAAATCATGAACTCCGCCGGTGGATCCGGATCCTTGTAGTCCTTTGGACGAGCTACCTGCGACGCGTAGTTGGCGTCCTCCGGCTGTTCGTAGGCGATGTTGACGGGAGTGCCTTCCTTCACCAGCGCAAAAAACTTCGGCGCCACGGTGTTGTTCAAACGGAGGCATCCGTGCGTGCGGGGCACGGGATGGACGTAGCCTGCGTGAAAACCGTAGCCCGGTGAAAACTCGCACCAGTACGGCATGGGATATCCGACAAACCGTCCCGACTTGGGATGGGCGGCCTCACCGGGTTCAATACCGTTTCCATTGATGAAGAAGCCGTAGGAGTTCGAGCGTTTATTTGGGATTTTGTTCGTGATGCGGAACTGCCCTTTTGGAGTTGGTTTTTCCGGCAAGCCAATGCACGTGGCCGCAGCCATTAGCATCTTGTCTCCCTCCATGACATAAATTATCTGGGTTCTCAGGGAAACCTTCACCTTCACCGCGTCCATATTCGTAGGACGAATCGCTCTCACGCTGTAGGAAACCTCAGGAGGAGGCGTGGCGCATCCCGCAACCCCCACAAGAACTGCCGCATGAAAAACAAAATTTAAGAGCCGTTTCATAAAATGCCAAAAATGTTAGAAGTGTCAGACTTTACGGAGTGAAACTGGGTTGCGCGGAAGCGGTTTCCCGGACCTGCCTTAACCGGCAATCCGATAGCGTTCCATCCAATTCTACCACGTTTCTTCACGCAGTGCTTCGAAATGTAAATTTGGAGAAGAATAAAAAGGATAGGGGCGTGTCACTCCCTTTGGCCGATAACGGAAGTGTTTGTAGGGCCATAGCCACAATTCGGGGTGTTCCATGATAAAGGACTCGAAAACCTCCCAAGTCTTTTGGCAAAGCAAGCGCTCACCCCCCTCCTTAATTTCAATCGGAGCTTGGGCCATCACACGGCACCGCCCGCCCGCAAGCGGTAATGTCAAAACCGGAACAAGCAAGGCGTTTCCCCGTTTTGCCAGTACGGCGTGAAGCCGAGTAGCGCATATTTCCAAACTCTCTCCGTCCCGCTTAAAGGCCTCCACCACAGCAGCGGCTCCGCTTGGATCCAGATTCAAGTCCCCGACAAGTCCGGCGCTCTCTCCCCGCAAAACCGCCCGCAACATTTTCAAAAGCGACTTGTTTTGCGGAATCACCCTGTGTCTCTCTCTGCTTCTCAATTTTACAAAAATGTCTGTCAATGACGGGTTCTTGAAGTCTTCAGCCACGATGCTCGCCCAGTCGTCCAAGAGTGAAAACGCCACGGCCGCCCATTCCCAATTCCCTTCGTGTGCGCACACAAACACCACCCCACGTTTCTCCTGCTTGGCACGATTCAACACCTCCTTAAATCCGCTCATCTCCAGATATCGCTCAGCGTTTTCCTCAGTAATTCGTGAGGACCAGAAAAGGGACAACATGGTCACCGCGAAGTTCTGATAAGACATGCGCACCATCTCCCGCAGGCGCTTCCGTGGGAACCGGTCTCCCAACGCGGCGATGATATTCGCCGTTCCTATGGCTCTCCCTCGCGCATCAAAGTGATACGCCAACGCCCCCAGTAGCTGTCCGAGGCCCACGCAGTTGTGACGGGATAAAAGGGGAATGCCCCGCGCCAAAAGCCTGCAGCCTAGTGCTTCCAGTCGATACCGGTATGCCTTCCATGTTCTTCTCACTCTGCAATCTCATGCCGTACATTCGCCCCGCCTGTAAACCTCAAGATCACAATTATTCGTCGTACTCCGGAAATTACAGAAAATTGTCGTTCCAAGACACTCTCGGGTGCAGGGAAGCGCATGGCAAAAAAACGCAGTGTTACGCGGTGAAATTCATGGACCGCGTCGCTGCTGGTAATAATTCCCTCATTAGTAGAGTTTTGTGCGTTACGTTGCGGCAAAATGCGAACCTTCATTCGTTTGCGTCCGTTTTTAATTCAATTTTTTCGCAGTTGCGGAAAATCCTTTGGATGAGCTTGTTAATGTCTTTCTTTCGGTTGCTGTCAGAAAAAACGTGAAAACATCGTTGACGGTACGAGGGAAGGGGATACAGTCCTCACCCCGCCGCTAAAACGGCAGGCGCTCCGAAAGGGGTGAAAAAGCGCTGCGAAAGCAGTTGCTCAAGGCTGCGCAAGCGGCCGGCTCTCCGGTGACG
>CANJPY010000140.1 GCA_947476255.1 Chthoniobacteraceae bacterium | reverse complement strand
GCGACCTGATTTGCCATCAGCGCCTTGCTCGCCTGCACTAGATTTCCGAAAAGTCCTCCCATAAATAACTCCTAACTTTTATAGACTGCAGCCGTCCCTGATAAAGATATTTTCACACGCCCGTCGTTTTCATAGGTCCGGGCGGGATTAGCCGGGGTGAGTTCCTCCAGCAAATCACGGATCACTTCAATCGATCGCGCCAACAAGACCTGATTCTGATTGGCTTTTCTACGCACCTGCTCGGAGATTCTTAGCAATTCTTCCACCAGTGCGCGGAGCAAAGGTTGCATGGGCGGGGGAAACCGTTTTACGAGTTCGGACAAGGGTGTTGCGCGAGTAAACCGAGAACGCGGGACCATCTGGGACATCAACATGTCCCTTCTCGAACGCACCTTCTGCACCACTTCCACCTGCCTCTGCACGGCGTCCACAAAAATCATCACCCGGTCAGATTCACGCTGAATGATCGCCTTCTGCTGGTCTGAAAAAATGCCCAGCAGCACCCCATGCTCTTGGATCTCCGCACGCAAACACGCCACCACTTGATCCTGCAATGTGGCAGGACCCCGCTGCCCCATGGGCCGGCGAACTGGTGATGGAGTGGGCATAAAATGGATAAAAACAGAGCGGGATTACTTCTGCAGCGCAGCCTTCTGCGCCAGTCCCGGTGTCACCTTTTGAGCGCTTTCGGGTTGAACCTGCTGCCTCAACTGTGACTCCAGTATAGATCGGAGTCCCAAGCCTCCACCTTTAGTAATTCCATCCGCCAATGCCTCGGAAATAAAGTACCCGTAGACTTGGCCGTCTTTACCGTGCTCCAAAACCGACTTCATGCTTTCCGAAAGCATCTGCCGCACAAGGATCGCTTCAAACTGCCGCGCGACTTCACTCGGATCAGAGACTTTCTTTGCAGGCCCGGAGTAGTTTGCAGGATTTAACTGCCCGGCATCCAACACTAGCGCAGGCGAAACACCCGCTCCCGTGGGTTGATTGGTAATGGGACCAATGCTCATAAATGGAGGAAGGGACAGCGCCCTAGTTGAGAATCAATTCCGCCTGCAGGGCGCCCGCCCGCTTCATGCTTTGGAAAATGGCCATCATCTCCCGAGTCGTGACACCGAGAGCATTCAAAGCCGATGCCACCTGTTGAATCGTTGGGCTTTCTTCGATGACGCCGAACTTACCCTGCTGTTCCTTGACGTCCGTCTGCGTCGTGCTGGCGACGATGGTCGCTGCGCCGGTAAAGGCATTGATTCCATTTCGATCCAAGCGGTCAGGCCCCGTCGTGTTGTTGTTCGGATCAGTTCCTGGAGCTGCCGTGGCCTGACCTAAAGCCCTCTGAGTAAATGGGTTTGGCTGGCTGATTATGGGGGTCTTGGCGATACTGATCGTCAGCGCGCCATGACTCACCGCCACGGTTGAAATCCTCACATTCGACGTCGCTATGATGGTCCCGGTCCGCTCATTGATCACAACCCGCGCCGGAACGTCAGGCTCCGACTCTATCTGTCCAAGGCGCGCGATAAAATTCACTTCATAGCCCTTAAAATCATCGGGAACCGCAACGTTCACAGTCGCCGCATTCTTGGCCATCGCACTCTGTGGAAACTCCAGATTGATCGCCTGAGCGATGCGGGCCGCGGAGGTATAGTCTGGATTAAGCAGCATTAATTCCACGTTGTTATCCCTCACAAAGGTCGAGGGAATTTCACGTTCTACCAATGCGCCCCCGCTGATAATCCCAACTGTCGGATGATTCTTTTGAACAGTCGCCCCGCCAACACCGCCCTCTCCGCCGAGGAACCCTCCCACCGCGATCGCGCCCTGAGCCACTGCATATACGGATTCATCCGCCCCCAAGAGTGGAGTTTGCAAGAGAACCCCTCCCTGAATGGTCTTCGCGTCAGCGATGGATGAAACCGTCACATCAATGCGCGTCCCCGCACGTGCGTAAGCTGGGATGTCCGCCGTGACCATAACCGCAGCCACGTTGTCAGACTTGAGCTGGGCGCCTTGCAGGTTGATTCCAAACCGCTGAAGCGCGTTCGCCACAGTGCGCACAATCTGATCCGACTTGCTGTCGCCCTTGTTGGCCAAACCCACAACGAGGCCGTAACCCACCAACTGGTTGTCGCGTCCGCCCTCGATCAGAGTGACGTCTTTGACACGAGCCGCGTGCACGGGACGCCCAGAGGCCAGTAACAGCGACAAACCCAAAAGAAATGTGAAAAAGTAACGCATTTTAATCAGAATATTCGGTCCAAAAAAGGGAGGGAAGAAACTCAATACGGGCTGATCTTCTCATCCAAACGCATGAGCCAGCCCTTCTTTTGGCTGTCCGTTAGAGTGCCCTCGGACACGATGTCGATCCGTGCATCGGCAACCGAAGAAGACGCCACGGTGTTTGTGACGCTCACGTCTGCCGGCCGGATAATTCCCCGCAGGGACGCGAACTGGCGCTCCTTGGAGAAAGAAACCTGCCGGATTCCTTCAATCACTAGGTTGCCGTTGGGAAGAACGTCAATCACCTGTACTGCCATCTTGGAATTAACAGTCAAAGTGTTGGTTGAGTTCCCTATGTTCGCGGTCGTATTATTAGTCGCGCGAGTCGCTCCACCAATAATGCTCGGTCCCCCGGAAGCTTTTGGCAGCAGATTGCTGGGGAATTTGAGTCGGTCACTCGCAGGGATGGCTGACTGCTGACTAGACGCGGCATTGATGAGCTGATTGATGACACCCGCAGCTAATCCATTGGGGTCGCCTGAATTCGCCTTTGTCCCGTTGAGGGCCAAATTCATCGAGGAAGAGGACGTCTCAGACACTTCGATGGTCACGATATCCCCCAACCGGTGCGCACGTTTGTCTGCAAACATTCCGCGCTCGTCCGTCACGGCTTCACGCCAGAGCGAGCCCGCCTTCGAAGTCGAAGGAAGAAGAATGAGTAAAGAGAGCACGGGTAGCGCGAGAACGCGCAACCGATCAAAACCGAACTTGGACTTGGTTTTCATTGATAACCTGAGCAAAAAATTCCTTCCGCGTATCTAAATTTCTGACTCGAATGACAGCGCCCGCAGGCCCACCTTCGATGGCGATTGCGCGCATTCGAAGGCTCAGCACTCCTTCATTGGCGATCGCATCCACAAACTGGCCCTTCTTCACCAAAGTGCGTTCCACAAGGTCCCGCCTTGTCACAGGCCGCCCTTGTTGAACCCCCTGCGCCAATTCAAATCCCGATAGATCCTGATCCTCTGTAATGACGGGGTACGATTCCCTGAGTATATCCACTTTTTGAACCGTGAGCATACCCCGAGAGAGCACCTGCCCCCGCTCAAACCGTTGAGGAGCTACCCAGGCATCCTGCCAAACCTGAACCTTCAACTGAAGGGGCCACTCGCCTAGAATCTTCCCGCCACTGATGCCCCGCACAATAACAGGCATGATGCTAGCGAGCCCTGTGGGGGGCAACTGCACACATTCGGCAAAAAAATCTGTTCCAGAGAGCTGCAGGGCAACCCACGGCCGCCCCAAACTCACACGCAAATCCCCCTGAATGGAATACCGCTTTGGCAAATCCTTCTCGATCGCCGCCAGCAACTCCCCTTCGGTCAAAACAAAAGGGGCACCCGGTGCCAGAACACTCGGTGCGCCCTGAGCACCCAGCGCAGGAGCGACGGGGACCGGAACCGCAGAAGTCGCCGGAGTGACACGCCGCGCGGCGCCGGGTACAGGCTCAAGCAGCTTGTTGAAATCGGCAACAGCCATCGGGGCCATCTCCCAAAGGGAGAGAGCCGCCAATAGAAGTAGCCGTCCCATTTGCATTAGCGTTTGATCTGGGCGAGTTGACCAAGCATCTCGTCCGAGGTGGTGATTGCCTTCGAATTGATCTCATACGCGCGCTGCGCCTGAATCATGTTCACCATCTCTTCGACAATATTCACATTCGAGGACTCGAGGAAACCTTGGGCAATCGTCGTGCCCCCCTCCTGCCCGAAAGTCACAGACTGAGGCGATCCACTCGACGGAGTTTCTTCGTAAAGATTGCCCCCCATGCTGCGCAAGCCTGCGGCGTTCGGGAACCGATACAACTGAAGCGTCTCGGGTTTTCCAACCTTCCCGTCTTTACCGAAGAAAGTCACCGCACCATCCCGGGAAATATTAATGTTCCGTGCATCCAACAGATTAGGCAGTCCCAAAACCTGAAAGCCATCGCTTGTGACAACCTTGCCTTGAGAATCAATTTTCAGCGAACCATCGCGAGTATAAGCCTCGGTTCCATCGACACGCTGTACCTTAAAAAATCCATCCCCATCCACAGCGACATCCAATTCGTTACCCGTCTGCTTTAACTGCCCCTGTGTGAAAATCTTCGCCGTAGCCGCAACTCGGGTACCGTTTCCGAGTTCGGAGCCGGTAGGCAAAACATTCCCGTTTCCAGCATCCGAACCAGCCGTCCGCGGCTTCTGGTACAGCAAATCCTGAAATTCAATCTTGCTCCGTTTGAACCCTGTGGTGTTCGCGTTCGCCAAATTGTTCGCGATTACATTCAGGTTTAATTGCTGGGCTTCCATCCCAGTTGCACCCGCATACAATGACTGTATCATATTTTTTGGAAACTAGTTTAAATTTCGAAACGAGCCAGAACGATAAATTCCAGTGCTTTTTAACATCAAATAATGAGACTAGGCTTGGCCTCCAAGGTACTGAATTGCCTTGCCCGCCGCATCGTCAGCTACGTCTAAAATTTTCTTCGCCGAATCGTAGGCGCGACCCAGACTGATCATGTTCACCATCTCTTCCGTCGGCTTTACGTTACTCGCCTCAAGCACTTTATGCTGGAACGCAGGACGCTCCACGGCAAGGGCTGGGTTGTCCTTGGCTGGCACCAGATAGCCGCCTTCAATGCGATGCAACTTCACGCTGTCATTGAACCGAAACAACCCCAGTTTCCCAATCTGCTGTTTCCCCTGACTTAAAAGCCCCTCGGTGTTGATTGAAATGATTCCGCCCTCTTGGCGGAAGGTAATCGGTCCATTATCACCCTCCACGAGATTACCTTCTTGAGTGACCAAATTGTACTCCGAGTTGAGCCGAAAGTTGCCGTTTTTAGTGTATGCCACCGTTCCGTCCGGCTTCCGAATCCGGAAGAAACCGTCTCCTTCGGCTGCAAAATTCGTATCCACGCCAGTGTACGTTGTCGAACCGGGAGACATATTGAAGCTTCTCGCGGACAAAGGCATCACCCCCTTGGAGACCTGAGTGACCTTGTCGCCCTTTTTCAGTTGCGTTGTATCCGCCATCACTCCGGAGAAACTTGTCTCGTTCTTTCTGTAACCGGTCACGGCTACATTCGCGAGATTCTGAGCGATGGTATCTTGCCAACGCTCATACGCCGTCAGTGCGGCTGCTCCTTTGTACATTCCAACGTTCATGTGGGAACTACACAGAGCACAGGGCGTGCCAGACGCGCCTCGGCCTGTTTCCATCGCGCCTCATGACTCTGTACACCTGCACGCTCACCGGGGCGATTTTTATTGATAACCGTCCGGTCGGCTTAAAAAACTGATCCCCCTAGGCCTCAAGCCGATTTTTACAAAAATAACTTCCCGGACGCATTTGATTTTGACGCATCCCTGCCACCTGGGGCTGTCGTCAAATCCCGAGCGGCAGTTCCAGTTGATTTTCCTCGCTCAATGCCCACGCCTCCACCCCCCGGGCGCGAAGGTCTGAGGCAAATGCAGCAGCGTATCCATGCAGGGTTAAAACGCGCTGCGGCCTCACCAGCTCCACATAGCGGATCAAGTCCGGATAATCCGCGTGGTCGCTGAGTGCGAAGGCAGCGTCTGTGCCGTACCTAAACCGCGCTGAAGAATCCATCGCCCACCCCGTTAAAACGGCAGTGCGTTTGGAGGGAACCGATTCAAGCAGCCGTTTTGTTTTGAGTCCCGGCGGCACAACAAGCACGTGGCCGCTGGCGTTGGCTGCGTCCAGCCTCAAATAGCCTTTTGGGAAGCCCTCTTGAAATTCTGCACAAATCTCCGTCAAGCCAAACGCCGCAGGGCCAAGCATAGGCACCAGCCCATGCTCCAAAAGCGCCCACACTATTTCCTGCGCCTTTCCAAACGAATAGGCGTACAGAACCGGCACCGCAGCACGCTCCAGCGTTTCTCTGCAAAAGGAGACCACGGCTTGAATGACATCTTCGGTCGGAGGGAGAACATACTTTGGAAGTCCGAACGTTGTCTCCATCACAAGAGTTTCCGCCTGTCGCCACGTGCAGAGCTCCGTCGAACGACACTTTCTTAATTTAAAATCCCCAGTGTATAAAAGACTTCCCTCGGCGGATTCCAAAAACAATTGGGCCGAGCCGCAAACATGCCCCGCAGGCAGGAGGGTGACCTGCGCCTCCCCCACCGTTGCAGCAACTCCATAGGGAAGCAAACGCTCCACGCGTTGTCCCCTCAGACGTTCGCGCATCAACCGGGCTGTCGCCGGCGTGACCACAACCTCCTTGTGTGCCGAAAGATGATCGCTATGTGCATGGGAAACAAACGCGAGCGGGCGGGCACGGTGAGGATCCAGCCAGAGCCCGTGTGCAGGCAACTCAACCCCCTCCTTAAAACGCACGTCCAACATGGCATATCTTTACGACGTTTTTCAGCCGCAGTGCAGCAACTAACAAGGTAATCTTCGGGGTTGCCACGCACATGCCGCGTTTTTGCTCGCACCCAAGGCTCTTGGTTTGCACTTTTAGCGCTTCGTATGAACTCTGCCATTCGTGTCCGCTTCGCCCCCTCCCCCACCGGTTACCTTCACGTGGGCGGCGCAAGAACCGCTCTGTTTAACTGGCTCTTTGCCCGGCACCATGGCGGCACATTCGTGCTTCGCATCGAGGATACCGACAAGGCCAGAAACACCGAAGAAGCCGTGCAGGTCATTCTAGACGGTCTCCAATGGCTTGGCCTTGATTGGGATGAAGGCCCAGCCAAAGAGGGCGCGTTCGGCCCGTATTTCCAATCCCAGCGCGAACACCTCTATGAGCGCTATTTTCAACAACTCTTGAGCGCCGGCCACTTGTACGAGGACGCAGGTGCGTGGCGCTTCCGCTCGTTGCGCGAGGTGGTGGTGGTCGACGACATCGTCTGCGGGCGCATCGAATTCGACCTTTCCAATCCAGAAACGCATCCCGACATGACCATCCGCAGACCCGATGGCTCCTGGATTTTCCATTTCGTCAACGTTGTCGACGATATCGAGATGCAGATTTCCCACGTCATCCGCGGGGAAGACCACCTTTCCAACACCCCAAAGCATCTCGAACTTTTTAAAGCACTCGGCTGCAAAGCTCCGCGTTACGCCCATATCCCGCTGATTCTCAACAAAGACGGCTCAAAAATGAGCAAACGTGACGCAGGCGCCAGCATTACCGGCTATTTGGAAGCGGGCTACACTCCGGGCGCCGTTCGTAATTACCTCTCGCTGCTGGGCTGGTCGCCCAAGGACAACCGCGAACTCCTGGACATCGAAGAAACCATCGGCCTCTTCGATCTTTCCAAAATAAACCGCAAGAACGCTCACTTCGATCTGGATAAATGCCTCTGGATAAACACCCAATATCTCGCAAAAACACCCCTCAAGCAGTACCGCGACATGTGTATCCCCTTCATCCAAAAAGCGGGCATTCACTATGGTGACGCCGCGTTGCTCGACCCCGTGTTGTCTCTGGTCCGCGAAAAGGTGAAAGTGCTTTCTGAAATTCCCGCCTGGATCGGTTACTTTTTCGACGATGCGTATGCACCCGACCCGGAAGCCCTTCGCAAGGCCTTTGGCACGCCAGTGGCGGCACAGCGGCTCCAGTCACTCTCGCTGGCCTTCGAAAGCATTGCCGACTGGAATGCGGCGAATCTCGAGTCCACTTTGAAACAAACCGCCGCCGAACTCGGAGCCAAACCTAATGAACTCCTGCTGCCAACCCGGGTGTCAGTGTCAGGAAGGGCGTCGGGACCAAACCTCTTCCCCATGCTAGAGGTACTTGGTAAAGCCCGTGTCCTGAATAGAATGAGCAGCACTCTTGCGGCCCAAGATCAAAATCATCCGTGAGTTTGCGCGCTGTTTTTACTTTGGACGATCTGCGTCAGTGGAGCAGGAATGCCCCTCTCCAACTCGCAGTTCTGGGGGATCCTGTGGCCCATTCCGCATCGCCTCCAATGCACATGGCGGCGCTGGGTGCCTGCGGACTGAGGCACGTCTACGGGCGCCTTCACATCAAACCAGAGGAACTGAAAGAAGCCTTCGGGCGCCTTTCGGAAACTGGCTTCATCGGAGTCAACCTCACGATCCCTCACAAAACGGCGATCCTCCCCCTGCTTAACCACATCGACCCGCATGCAAAAATCATGGGGGCCGTTAATACGGTCCATTTCAAGGAGGGTGAACTGTCGGGCTTTAATACGGATGGCCGCGGCCTTGCACGGGCGATTGCGGACGATTTTGGCGTACAGCTTGGAACGTTACGCGTGATGGTCATCGGGGCGGGCGGCGGGGCCGGCAGGGCAGTGGCGCTCCAATGCGCACTCGAAGGTTGTCCCGAGCTCATTCTCGTGAATCGGACACGACACAAGGCGGAGGCCTTGGCCCGTGAAATTGAGGCCCTTCCAGCACAATCATCAGCGGCTTCCCGCGTGACTGTTCTCGAAAGCGATGATGCCGGGCTGCAACGCTGTCTGGAGAAAACCGACATCATCCTGCAATGCAGTTCCCTTGGGATGAACGAAGGAGACCCCTCGCCAATTTCTTCAGCCCTGCTGCACCGGCAACTTCTTGTGTACGACACGATCTACAGCCGCGAAACACAACTGGTTCTGGATGCCAAAGCAAAAGGCGCGAAGACCTCCAACGGCCTCTCGATGTTACTGCATCAGGGCGCTTTGGCGTTTGAAATCTGGTTCAACCAACCCGCTCCAGTCGCTGTAATGAGGGCCGCGCTTTTAGATTATCGTAAAACCTCTTCGCATTAACTGTCCTTCTTTATGCTCCCCCTTATTCTCGCACTCGACATTGGCACGTCCTCGAGCCGCGCCGCTCTGTTTGACGAAACAGGAGGACGCATTATCGAGTCGACAGCCCAGTGCAGTTATCCCTTGTTGACCAGTGGAGAGGGCATGGCGGAACTCGAACCAGCTGTCCTGCTTGCCGCAATACAGCAGTGTCTCGCACAGACGCTCAATCATGCCCGAAGCACTCCTGCGTTGCGAGGACGCCGCATCGCAGGCGTTGGAGTCTCGTGTTTCTGGCACAGCCTCATCGGAACAGACACGGCGGGAAAACCCCTTACCAACGTCATTACCTGGGCCGATGCGCGCTGCCGTGCCGAAGCCGCGCACCTGCGGGAGGCTTTTTCGGAGGAAGCGGTTCACGCACGCACGGGTTGCATGCTGAGGAGCTCTTTCTGGCCGGCGAAACTGCTTTGGCTCAGAAACAAACAGCCCCGGGTTTTTAAGTCCGTAGACCTTTGGATGTCCCCCGCTGAATGGCTTCAACAGTCTCTCACAGGAAGCGCTGTCTGCGCGCTTGGAATGGCAACCGGAACAGGACTGCTCAACCCAACACTCCTGAATTGGGATGAGGAGATCGTTTCGTACTGCGGTTTGGAAGCCAGCCGTTTTCTACCACTCAAGGACGAGCCCGTTCCCGTTGGCCTTCCACTCGCCGGCAATTTTCCCGAACTCGCGGGTGTGCCTTGGTTTCCTGCAATCGGCGATGGAGCCGCGTCAAATCTAGGCTCCGGCTGCACCGCACCGGGACTCGCCGCGATCAACGTCGGCACAAGCGCCGCCCTTCGAATCATGAGGGCGGGCGACCGTGCAAAGGCCCCCACGGGCCTGTTCTGTTATCGTGTGGACGCACTCAGATACCTTGTAGGAGGAGCCATCAGTAATGCCGGCAATCTGCGCGCCTGGTGTCTGAAGGAACTCCAAACTGGGGATCCTGCCTCGCTGGAAGCCGCGCTCGCGTCGCGCCCGGGTCCCGACCATGGCCTCACTGTTCTGCCATGCTGGACGGCGGAACGCGCGCCCACGTGGAATGAGGAACTACGCGGTTCCATTTTGGGCATCAGCCAAAACACCACGGGGCTGGACCTTTTCCAGGCGATCACGGAAGCCACCTATCAGCGCATTGCACAAATTGCGGATCTTCTCGTGGCAAACACCGGTGAAACGCCCAAATTCTTCGTATCTGGTGGGATACAACATTCTCAAACAGCATTGCAAAGGCTCGCCGACATTCTCGACCAACCCGTGTACGCCAACCCTGAACCCGAGGCATCCATTCGGGGCGCTGCCGTCTATGCCATGGAGAAACTCAATCTCCCCATCAAAGCCCTGCCAGAATCCGCACCGCTTGTGCCACGTCGGGAATTTGCCACCCAGTACAGGGAGGCACGCGCCAAGCAGACAGCTTTGGAGCATCTCCTCACCAACCACTTGCACTGAACCGGCAAAGGCATCACCCTAAAAACGGCAAAGGGAGATCAGATGCCGGAGGCATCACCGCCATTTGCCGGTGGTTGAGCGAAGCGACACCACCGGTTGTCAGACCACAAAACAAGGCATCCCGGAGGGATGCAAGACTGCGCCAAGCGTAGGTTCTTCACCGG
>CANJPY010000139.1 GCA_947476255.1 Chthoniobacteraceae bacterium | reverse complement strand
GATTATCCTTCGCAACGCCACCCCAAACTCCCTTGCGGCCGGGCAGATGTGATTTCAGAAGTTTCCAGTTTTCATCTGAAAGATCATGACGCCTGTGGGCTGGCTTTTCCTGAGATTGATGCATGGCATTCCTTTTTTACAAGGCCTGTAAATCTCGTGACGACACTATCTAGTACGTCTTGTTGTTGCTATGGCAATCGCATCAAGCCTAGCTGGCATACTCGGATACCAACTCTCTAAACGAGATCTCCAGAAGCTTTTAGCAGTGGTCATGGCTACATTTTGTAGCTTCACTGATGTTTTGCAACCGAGCGCTTTCGGATTTTGAAACGCTTCCCGTCAGCTCCGCCGCAGGTGCCGCTCCGAAGTCTCCGTGCTGATTCCAAAGTCACGGGCCTCAGCGCGCCTTCCGATAGATGCTGTCCACTACGTTGCGGACGTATTGCTCGTCGCTCAAACCGAACTCAATTTCTTGAGGGAATTTTACGAGCTCCCTGAAGCGCGCCGCCATTAACGCAAAAAGCAATACTGCCGCGTCGGTATCCATGTTCTCCCTCCGGAGAAGAGCGCTCAAAGCCAGCTGTGCCTCCAAGGGGGAGAGCTTTTGGCGCAGGCGCGCTTCGAGGCGTGGATGTTCGCGAAAGCTGTTGTAGCGGCCAGTGAGCACCTTTTGGACATCGGGTTCGCTTGGAGTCAGAATTCGAACAACCACGGTGCCTGCAGCCAGGTCTCCGAGCCGCTGGCAGCGGCGGCTGCACAAACATGCGATTCCGCCCACTGTGTAGAACAGGGGAAGGATATCCACAACCCGCAGCAAATTGCGGAGCAGCACCTGGCCCGGGCGCAGAAGTAAGCCGCGCTCGTCCATGACGCGTAATGCGAGCACCTTTTTGCCAACGGTCTGGCCGTTAAAAACAAGCTCGCTCACTGCACCGTAGCCCGATGCGAGAACGAAGCCAAAGAGGAGATGTGCGGCTGTGCCGAGGTCTGAGACGCGGCCATTCGTAAAGTTCAGGGCTGAGTTGATTGCCATGAGAACCAGTAGATCCACGAGGAAGGCCAGCGCTCGGGGGGCTGGGCCGGCAAGTGGCATGGAAAAGACAACGCCCTCGGGTGTGGCGATGTGCAGGGTTGGCACCGTTTCAAGAGATGATTTCAACGGGAATCCTCCTCCTGGTTAGCTGCGCGGCCGGCGAGTGTGAGGAACGCAAAAAGCAGCACCAGTTCTAGGGAGCCGAACGTTATCTTTAACCAATACGGCAGAATGGGGGCATGGTATTGGGAGAAAAACGCTTCGATAAACCCCGCCCACAAGAGCAACACCGCCGCGCCTCCCACCAAAGTGGCAACTGCCGGTGCTACCGCACGCAAACGCTTTCGGAGGCCATCGCGGGTCCCCCATCCGATCATGGCATGAGCCAGAACAAACCCCGCCTGTCCTGCGATGAGGATGGCTGGGATTTCGAAGGATCCGTGGGGGAGTAGCCAACCGAGTAGGAAAACGCCCTGATCGTCGAGGAGGTAGTCCAGACAAACGGCGCCTAGGATGACTCCGTTGTAAAAAAGCAGAAGTGCGGTGCCCACACCCCAACTCAGGCCGAGCGCCATCGCATTAAAACTCACGCGTATGTTGTTGGTCATGAGCTGCGCCGAGAAAGTCTTTTTTCGGTGTTCCAGTTCGTCCAACGCCCGGTTTTGCGCTTTTTCCTCCTGCTCGACGCGCTGGGATGGGGTTTGCGAGGCGACATGCGAGAAGGGAGCCAATGCGACCTGCCTTCCGTGCGGATCCACCACCAGCAGAATGCCCCCCACCAGCATTCCAATAAGGGTAAGAATACTCGCCAGCAGAAATGCACGGTAGTGTTTGCGAAACGTCCTCGGAAAGACCCTTGTCAGCCAGTGGAAAGGACGGAACCGCGATACATTGGTTCGCTGGGAGTGGACTTCGGCGTATCCGCGAGCGACGAGGCTTTCGAGATAGGCGCAGGTTTCGAGGCCGGCATTGGCTTGTTTTGCGCGGGCGAGATCCGAGCAGGCTTTCTGAAAAAGCGCCATCACACGCCTCGCCTCCTTGAGGTCTGAAAGGTCCAGGGTTTTGGAGGCAATGCCGTCCAAGGCCTTCTCCAGAGCCAACCAGAAAAGCTTCTCTTTGCTGATAAAACGCTCGAGATCCAGGATCGTAATAGCTGGCCCTTTTTGATGCGGAGGTACTCGGACACGGCGCGGGCGGCAAGGTTCTCCTGCAAACTGGCGGTAAGATGCACGCCTCCTTGCTTCAGGGTGCCTAACGTTTCCTGAAGGTCGCTCCACTGAAGATGGCCCGCCAAACACC
Source organism: Chthoniobacteraceae bacterium (assembly GCA_947476255.1). GTDB lineage: Bacteria > Verrucomicrobiota > Verrucomicrobiia > Chthoniobacterales > Chthoniobacteraceae > Chth-196. The sequence continues at coordinate 8,338 of CANJPY010000139.1, read as the reverse complement.
GGTAGAGGTCGCCGTACTCTTTGATTTTGGCATGGCTGCTGAACAGTGGCTGGATCTGGCGACTGCCCAGCACATGCACCAAAATCACGTGTTTTTGAGCGGCCATTTGGACTGCCTCCAAAAAGGCTTCCGAGAGGCCGGGTTCGCCAATGTCTGTGAGCACAATCAGGAGTGAACGTGTGCGGATATGGTTGCCAATATGGACAAAAAGTTCGTGGAAATCTGGATTCACCATTCGTGCCTCAAGAGCGTAGACCGCCTCGCGACAGGCATTGAAGTGGGCGCGCCCACAACCTGCGGGAAGGGCGGTGTGGACTTGGTCGCTAAAGGTGAGCAAGCCGAAACGGTCGCCCTGTTGTTCGGTGGCCAGGGCAAGAAGGAGGGCCGTTTGAAGGAAGCGCTCGCACTGGGTGTCAGGCCCGAGCAAGCCTGCGGAAGGCGATTCAATGGCGCGTTCCAGCGGGCGGGCGGTGCGTCTGGAGATATCAATAAGCACGTGGATCTCTTGCGTGCGCTCGACTTGATGGAGCATCGTCACCGGAAACCCGCGCTTGGCTGTGGCTTTCCAGTAAATATCCCCAAAGTTGTCCCCCGGCACGTAGGTGCGTAGTTGTTGAAACTCGCGGCCTTTTCCTAGTTGCCGCACTTGGTGTAAACCGCCGGCGGCCTTGCGGGAGAAAAGAGGGGCGAGCTTTTGTCTGTCTGTGGTGAGGTCGGGATAGACCCGCACCTCGCACGAAAGCGCCCGGGAGCCACGCATGTCCCAGAAGCCTAAAAGAGAGCGTATTTCGAGGAAGCAGCTGTGCACCTCAATGGAGCCGCGCACACGGGGGAGGACCGACCATTGTGCGGCTGCGCTTCCCTTGCTTTCGGGAGCTGGAAACACGGTTAATTCAGGCGAGGCGACTTCTAGTGACTTTGGAAACGCAATGCCCACTCTCAAGTGTCGTGGCCCCTCGGGTACGCCTTCCAACTGGAGGTGCAAATCAAAGGCTTTGTTTTTTGAAATGCGGATGAGAGAGGGTGCTGCCACAGTGATTCCGCTGAGATGCTTCAAGGACAGCATGGCGTCCAGCAACGCCACCAGGGCGAAAGAAAGCCCCGCAAGACATACCGTTTCAAGCGATAGTCCAGCGAAACTGGGCAGCAGCCACGCTGGGAGAATTCCCAGAGCCACTAGCCAGAGCAGACGTTTGGAGGGAACCCACATGGTTAACGCGGCACAGCGACTTTCTCTAAAACCCGACTCACCAGCTCCGTAACGCTGAGTCCTTCAATTTCGTATTCCGGCCTGAGCACCAGGCGGTGTCCAAGAACCGGCTCTGCAAGGGCGCGCACGTCGTCCGGGGAAACAAAATCGCGCCCTTCAAGGGCAGCCCGCGCGCGACTGGCAAGGATGAGCGCCATACAGGCACGCGGACCGGCGCCGATGAGAACGGACTCGTGCTCGCGCGTTGCACGCACGATGTCCACGGCATAGCGCACGAGCTCCTCCCGTACCGTGAGCAGAGCCAGAGATTGCTGCAAGGACGCGATCTGTTCCGGGGAAAGGACAGCGCGCAACTCGCGCCGTTCCAGAACACTTTCAGGAGCGTTCGTTCCCAACAGGCGGGTGGCAAGGCTGAGTTCCTCCTCGCGGCTGGGATAACCGACATTGAGTTTGAACATGAAGCGGTCCTTTTGGGCTTCAGGCAGGGGATAGGTGCCCTCATATTCTTGGGGGTTTTGGGTGGCGAATACAGTAAAGCTCGAGGGCAACGCATGGGTTGTGTTGTCGATGGAAACCTGACGCTCCTGCATCGCCTGCAGAAGGGCCGCCTGAGTTTTAGCGGGTGCCCGGTTGATTTCGTCGGCGAGCAAAAAGTTGGTGAATACAGGGCCTTTGACCAAATGAAACTCGTTCTGTTTGAGGTTAAAGACGCTGGTGCCTGTGATGTCCGCCGGCATGAGGTCGGGGGTGAACTGGATGCGTCCAAACTCTGTGCCCAAAACCTGTGCAAGAGTGCGCACGAGGAGTGTTTTTCCAACACCCGGAACGCCTTCCACAAGGACATGATGGCGGGTGAAAATCGCGATGAGGCAGTGATCCACGACGGTCTGGTGGCCGATAATGACTTTTGAGATTTCAGTGCGCGCGTCTGCGAGGGTTTGTTGGAGCTGAGCGAGGGAGGCTGTCATGGAAGGGTTGGGACGGGACTACGGTTTGCGGTGGAGGATAGTTGTAAGCTCCCGATAAAGGGGAGCTCCGTGGGAGGATTCTGGAGTCGCGTCGATGCGCGTGCGTGCGAGCGCACGGCGTTCCTCTGGCACGGTTGAGGAAGTGGCTTTGGTGTTTTCCCACACCTCCCAGCAGCGTCTTAAGAGCCTTTTTGAAGGCACCCCGCGCCGCAGCAGACCTTCGAGGCCGGCGGTCGCAGACTGGCCAGCAATGGTATCGTCCCGCCCGTTGCCCGGGTGATCCTCGGGGGCGCTTGGAACAAGGCCAGAGGCTTGCCGCCAGACCCCTAGGATAAAGAGGAAGAACCCGCCCAGAAAAAGACCGTGCATTTTGTAGCGACGGGCCAAAGTCATAATCCCCTCGGAATCTCCGATGCCGTAACCGAAGTGGGTTTCTTCAAAAATGACCTCCTTGGCGTTGCCCAAAAGCCAGCTTAAGAAAGCCGGCTTCGGATCTTTCCAAAGAGCCTCGTTGCTGAGAAAAAAACGGTCGGAGCATAGCACAATCGAACCGGCTCCCAGACGGCGCTCCAGCACCATCGTTTGACCACTTTTCGTGGCGACGATGTTTAGCGACGCCGGATGGGGCAGGTCTTTCATTTCCAAATAGGTCGTGACTTCAGGGACTGCGAAGGAGTCGTTGCTGAACCACTTTGGAGCTTCTACGGCGGAGAATGAAACCGTTGGAGAGAGAACGAGAGGCTGCCCCCGGTTGGGGCCGAGCACAAACTCTTTTGGTTTTGCATTCAATTTAAAGGTCGCGGCGCAGGACCCCTCGGCCGGTTTTGAGGATGTCTTTGAGTCTTGTGTGCCCGAGCTGTTTTTTTCCTTCTTCTTTGCCCGTGATTTTTCCTCTTCGAGTTCTTGCTTTGCTTCCTTTGTAGCGGTTTCCTCCAGCCGCTCAACGAGTGCCGCCGCGGTCTTGGGATGCAAGGCGACTACCACACGGCCTCCATTCACGGCGAACAGAGCCACGGATTTAGCGTCGATGGCGGAACTTTGGTTGAATTTTTCCGCAGTAAGACCGCATAGCAAAAGGGTTTTGCCCGGGCGTCCTTGAAGATGTTTGAGTTCCGAAAAGTTGCGGGTGGCGGCAACGCCCGGCAGGGTGTCCACGGCCTCCAGCAGGGCCTTCGTTCCGAGTGGATCTGTGCGCATGCTGGAGTACTCAGGATAGCTTTCGCCCGTTTCATAACGGGTTTCGAGTATGAGTTTGAGGAGGAATCCGCCTAGCACGAGGACCGCCACCAACACGACCCAGGCGGATGTCGCGGAGCGGTTTGAGTCAAGCTTGGTTGCCATCATTGAGGATGCGTTGGTGGGTGGAGCGGAATTGGGCGAGGCTCCCTGCATTCACTTCGTGCCACCCGTACCAGGCTTGTTCAAAGGCAAGGACGGTCTGCGAAAAATACTGCCGCAGTTCGACTTTGTCTCGTGCGCGCAGCGCTAACTCGCGGACGTAGTCTCCATTGGACTTCGAGCCGTGTATGAGAAGAAGGTGGCGTTCGCCCAGATGCGCCAGAGCTGCTAAAAAAAGCGCGCGCATCGCTTGGCGATGGTCGCCGCCCTGTTCTCGCTCGTGCGCGAGATTTAACCAGCCGGCTTCCGGGAGTTGGGTGGCGAGCACTTGTTCGTCCGCCAGATCTACGATCGGTGTGCTGTCGGCAGACACCGGCTTTGGGCTTGCTTTGGGGCGTTTTCTCCAATGCCAGAAAAGGAGGCTGGCGAGTGCGACCCCAAGCACGGCAAGCAGCCACTTCAGGAGGCGCTGCAGGGTGGCCGCCCTGGTGGCGAGGGAATCCCCCGCGCTGGTTTCCAAACCAGTCCCGCGCCAGAGTTTTTTTAACCACTCTTTAAGCTCTGCGGTGAGCAGTTTTTCAAGCAGGCCGGTGAGAGCCGCGGTCATTGAGCGTCGCAAAATCGTGATGTCGTTTAAAAGCGTTTCCAGCCAGTTTGGAGCCGTGGCCTCGCGTGTGTCCTGATGAGGTAGGCGCCATTGGTAGGCCGCTTTTTGGAGCGTCATTTGGATGCTGGCGTTGAGATGGCCTGGGGGTATGCCCAGAGAGGCCTCTGCTGCGGGCGCTGTTGGGGTGGCTTCGGCGTAGGCAGCAGGGCTTGGCGAGAGCCAGAATAGCGCGAAGACTGCGGCTGCCGCTGCCCTGGCGCGTTTGAAGGCGATGGCAATATCCGCCCCGTTTCGCTGGGAAAAACTTTGGAAGCAGCGCAGGACATACAAGGCCCGAATCAGCGGGCCCACAATGAGGTAGGTAACTCCAAGGGTGGCTGCAACGATCCCGGTACTCAGGAGCAAAGTGGGATTGCGCGAGAGGGCGTTCTCTTCGCCCGTAAAGACGCGTGAAAGATAGGCTGTGTAGCCAACGGCCATATGAAGGTTTGCACACACCAAGAGCGCAAGAGCGGGCATAAGCAGGAGCAGACCATGGTTCTGTTGTGGCCGGAACAGGGATTGCTGGCAGGCAGTCCGTAGCAGATCCCGGGTGCGCCCGCCGGTTCGGAAAGTGTCGAGGGCGAGAAGGGAGTAGTTATGGCAGGCTGCGTAGACCCAGCCGAAGGGCAGCATCGCCACAAAGGCGAGCGTGAGTAACACGGGTTCGACGGCTTGGAGAAGTAACTGCGAGGTCAGGAAGCGTAGTTTGCCGCGGAAAGAAAGAGTCGAGGGCATGGGGTCGTCCCGTAATTGACGCAGGAGGATGTCCCCGAATACCGACTGGGCGAGAGCCATCCACCAGAAAAGAAGTGAAAGGAGCAGGGCGGCTCTCGGGAGGCGTGCTTCGGCGCAAGCGGCGCGACTCATGTCATTGACAAAATACAGCAGCCCTAGAACGAGCGGGCACGAACCCGCGAGCCACCATGCCCAGGCGTGCACGCCGCACTGGCGGAGCAGTTGCGTGGCCTCCTCCACGGCGTGCAGGGGGGATGGCTGCGTCGATTGGGGTTTGCGGATCATGGGTCGTCCTTGCGGAATTAATCGCTCAAGCGCTTCCAAATTGTCCCTTCATGGAAGGACGCGGGAAGTTTCGACAAAATCTTCCCCGCAACATAGGCGCTCAACCACAGCCCAGCCAAACCCGCTACCAATTGGGCTGCCACCGAAAATACAAACCAGTCCCGGTTCTTTGTCTTTGGGACGCCGGTATACGTTTTGTAACAACCCGCGCAGAACATCCGGCGCTCAACCTGAGTGACGCATTCCCTGCAGAATGCCAGCGAGCAACCCATGCATCTCGAAGCCGTTTCGCGGTGCGGGTGGTTGTGACAGAACGCGGCGATGGGGTGGGGGGCGTTCATTGCCGGGAGGTTGGGCTCGCTTCGATGGCAATGGTTTTGGGAAGGGGTGGTGGAGCGCCCAACCCCCGAATGGCTTTCCGCCGCAACCCTGAGGGCATCCCGAGAAGAGCAAAAAGAAGTGTGATTCCCCCCAGCACAACAAAGCCCCAGGCCGCTTGATGGAGTTCCTCAAAACCCAGATGGGAGAACCATTGAATCTGATCCGAGCTCAGGAAATCCCCAAACGGGGGACGTGAGGCGTGCCCTTTGATAGTTTCTTTTGTGAGATAGTAGATGTGCAAACCAAAGCCGCAAAAGGCTGTTAGAAAGAGGTTGCCCAAAGCGCCCCACATCGAAACACGCAAGGAGGCTGGGATTTGAAATTCTGCGGTTCGAAACAGGGCGATGGTGACAAGAATGACGGACGAGAGAATGGCCGTGAAGTCCAGCGCGAGATACGCGAGGTGATCCACAAAAGGTTCCCCAGCCAGAATGGCCCCTGAAAGCAGAAGCGTTACCAGGGTCCAGCGCACGAGGCGGGAACCTGAAAAGGGAATTTTGGCTGCCCTGGCAAAAGGGTGTTTCTGGGAGTTCGGCGACGTGCTTCCAAGAGACAGGGCATCGACGACGGTGTCCCCTTGGTGCAGGCGGCAAAGTTCCGAGAGGCGGTTTGCGAACAGGAGCGCCTTTGGCATCCGGCGCAGAGGGCGGAGATGATGCAGTTGGACAGCGGTCTGCACCATGAGGACGCAGGTGTGGCCGTTGACCAAATGAACCAAAAGCAGAACGACCATTGCGGCCGCGAGCGCTGCGTCGCCCGCTGATTTTGCGACGATGGCGCTTATCGTAATTGAAATGCTCAGAAGCCCCAGCAAGGTCGTGGCCCACCACCACGTGCGCGTGCGGGCATAGCTGATAGATTCAATGTTCTTGTAATCAATGCGCCTGGTTGTTTCGGTGCGCTTGAAAAAACGCCCCTTTCTTTCGAGGTAGAGAAGGTGGTCAGGCCCCTCCCAAAGTGTGCTTCGGGTGAGAAAGTTTCCTGCAAGATGCCGGTATTCTCCGATCTGTTTTTTCATCGCAATAGAGGAGGCATGAGGAGTCTATCTGAGAGCGCCAATCTTCAGTTTGCCACTCAGATTGCCAATTAAAAGTGCTGCTCCCACAAGAATTTGCAGCGAGGCAAGGGTGGCGGCCAACCCCAGTTTCCAGCGTCCCGGGGACACCATGCTGCGGGGCGAATTCCAGTGCCTTATCGCAAGGAAAAGTGCCGCCGGAGCACTGACGAAAACCGCCCACCAAAAAATGATCGTGACGGGCAGCAACGCCACACGTAGGGCGATGGTATCCCAGAGGACCAGTGTGCCTTGGAACTGCCGGTCCCTTCCCTGCGTACGCAGATGTTCAAGGCATTTGAGGCAGACCGTTTTGAGGCCCCAGACGGCTGCCCAAGGCCGCGACATCAAAACCCCGCAGTGGAAACACTCGTCAGTGGCAACCCGGTTTGGATTGTAAAAACAGACGACCGCTCCCTCCTCCGGAATGGTTTCATCACGTGCCGGCGGAGAAGTTCCGTGGATGGCGGGAAACACGAGCACCCGAGAGTGCCTGCGGCAACCGGGGCAGGTCGTCTCAGTGGCGCTTTGGAGCGCAGTGGGTGGCAGCTCCTGGTTGCAAAAAATACAGAGCGGCATAGCCCGACTCTCCTAACGTGATTTGATCACCAGAGTGGAGGCTATTCTGTCGTGGAGGGTTCTCTTTTGAGCGTCAAACCCCGCCATCAGGTAGCCGACCCCCAAAGCCATACTGCTCACCCACGTTGAAAGATAGCGCCCCACGGAACGCCCGAAGGTGAGAGGCCCGCCGTCAGCGGTCACGACCTTAAGCTTCAAGGCCTTTTTGCCCAGCGTGGCACCGTATTTCGAAAGCATGCCAATCTCGTATATTGCTGCGATGAATATATTTATCGTCATTTGGAGAAGGACGGGGGCTAGCGCTTTCGCATCAAACTCCCCGGGTTTGAAGGAAAGTTGTGGCGCGCTTAGCATCGCAGTGACGGCTGGTTTCACCAGAAGATAGGGAATCTGCAGAATCAGACCGTCCACGAAACGCGCGCCGCAACGAATCCAGAATCCCGCGAACTGCATCTCGCCCGGAATGTGTTCGAACACACCCTCCCGCATCTGCTGAACCAGGGCATCCTTGTGCAGATCTGAAATTGAAATTCCACCGAGTTGAGGCACATCCGCGCGGGATCCAAAAGCTGAGGGAAGGGCGACCGCGGCGGGTTGCCAGTCTGGAAGGCCTTCACGCCAGACCAGAGACTGTTCTTGGAGTTCGCCCGCAGTGACCAGTTGTTGGAGCTCTGCCTCGGAGACAGGACCGGCTTGAGAACCATTGTTTGAGTAGTGCCAGTTGGCTGTCATAGAGGTTATTGCGGTAGATTTGTTTTGGTTGGTATAATGCCTCCCCTGAAGTGAGGACTTCAAGGATCGTTTGCGCCCGAGTGCATGGATGTGTTTTCTAGTCCTTTGTATGATGGGGGATTGGGGGGCAGCCTGTGGTATCGGGCAGGTATCGCGAAGTGATCGCAGCAAAGCGCGGCATGGCTATGTCCGATTGACAGAAGACGTCGACTTGCTGGGTTCCTTTGAAACGCGTAACGGGGAGTGTGGATTGGCCGCTCTAGATAGTGTCGTCACGAGATTGACAGGCCTTGTAAAAAAGGAATGCCATGCATCAATCTCAGGAAAAGCCAGCCCACAGGCGTCATGATCTTTCAGATGAAAACTGGAAACTTCTGAAATCACATCTGCCCGGCCGCAAGGGAGTT
>CANJPY010000138.1 GCA_947476255.1 Chthoniobacteraceae bacterium | reverse complement strand
TGTCTGAAGCTGCGTGGTACCGGTGAAGAACCTACGCTTGGCGCAGTCTTGCATCCCTCCGGGATGCCTTGTTTTGTCGTCTGACAACCGGTGGTGTCGCTACGCTCAACCACCGTATAGGTGATGCCTCCGGCATCTGCTCCCTCAATACCGTTTCTAGGCTAATTGTTTCCCAAGGCCTCAGGAGCACCGGTCAAAAATTGAAATACCGGCCCATGGGTTCCCACTAAACCTTTCCAAAGCAACGCCACCAAATCCGGCTCCAACATCTCTTCGTCTGGAGCGTGTACCACCCACGTGTTGTGTTGAATTTCCTTCTCCAGCTGCCCTTGACTCCAACCCGAATAGCCCGCAAAGACACGGAGAATCGTCCCCTCTTCCTGCACCACCTCGCTGGCCGTCTCAAAGGTCAGGTCATGCCTCCATGACCACGAGCCGCCGGCAGGTGTTTCTTCCCAGCGAAAAGCCGCGAGTAAAAGTTGATCCGTGGCCACCGGACCGCCCAAATAAACAGGAACCATCGATAATAATCCAAGGTCCTGATCTGGCATCAGTTCATTGAGACGCCGCCCGCTTGGCCGGTTTAAGACCACCCCAAATGCGCCGTTTTCACCGTCGTGCATCGAGAGAAAGACCACCGTCTTCTCAAAGTTGGAGTCACGAAGGCTCGGATGCGCGAGCAAGAGCGCCCCCGCGAGAGATTCTGTTTCAGGCTGAAATTCACGCACCCTGACAGCCTGCGAAATTCTCGCGCAGAGGCAAGAAAAGACATGCACTCCCAAGCAGGGAATAACAGTTCAGGGAACCACAGCCGCTACCGATGCGATTTTAGAAGCCGGTTTGTAAACCATGTACACAAGGCCACCGATGCCGGATAGCAGCAGAGTACACAGCAGCATTAAAAGCGACAGAGCGGTAATTTGATCCGCCCCCGCTGCCACGGGTGCAACAGATCCCAAAAACAGAAACAGCAGATAATCGCGGACACCGATGCCTGCAAAGGTGATCGGCAAAACACCTGCGACGAGAATGACCGGCACAAAACTCATCCATGCCCAGAGCGGCAAATGAATATCCACAGCACAACCGGCGGACCAAAAAGCACAGCAAATAAGGACCTGCGTCACCAAAGCGGACGCACACACCAGACACAACCGACGCCGATTTCCAGCAAAAGCAGACGCCACTTCCACAAGCTCGGTGATAAAGGAAAATCTGCCAGAAACAGTCTGTATCTTGGCGAACAACCGTTCCAAGTGCGCCTTTTTGCACGCAAGAAACACCGTGCTCGCCGTGAGCATCAATACACCTGCAGTCAAAAACCCGACGCCCACCCACCGCGTCGCTCTTTGCGCCTCTAACACTCTCCAATTAATAGGAATGCAAATTGTCGTAAGAATGAACAGGCTGGCGAAGCCGAGGATGCGATCTAGCAGGACCGTAGAACAAGCCTGCCTCACGCGACCGGGGGCAAGGCGGGAGATGTAATAAAAACGTGTGCCATCGTCTCCAGCAACTCCCGGCAACAGAATCGTAAAAAATTGCCCGATGTGCGTCACACAAACCAGCGCGCGCAAAGGAAGCGCAATGGACAGGGTTTTGAGCAAAATATGCCACCGGAAGCCGGCGATACAAACCGGCAGCCAATACAATACAACCGCAAGCACAAGATACCACACATGAGCCGCTGCTAAAACACGCCCGACGCTCGCCATGTCCACCCTGCCGCGCAGCCAGACTACCGCAGCAGTCACCACGGTAATTTTGACCAGCGTCAGAAAAACTTTTCGATTCATCTAGTTGCTCTCTTTAAAAAACACCCCGCCCGCCTTTCAACGCTCAGGGATAAGCTCCATCCTAACTCACTCCTCCCGCGCCGCAAGCGTCCCCCGCGTCACTCCCAGTTGCGATTGCGCGCGAAACTCACGCCACAACGCTGCGCCCTCACGCTGGCCGCTCAGAAGCCCCTGGTAGGCCTCCATCAAACGTTTCGCTTCCCGGCCGTCCTCTTCCAATAATTCCAGCCGAAACGTCCTCAACCCCGCCCCCAACAGAGACTCAAAAAACTGGGCACCGGTTTGAGGAACCGCGTTGAAGAGCGTGTTCCGACACCCCGCGTCCGCTCGCAGGGGGTGCTCCATTCCCACCCGGTCACGCAAATGCACCCGATGCTTTTCACAAGGCCGGCCGCAATCTAGAAACGAACGTCCTTCCGACATAAACGCCGCGAATACACAGTGTTCCATGTGAAACATCGGCATGTGCTGGTGCAATGTCAGCTCCAAGCCTCCGAGCCATTCCCGCGGCATCCCAGCCGCCAAATCCAGCACCTGTTCCAGCGTCAAATCGTAAGAAACCGTCACACTCTCCAACCCGCGTCGGAGAAACTCCTGCGCCGTGAGCGGATTGGCAACGTTGAGCGAGAAATCACCCGCCAGTCCCAGCGGTGCTTCCGTTTGAAGGTGTCTGAAAAATTCCAACGCCCCCAAATTACGAATGAGTACACCGTCGGGCGCCGCGTTTTCAATCAACCGGAAAAAGCCCTGCTCTCCCGGTTTTTGAATGCGCGGCGTCGCAAGCCACAGTTCCGTGCGCTCCGATACACCTCGCGCCCTTTCCAGCGCGTCCTTATACCGGCGCACATCCTCAAAATCCAAATAAACGCGTTCTACACCCGCTTCAAGGGCCGCCATAAACTGTTCCTCAGTACGGCATAACACCGTCAACCTGGGCAGCGCCGGCGCCGGCTTCAACGCCATCGCAAGATTCAGAACATTTTGCCAGCCGTCGGAATTCTCCCTCCGCTCCGGCCTTGCCTGCGACTCGATCGCTTCCACAAGCGCTCGCCGTACCCGGTTTAATTCCGAGATCGGAAGAATCACCGGTCCCTCAAACTGCATTTCCAAGATCGAGAGTTGATAGGGCGACTCGCTCAAACGCCCCAAGTGCTCCATCACGCGCTCCTGCGTGAGGGGCGCCTTCCGCGCCTCCTGCAAAAGCATCTGGGACTCCGCTCGCCCCAGAAACACGCCCTCTTCGGAAAACGCTTCCACCACCAGCACGCTCCCCGCGGCTCCGCGCACCTGCAGCCTGATCGGAACACGCTTCCTCGCACCTATCGTACCGGCATAGGACTGCTGCAAGCGTTTATTAAGCGCAGGATCATCCGTTTTCCAAACACGGTCTCCCGGCTTCAAGCGCCCAAATTGAATGTGGCCCCGCTGAAAAAACAGCCGCTCTCCGCGAATCTCGTAGATCCTGCCACCCTGTTCGGCATTGGTATCTCCGCCAGTATCAAACACTACACCATCTCCGGGACGCAACGGAATCTCTGTCTCAACCTCGACGTAATCCGTACCCACGCGCCCAAGTCGGCCCACAAATGGACCGCGCTTCTTTCCAAACCGCGCGGGAACCAAACTCTGGTGGTCCACTCCCTCCATCCAACCGTGGAACAACCCCCTGGAAAACGACATCTCAAGCTGGTAGCGGTCCTCCAAGCTTGCCGGTGTGGGAGTCCCCTCAAGTGCTGCGTCAATGGCTTTCCGGTAAACTTGGCAGACAGCCGCAACGTATTCAGGAGATTTTAAACGCCCCTCTATCTTAAAAGAAATCACACCCGCTTCAAGGAGAGCAGGAATGTGATCAACCGCCGCCAAGTCCTGAGGGGAAAGCAAATAGCGCTTGTCGCCGAGTTCTACCTTTTCCCCGTCGACAATCAGATCGTACGGCATCCGGCACGCCTGCGCGCATTCCCCGCGGTTTGCACTGCGCTGTCCCAGAGACTCACTGGTCAGGCATTGCCCGGAATACGCCACACAAAGCGCGCCGTGCACAAACACCTCCAACGGCACACCTCCAGCCTCCGTGTCAAACCGCTCCATTTCCCTCAAGGACACCTCCCTCCCCAAAACGACGCGCTTCACTCCCAAGTCAGCCGCAAACCGCACGCCTTCCGGTGACGTCAGGGTCATTTGTGTGGAAGCATGGATGCGCAGATCAGGGACAATATGCCCTGCAAGCCGCACCAAACCGACATCTTGCACAATGATCGCATCCACTCCGCTGCGACTGATGAAACGCAGCGTCTCGGCGGCGGCATCCAGTTCCTGCGTAAAAACCAGCGTATTAAACGTCACGTAGGCACGCACCCCCGCCCGGTGGCAATAGCGGACCACTTCAGGGAGTTCAGCTTCGGAAAAATTGTCCGCCCGCATCCGAGCGTTGAAGCGGGGCAGCCCAAAAAAAACGGCGTCTGCGCCATTGGCGACTGCGGCGCGCACGCAATCCCAGTTGCCGGCTGGGGCGAGTAGTTCAGGAGTTTCAACGGACATTTCACAAGGGTAGCGCAGGCGACCCCCGAAAGAAAAGCGAGCTTGTGGTTAGGCTAATCATTCGCTCCGCTTGCAGAGAGTCTCTGATGAGGTAAGCTTGTCCTCGGAGCCACAGCCATGGAAGACGACGCCCTATCCACCTATAATCTCGCTACACTGCCCTTTGAGATCTCAAAGGACCCAGTTCCCTCGGACCCTTCTGCAAATCCGTTCCGTTTGGTGGTGGATCCAGTGATGCGCCTGCGATTGCGCAAAGCACTCATGGAACTCATCGACAGCCATGACGCCGAACTCGCCAAGTACGTCTCTGATGGTGCCTTGGCCTTGGACAGTTATAAGGAATACGTAGAACTCTTCGCGCGCAGTCTTCGCGAAACCATGCATTCCAAAGAAGGAGTCGCCTTCCTGCTGGAATCCTGCGGGTTTGAAATCGATTCAGACGCCATCAATTTGTATCCCGAAACACGCTGGCGCGTCACACGGGAAGATTGACGGGCGTTTACGCCAGCAATCCACCCGTGCCTCCGTGGCGGCAGCGGATCAGTTGCCTCCCAAAGCGCGTCTTTCTTCTCCACTCAAAGCAACGTGTGTGACTCTTCGCCACTGCCCTGAATCACATGCCTCCAAACGGCCTTGTGATTTTGCGGAGCTTGGCTGAGCCATGCAGCGCCTCCGCCACAACGGACGAACCACTATTTTTTCCGCTTGGGCGCACCCATCGCATCGACAGGCATTTGTATCACCAGCTTCCCCTGGGGAACAGTGCCGGCAAGCTCTGGCAGATCGTAAAGCTGCAGCGCTCCGTACACTGCATTCACCTGCTGGTTTTTTGAGAGCGCACTGGTCGCCACATCATGCCACGATTCAAGTGTTCGCTCGAGCTGCGTGCCCGCAAATAACTGCGGTTCCAGCGCACATGCATGCAGCGCCGCAACACCTGCCTCACCCACGCCCGTAAGACGGACCGCCCCCGATCCTCCCCACCTTTCCGCTGCAAAACGTGCGCAGGCTAGAATGTCTTCGGTACGCAGCGCGACGTACGAACGTCCTAGCAAATAGGCCATGGTGGCGGTTTTCCAACCAGGCTCAGCTAATGCATCAACACCCTTCCCACTTTTGGGCCGTTGCATTTCACCGACCCCACGGACATCAACGGCAAGAACAGTTTCTCCCGAAAGCGCCAAAGATTCCAACACCCCGCCAGGGCCCGCCTCCGCCTGCTTGCCCTCCCCGTGTACATACACTCGAATTCCGCCCTCCGCTTTCGCCGACCTAAACAAAAGCGCTGGAAGCACCGTGCCCTCGGTATCGCGAAGCGTCAGCTTTTGGATCCGCACAGGCCCGCGCTCTATGGTCTCCCCCTCGGTCGCCTGCAAAACAGGAATCTCCGCCAATGCACGAACGCAGGCTTTTTCACGGACCTTGGACAGACAGCCAGGGGTTGGATGTGTCTGCCAGATGCGCCGGCGCTCGGCGGCGTATTGCACAGCCATTTCGCCATTCAAATCAAAAAAAGAACGTGCGCCGGGCTCGCGAAGCACATCCCCTTCGCGCGTACAAAGAGCTTCACTCTCAGGAAGAATATCAAACGAGGGCTCCTTCCAAACGTCATCACGGCCTAACAGCCAGCGTCGAAACCACCGCGCGGAGGCTTCTCGCATCTCAACAGCAAGATCGTGTTTGGTGTCGGCTTCGACTAGGTCACTCCGTTCCGGATACCCCAATCTCCCGTACACACGTTTTGCTTGGCGAAAGAGATTCCACGCCCCGTGTATGTCGAAATAATCCTGCGTCGCCGCCATGACAAGCACCGGCCTCGGCGCTGCAAGCAGGACATAGTCGGCATGGTCCAACCCCGCCGCTATCTGCCCGAAAATATTCTGCTCAAAATCCTGCGGTCCAATTGTTTCGAATAACCGCCGAAAACCCGTCAGGTAGCAGGCGGGAGCCGCTGCAACGATCCGCTCGTCCAAAGCCATCAAATAGCTCGTCATCGTTCCCCCTCCAGAGACTCCCGTACATCCCAAGCGGTCACCCCGTATGTCCGCTCGACTTTGCAAATAGTCCAAAGCACGGATACCGTCCCAAATCATCGCACTCGACAGCCCCCGTCCCAAAGGAATCCCCGAGATCCCCATGAACTGGTGTTCACTCGTGGAACTGGCAAATTCAGGAACGCCCTGCGGATTGCGATAATGACGTCGTTCCCCCTGGCCGATGGGGTCATAACAAAAAACTGCAATACCTGCCCGTGCAAGACTGATGGACGCTTTCTGATAGAGAGCTCCTGCTTTTGCACTGGCCGTGTGGCCGCACGGCATCAGGACCGCTGGGTGCGGGCCTTTTCCCTCAGGGAGATACAACAACCCGGAAACCAAAAATCCAGGCTGACTCTCAAAAAGAATCTTCTCCATCCGATAACCTGAAAACTCCCTCGTCCCAGTAACACGCGCGTTGAGGGGGGTGCGCTCCGGCAATCCCCCAAGCGCTCCCAGAAACGTGGCATGTTGCCGTTTTTGCCAGGCGCCCACGTCCTCTGCCGTCTTCAGTTTTTCGTACTCCGCATCACGTCGGTCCAACGCCGCGTAAGCGATCTTTTTTAACTGGTCCTCTACAAAATCAACTGGGGCAACTCCGTCTACCAACGGCGGCAGGACCCTTAAGTCTGGACTTCCAGCGCCGGTTTGCGAAACGGCTTCCATTTTACGCGGTGCTTCAACGGCACGCGTCTCTGGAAACAGGAAAAGCAAAAGAAAGGAAAAAACAAAAATCGAACGCTTCATGGGGTTGGTCACTTCAGACAATCCCGCAGACACCTCTTTCCAAAGTCCAACTCTCAGATTTTTGAAAAATCATTTTTTCTACCAAGCTAAAGCGCCGGCACTTCATCCCCGTTCAAGCCCACCCGGAGCCCTGATGCTCTGAATGACACGGCCCTGAGGTGCCCCCTCCCGAAGACTTCCTGAAGATGTTCACCGCCTTGCGCGAATCCCTTCATTTCAGATTAAAAGCATGCCCCCTTCACTCGGAAAGGAACAGCCGCACTCAAATTACGAAAGTTATCAATTGACCACTCCCAGATTCCTATCTAGGCAGGCACCCGCGGCTGACGGGCTCAGCCCCCCCAAGTTCAACCCATCCGACCGTGAAACACCTTCCCTTATTCGCTCTCTCCGTCTCCTGCGCCACTCTTTGTCCTCCTTCATTTGCAGCGGATGCTTCAAAAGCTCCCGACAATTACGGGCTCCAAAAAGCACGCGCGTCCATTTCTGACATGACCACGGCCGAAGGACTCTCCGTGACTCTCTTTGCTGCGGAGCCGATGGTGCAAAACCCCACCGCCATCGATATTGACCCCAAGGGCCGGGTATGGATTGCCGAAGCTGCCAACTATCGCAAATACGCCTCGCCTCCCATCCGCCCGGATGGAGACCGCATCATGGTCCTCGAGGACACCAATGGTGACGGCGAAGCCGACAAAGCCACCGTTTTTTATCAGGATCCAAGCATCAACTCAGCACTGGGTATCGCCGTTCTCGGAAAAGATGTTCTTGTCTCCGTTTCGCCAAATGTCTTTGTCCTCCGCGATACGGATGGCGATGGTGTTGCAGACAAGCGCTTTCTCCTGCTCACCGGTACCAAGGGCGCACAACACGACCACTCCTTGCACTCTTTCGTCCATGGCACGGATGGAAAACTGTACTTTAATTTCGGCAACACTGGAAACCACCTCCGGAAACCCACTGGCAAGTTGCTGGAGATTCCGCTCCACGGAGTCATCTCAACGGCCGATGTCAACGCCAACAGTGAACCCATCACCGATCTGGCTGGGAACGTCATCGAGGCGAACCGCAAGCCCTATCAACAGGGCATGGTATTCCGCGCCGACTACGCCGACGGCAAACTCTCGAACTTCGAAGTCCTCGGAAATAATTTCCGCAACAATTACGAAGCCGCTCCAGACTCGTTCAGCAACGTCTGGCAGAGCGACAACGACGACGACGGCAACAAGGGTGTCCGTATCAATTATGTCATGGAACACGGCAGCTACGGCTACTCCGACGAGCTCACTGGCAGCTCCTGGCAGAGCAAGCGTCCCAATATTGAAAAGGAGATCCCTCTCCGCCATTGGCATCAAAACGACCCCGGTACTATTCCAAATCTGCTGCAAACCGGCGCGGGTTCTCCCACCGGAATTCTGATCAATGAAGGTGCGGGACTCGGCGCCATTTTCACCAATCAACTCATCCACTGCGATGCGGGACCGCGTGTGGTCCGCTCCTATCCTGTTGAGAAAGCGGGAGCCGGTTTCACCGCGACATCTGTCAATATCCTCACCTCAAAGGACGACTGGTACCGCCCCTCTGACGTCAACATCCATCCCGATGGATCCCTCTTTGTTGCAGACTGGTACGATGCGGGTGTAGGCGGACACGCCATGGCCGACAATGTCGAACCTTTCCTCCGCGGACGCATCTACCGGGTTGCCCTGAAAGGCGCACCCCTGAGCACCCCCAAGTTTAATCCCACGACTGTCGAAGGCGCCATCGCCGGCCTTCAGTCTCCCAACAAGGCTACACAGTACGCGGCTTATCACGCACTCTCTGGGCTGGGCGAGAGCGCGCTTCCGGCACTGCAAAATCTCGTTCAGACTGGTTCTCCGCGCATGCGTGCACGCGCGCTCGCGCTTCTGGCCCGTAATCCCAAAACAGCGCTCCCCTCGCTGAAAGCTGCCTTGGAAGATGCAGACTCCGATGTCGTTATCACAGCCATCCGTCTCTCAACCATGCTGGCTACTGCAGGCCAACTCGATACGTCTACACTCGAAGCTGCACCAGGCTTGGTTGCAAAACTGATCGCACACAAAGACCCTCAGGTCCGCCGCCAGCTTGCCGTATCGCTGTACCACAGCAAAAAGGTCGAACCCATGTGGGCAAAGCTTGCCGCACAACACGACGGCAAGGACCGCTGGTATTTGGAAGCCTTGGGCATTGGCGCCACGGGCTTAGACGACTCCTGTTTTGAGACCTGGCTCAGCGAAATCAAAGGCAACTGGAACACCCCTGGAGGTCGCGATATCGTGTGGCGCTTACGCACACCCAAAGCCGCGCCTTATCTTGCGAAACTTCTTTTGGCCGAGCCCGACCAAATGCGTTACATGCGGGCGTTCGACTTCATTCCAGATTCCAAAGAACGTTCCGAGGCTCTCCTCGATTTGGTCAAAGCCAACCCAAGCCTGGCCATTGTCAGCGAATCCCTGCAGCGCCTTTCGCGCACTGCCAGCAAAGACAGCGCGGAAGTACGCGACGCGACGGAAGCCGTCCTCTCACAAACCAAAGGGAAGCCGGCGTTTGTGGAGCTCATTGAAGCGGTGGGTATTGGAACCCGGGGCAGCGAGCTTCTCGAAACGGCCTTCAAACTTGGCAAAGCACCCGAAGCCCTTGATGCCATCCGCCTTCTGAGTCGCGATAACACAGGCATCGAACACCTTAAAAAGGCACTCTCAAAAGGATCCTCCTCGGAAGTTTCCACTCTGCTCGGCATGCTTGGCGACCTCGCCACCCCAAAGGCGCTGGATCTCTTGCAAAGTGAAATAGCCGACGCTCCTGCCGCAGAAAGGAAATCAACGGCAGTCCGCGCCCTCGCACGCACTCAGGCTGGCGCGGAACGGCTCCTTAAACTTGCAGAGTCCCAACGCTTCCCAGCGGAATTCCAAACGGTCGCCGCAAGCGCCCTCGCGCAAGTGCAATACGCTTCGCTTAAGGATTCCATCGCAAAACACTTTCCCGCCCTCGGTGCGCTGGGAGGAAAGCCCCTTCCCTCGATTGCCGAACTTGTAAAAATTGCAGGTGACCCCTCCAAGGGTAAGGACATTTTTGAGAGACCTGCAAGTTCCTGTGTGACTTGTCACCGCATTGGAGACAAGGGTGTCGACTTCGGACCTGGTCTGTCTGAAATCGGTGCAAAGCTCCCAAAAGAGGCTATTTTCGACGCGATCCTCAACCCAAATGCAGGCATCTCCATGGGCTTTGAAACCGCAGAGGTCAAACTTCGCGGTGGTTCCCAAGCCATGGGAATCATACGCAGCGAAACGACAGAAGAACTCGTGCTGGCTCTGCCGGGAGGAGCGCTCCAAAAGTTTCCAAAGACGGATGTCCAAAATGTCACGAAACTTCCGACGTCCCTGATGCCCAGCGGCCTCAATCAAGCGCTGACGCAGGAAGATCTCGTCAACCTCGTAGCGTATCTGGCATCCCTGCGCCCTTCGAAATAAGGGCCCCAGCCAGCGCCCTTTCGACGGGAACCTAAATAGAGTAGGGAGACGAGGATGGTTTGCGGCCACAACCACTCCATGTCCTCATCTCCCCCTCATCGAACCGGACGGGCGGATTTCCCGCATCCGGCTCTCGGAGGCTGTTCTCCGGTTTGCTTCATTTGTATCGCCGTGTGGCGTTCG
>CANJPY010000137.1 GCA_947476255.1 Chthoniobacteraceae bacterium | reverse complement strand
CGCTCGCTAACCCCCGCTCGCTAACCCCCGCTCGCTAACCCCCGCTCGCTAACCCCCGCTCGCTAACCCCCGCTCGCTAACCCCCGCTCGCTAACCCCGCCCGCCTCCAAGCTCGCCTCCAAGCTCGCCCCAAAGGCACTTGCCGCCTTCAGGCAGCGCCCGTCTTCCTCTCGCATGAAACAGTCTTCCCAAAAACGGGTCAAAGAACACTACCAGGCCTTGCGCCAATTATCACCCGCAGCTCTTTGGAGCAACGAGGTGCCAGCCTTCAATGCGGCCAAGCCGGCGGAACGCCTTCAAAATGTCTCCGTGATCCGCGCCGTCGGTGTGGTCTTTTCAGAAGCCGGAACACCTCATCAAAAAACCGAGGCACTCGTCTGGCTCCGCGCCTTGGTCCAGGACCCTGAGGAAAAAATCCGCCGTTACGCCATGGCGGCCCTACCCAAGCTCGGTTCAGGCGAAGCGGAAGAAAAACAACTACTCACTCTCGCAAATCAGGCTGTGAGCGTGAAGGAAACCCAGTTTTTAGCCAAGACCCTTGAACGTATAGGCGGCAGCGAGACCTTGAATGCAGCACTCAGCGCTCTGCCTCACCCCCTCGCCATCAATCCGCAGAGGCTCCAAGCCAACATCGCGCGCCGCCAGGGCGAAGACGGCATTTCCATGGAAGCCCTTCTCCCCGTCTTTGAGGGCCTCCGAATCGCCCTCGATTGCCGCAAGGGAGTCGAACATTTCCTCTTTGACGAACTCGAAAGTTCAGATTCCCTCAAATCTATTTTCAAAATCCACGCCGTCCGCAGTGGCTGGGTTGAACTGCGGCCCAAGCGCTCCTTCTCCCTCAACCAACTGTATGCCTTGCGCTGCTTCAGTGCTGTTGTGTTTCTTCTGCCTGATCTGCCTCCGCTTCCACGCCCGGGGGCGCCTCTGGATGAAACAGCACTCGCTGGGGTCATCAGTTCCAATTTGAGCACCCACATTCTTGGGCATCTTTCCCAGGGCGCCGCGCGTTACCGGCTTGAATTCGACTCCAGAGGTGCTGACCCAGCCCTCATCCAAAGGATCTCAGAAACCGCGTTCAAGCGGTGTCCCCTTCTTCTGAACGACTCCAGAGAAGCCCCATGGGAGATTCGTATCCACGAGTCCCCAAACGGCGTGTATACCGAACTCCACCCCAAACTCCGCCCAGACCCTCGCTTTGCTTACCGTCGCGGCGACGTTCCCGCAGCCTCACATCCCCCACTCGCAGCCGCACTCGCGCGCGTCGCGGGGATCGGCACCTTCCATACAGAACGCATCTGGGATCCGTTCTGTGGCTCCGGCCTTGAACTCGCAGAATGCCTCTTAATCTCCAAGGAATCGGCCGTTTTCGGAACAGATTTGAGCGCCAAGGCCATCGAGGTTGCGCAAGCCAATGTTCAAGCCGTCACAGGAAAATCCAGTGCGAGCGCGGCGGGGCAGTTTCGGCAGTGTGATTTTCGCGAAGGCCCCGCAAAGCTCGGACTGCGCGATCTGACCCTTTTAATCACCAACCCTCCCCTGGGAAAACGCGTGCCCGTTGCCGATCTCGAGATCATGGTCGAGGGCGTGTTTAAGCTCGCCAACGAGCTCCTCCAAAAGGGCGGCAGGCTGGTATTTGTAAATCCTCTGAAAACACGCCCTCGGCACGGACGCCTGCGTCTGAGACTGAGTCACAAAGTCGACTTGGGCTTTGCACACTTTCAACTCGAAAAATATGTAGCCGAGTAGCGGACGCCTTTTCAGAGACTTCCCCCCAGCCCCCCTTCTTCCCCCTTTTGTCAAACCGCTTGACCCCTCAGGCGTACAACCGAGTATAAGAACAAATGCGATTTCAGACACTTTGGGAAGGCCGCGCTATTTTTGCCATTCTAGCGCTCATTGGCTTGGCAGGTTGGTTTCTTCATTGGCCGCTCCTGTGGGCCCTTGCACTCATGGGCATCCTATTTTGCCTCAACTTCTTCCGCGATCCCGACCGCCGGGGCTCCACGGACCCCCGCGATATTCTCTCCTCCGCCGATGGAATCGTCACCGAGATCATTGAAATGGAAGAAACCGAGTTTCTCAAAAAACCGATGAAGCGCATCGGAGTCTTCCTCTCGGTCCTCGATGTGCATACCAACCGGATGCCGATGGACGCAAAAGTCACCTACCTGAATCACTTTCCGGGCACCTACCCCGGCCCATACCTGGACGCACGCAACAAGGAATGCTCCTCAAAAAACGAAGCGATGACCTGGGCTTTTGAAGGCAAACACGCCACCCTGGTCGTGCGCCAGATTACGGGCGCGATTGCGCGGCGCATCGTTCCCTGGAGCAAAGTCGGAGACGTCGTCCAAAAGGGAGACCGCTTCGGCATGATCCGCTTCGGCTCGCGCACCGAGGTTTTTGTCCCTCTGGACTGTGAAGTCACGGTACAACCCGGCCAACGCGTCAAAGGAGGAGAGACCGTCATTGCCCGTTTCCCCCAACCCTAGGCTTCCTCATGCCCAACGACGAAGGCGTAAAAATCTATCTGTTGCCCAACCTGATGACGGCGGGCAACCTGTTCTGCGGGTTCGCGGCCTCCCTCAAAATCGTGGAGAGCGCTATGGTCTACGCCGCCGCCGGCGAAAATGCCATGGCCATCGCTGATGCCAGCCAGCAAATCCATTACGCCATCTGGCTGATTCTCGCCTCCTGCATCTTCGACCTCCTCGACGGCCGCCTCGCCCGCCTCGGCGGCCACGAAAGCCCCTTCGGGCGCGAATTTGATTCCCTCGCAGACATCGTTTCCTTCGGGGTCGCCCCCGCCCTGATGGTGTACAAAATCGTGCTCTACCAGTTCCCCCGAACAGGCTGGATCATCGCCGCCGTTTACCTCGTATGCGGTGCCTTGCGACTCGCCCGCTTCAACTGCCTCGCCGCTGCAAATTCCGTCGCTGCAAACAAGGAATTCACGGGATTTCCCATTCCAGCGGCCGCCGGTCTGATCGCTTCCCTCACCCTGTTCATGCTCTTCCTTGACGAGCACGAGCGCACTCCCGGGGCTGGAAAATGGGTGCTCCCCCCTCTCATGCTGTTCCTTGCTTGGATGATGTTCAGCAAGTTCAAATATCCAAGCTTCAAAGGCCTTTCCTGGAGATCCACCCGTTCTCTGCCGAAGTTTATCGCCATTCTCATCGTGGTCGTGGTGACCGTCCTTAACTTCGAGTGGATGCCCTTCATCTTGTTTGTGAGCTACCTTCTTTACGGTTTTCTGCGCCCGTTCCTCTCCCGCGAGATGAAACGGGATATCGAAGAAAATGAGGATGATGACGACGGCGACTACCAGCCCAAGCCAACTTCGCCCCAGGCAAACACTCAGGTAAATACTCAGGAAAAACAGTAAGCCTCGCGGACTGAAAACATTTTCATGGGTTCGGACGGTGCTCACTTGATCCCCTGAAAATCCGACTCCACCGACCCCTCTTTTGAGCGCCACCAGACCGTTCCTGCTCCCAAAATCATGCTCGACCTTCCCTTCCTCTCGGAGCTAGCCCTCAAGCACGCCTCTCTTCTTGGGAGCAAGGTCGCCGAATTTGAATTGCGCGGCCAGTCCTTCTCGCACTGGCCCGATGTCGCCATGATGGGCGTGGTCAACCTCTCCCAGGATTCCTGGTACCGGGAAAGCGTTGCAATGAACGCAGAGGCCGCCATTCGGCGAGGCAAACGTCTGGCCGCAGAAGGCGCGCGCATCATTGATCTCGGCGCCGAATCCACCGTTCTTTCCTCGCAAATTGTGGCCCCGGACGTGCAGTCCTCAAGTCTCCTGCCCGTCGTGCGCGAACTGAGCGCCTCCGGCCTTCTTGTGTCCGTGGAAAGCTACCATACCGACGTCACCCGCGTGTGCCTCAAAGCCGGGGCCTCCATCGTCAATATGACCGCTGCTGAAGATACCGAAGCCTTTTATCAACTCGCCGCCGAATACGAGGCTGGCGTGGTCATTTGTTACATTCAAAACGGGAAAAACGTCCGTTCCGTCGGAGATTTCAAACTCCACTCCGATCATACCGGAGCCCTCTACGAGTTTTTTGCCAAGGAAACAGAACGGGCTGTCCGCTGCGGGGTCAAACGCCTCTGGGTGGATCCCGGCTTGGGCTTCTACTACAAAAACCTTTCGGACAGCGCGCTGCGAGTCCGCTACCAGATGGAAACCTTTCTCAATGGTTTCCGTCTTAGATCCTTGGGCTGGCCGGTGTGCCAGGCCCTCCCCCACGCCTTTGAATATTTTGAAGAGGAAGTTCGCTCCGCAGAACCCTTTTTTGGAGTCCTCGCCCTGCTCGGAAAAACAGACCTCATCCGCACGCATGAAGTCGCCAAAATGCGCGGCGTCATCCAAGCCATGGCCGTTGTGAAATGAGTCCGCCCTGCGACAAACCCGTGGCCTTGGTCACAGGCGCCGGCACCGGCCTGGGTCGCGCCCTGGCGCTCGCGCTCGCACGCGATGGTTTTTCCCTCGCCCTGCACTACCGCTCAAGCACCGAAGGCGCTCTGCTCACCCAATCCACAATCGTGGACGCCGGGGGTGAAGCGGCTGTTTTCCAAGCCGACCTCTCGAGCGAGAAGGAGGCGGGAGCACTCGCAAAATCCCTCTCAACCCGCTTTGGCCGTCTCGACGTGCTCATCAACAATGCTGGCGTCTATCAGGAATGCCACGGCCTTGACCTCAGCGAAGCCGCCTGGTTTGAGGGCCTTAATTCCACGGTCACCCAGACCTTTTTTACCACGCGCTCCGTACTCCCTCTTCTTCGTCAAAGCCCGCTCAAGCGCATCATCAATATTGGCGACTCGAGTTGCGACCGCCCAAGTGCCCGGGATCTCGCGTGGAGCTATCACATCGGAAAAACAGGGGTCTGGATGCTCACCCGCTCCTTCGCCGCAAGCGAAGCCAGTCACGGGATTGCTGTGAATATGATTTCCCCCGGCTTTTTGGAAAACAGCCTCGGCGAACTCCCCTCCGAAGGCATCCCCGCTGGCCGCCCGGGAGCCTTCCAAGACGTTTACGCTGCCGTTCGCTTTCTGGCTCTGGAGGCGCCAGCCTACCTCAGCGGCTCCAACTTCATGGTCAGCGGCGGCTGGAACTTACGCTAACTTTCATGACTCCAATCTGGGTGCATTCTTCAATGCGGGCGGAGCCGCAAAAAACGCGCCGCCAAGCCTCGTTGCAAAGCGGAGCCATCGACCATCTTTTCCATTATCAGGGCGTGAAACAATCGCAGCTCTGGCTCGACGTCCACCGCGCCCACGCCCCCCTCTCTGCCGATCTCTCCTTCGAAGACATCTTCCGAAAAATCTCCTTAAAAACCGCCCGAGAACTTGCAGGACGCTCCGTTCATGTCATTGCCCTTGGTCCGGGCGGTGGCGAAAAAGAAGCCTGGCTTCTAGAGGCCCTGCGTCACGAAGGTTGCGCGCTTCGCTACACGCCCGTGGATGCGGGACTGGAACTCGCCCTGCTTTCCACGGAAATTGCAGCTCCGTTTCTGGCAACCGAAACACTTCCCATTGTGGGAGATCTTTCCCTCCTTGAAGAGCTTCCCTCCTGGCTCGACCGTTACCCCGAGAACGAACTGCGCCTTTACACCGCGTTTGGGTTGACCCCCAATTTCCTCCCGTCCTGGCTTTTCAGCCGGCTTTCCTCTCTTTTGCGCCCCTCGGATCATCTTTTGCTCAGCGCAAATCTTGCTCCTTTGGATGAGTCTAAAGATCAGGACATTGAGTCCTACAGAGCCGCCTGTGAAACCGTCCTCCCCCAATACAACAACCCGGAAACACTTCGCTGGCTGAGTCAGGTTCTGGAAGATTGGGGCATCGCTGCCTCTTTGAGCGCCCCAACCTTTGAGGTGCAAGACTTTGAAGACATCCTCGGCTTTTGCCTGCACTCCCAATGGCTTTCGGAGACCCGCTTTGAGTGGGAAAACACACCGTTCCACGCCCGAGCGGGACAATCTTTGCGGCTCTTTTTCAGCCTCCGCTACACTCCGAAGCGACTCGCAAAAACACTGCAGCACTTTGGGTTAATGCTCGACGATGGATTCACAACCCCCTGTCGGCAGGAGGGCGTTTGGCGCGTCAAACAAACTTAACGCCGCCACTTGCAAGAAACAGGAAACGCCCCTGAATGGAGTTCCCTGAATGACGTCTCGGAAACGGCGTCCTCGCACACGTATGAGCGGCAAAACAGAGCTGGGGGGGCCGGTTCTATGCCCAGACGCCCCACCCCCGGAAGGCAGTTGTTAGAGCAAATCCAAGCGCTCACAGAGGCTTGGAACGTCCATCCGAATACCAATCACAAATTCCCCGAACTCCGCATACCGGAAACTCACTTCATCAAAACGCATCTCATACACAATCGCCTTGATCTCACTCGTGGTCTTGGCAAACAGCGTCACCCCCCACTCCATATCATCCAACCCGGTTGAGCCCGTGATCAACTGAAGCACGCGCCCGGCATACGTCCGCCCGACCTTCGCGTGTCCCGCCATCAATGCTTTACGGTGCTCGAACGTCTCGGCGTACCAGTTTTGTTCGAGATTGCGGCGCTTGGACATCGGGTAAAAACACACCACAGGCCACTCCGCATGGGAGGGCAGATCCGGTTCGACACGGTACTTCAGATACTTGGCGATCCGGTACTGAAATTCCTTCATTTTCTCGTCGAACTCGGGCGTTCCCGGCTCCACCCCTTCCTCTTTGAGCGATTGGGTATGTTCGGCTTCGGTCGTGGTGTACTCGCTGCGTTCCGTGAGAGAAAGCCAGGAAAACACCGGCGTGAGAATGCCTGCGCCGAGGGCTTCTCCCAGACGCTTGGAACACCGGTCTGCGTCCTGCAAGTCCGGGGTCAACAGCATAAACCCAAGGTCCGACTTCGGACTCACCATGCTGAAGGGAAGAAGTTGCGTCCGAGGCAGGGACTGGATCTCAGCCACCACGCGCGCCAGCTTGTCGCAACGCTCCCGGCGCTCCTCTCCATCCAAAAAATCCCACGCCACCCTCTCCAATCGAAAGAAAAGATGCACCACGTGGAGTCCTTCGCTCGGAAGGATAGCAGGAAAAGATGAATGGGATTCGCTCATCCGGCAATTGTGATGAATTCAGCGTTTTTGGCAACGGGGCAAATGAACAAGAGGAAAAACAGCCCCCTTTCCCTCGGCTCTCCGTCACTCCGAAATAGACTCCGCCGATGGATCCCGCCCGATGGATGAGCAAGTGCGCCTAAAATTAACTTTCGCACTTGGTCGGCCGAAATAAAAATCAGACATGCGTCCCCTCCTCTCCCTCTGCCTTCTTGCGGCATCCTCCGCACTCGCGGCCCTCCCCCCTCAAGAACAGGCCCTCCAGCATCTGGAGCGGCTCTCCAAGGTCTTCCTTCCCCCTCCCGCACAAGGCTGCACCCTCTCAAAACCCGTCTTAGTCGCACAGGCTCCGGGCCAACTCTATCAGAGCAATCTGCCTCCTGTCTGGGTGGTGCGCATCCGCACCGGCCCCACCGATCACGGCTACCTGATGTGGGAAAATACAGATTCGGGCGCTCTTTTGGAGTTTGCCCTCGATGGCAAGCACCTCCCCATTCCTGAAAACGGAGGCCTGACCGAAGGCGTTCCAGCACTCCAACAATTCCCCGTCCCCGGACTCCAAGCCAAAGCCGTTGCTTCCGGCTGCGTCCCCACTGCAGGCGCAAGTCTGCTCGCCTATTGGGCAAACCGCGGTTTTCCCCAGTGGAGCGGCGGCCTTCCCCTAAACCAGCACAAAACGGTTGAAAACTATGCCGTACGCCTGCGTCAAAAACTCCACATGTCGGAACTCCCCGATACCTCCGGTTACACCAATGACGGAATGACTTTGAGCGGTGCTTATCCCAAAGAACTTGCAGAAGCCGTCGCCAGCGACGCCCGTGCCCATGGGGTCGTCCTCAAAACCGAGCACGTCCCTTTTTCCTTTCCAAAGCTGAAGACTGAAACCGCTGCCTCGCGTCCCGTTTTACTCTCCTGCATGGTTCGCCTGCCTCAGAAGCCCCATCTCGCTTGGGGCCACGAAATGGTCGGAGTCGGGTGGTTGGAGTTAAACGGCGCTCAGTTCGCTGGCGTCGAAGACAATTTTTACCCCACCGCGTCTGAGGAAACGGTGCGTTGGATCCGAAAAGAGGCCTTTGAGAGCCTGATCACCGCCATTCCTGAACCCGGTGAGGCCGGGGGTCCCAAGAAGTAAAAACGCCCAAACTGATTAAAAAACTACAGTTTGCTCAAATGTAGACAAACAGGGAAGAAGATACAGGTTTCGGTGCCCCCCCCAGAAACGGCCATAAAAAAAAGATGCTAGAAGGCACTGCTGTGGAATATTGCTTTTGGCACGGCGGATGCTCAAATGTGTCTGCTACAGAAGCAGCCTTCCCCCGCAGGCCACGAAACCTGGGATGAAGCTGACTGATGTGATTTAAACCATAGACCTAAACCTCGAATGACAACACCCACTGGCCGCAGCAGCGCCATTGCTTCTATTGCGGGACGCACCCCCACCGAGCAGAGCGTAAACTTCACTGACCACTCGCCAAAGAATGTCTTTGGCTCGAACACCTTCAGTCTGGCGGTCATGAAGGAACTGCTCAAAGCAGACACTTACAGCAGTGTGCTCAAAACCATCAAAGACGGCCAAAAGCTTTCCGAGCACGTTGCGGATGAAGTCGCCGACGCGATGCGTTCCTGGGCCGTGAGCAAGGGCGCCACCCACTACGCACACGTTTTCTACCCGCTCACCGGACTCACGGCTGAAAAGCACGATTCCTTCTACGAAGCGTCCTCCGCGGGCAACGAAGCCATTTCCAAATTCAAGGGCAAGGTTCTCATCCAGGGCGAGCCCGACGCCTCCTCTTTCCCCAACGGCGGGATCCGCGCCACGCACCGCGCCCGCGGTTACACGGCATGGGACATCACCAGCCCCGCCTACCTGCTCGAGAGCGCCAACGGCAACACCCTCTGCATTCCCACGTCCTTTGTTTCCTGGACCGGCGAGTCCCTGGACACCAAGACCCCCGTGCTCAAGTCGATGCAGGTCCTCGACAAGCAGGCGCGCCGCATTCTCAACCTGTTCGGCCACAAAGAAATCGCCCATGTCTCGGCCACCGCAGGCCCCGAGCAGGAATATTTCCTCATCGACAAATCCTTCTACTACAGCCGCCCCGACCTCCTTTCCGCAGGCCGCTCCCTCTTTGGAGCGCAACCTCCGAAGGGCCAGGAATTTGAAGACCACTACTTCGGAGCCATTCCGGAGCGCGTCCTCGCCTTCATGTGCGAAGTGGACCGTGAGTTGTACAAACTGGGCATCCCCTCCAAGACCCGTCACAACGAAGTGGCTCCCGGCCAGTTCGAAATCGCGCCTACCTTTGAATCTGCCAACGTGGCCGCTGACCATCAGCAGCTCATCATGACGGTGCTCAAGAAAACAGCCGAAGCCCACGGACTGGTCTGTCTGTTGCACGAGAAGCCTTTCGCCGGCGTCAACGGCTCGGGCAAACACGTCAACTGGTCGCTTGGGAACGCCACCCAGGGCAACCTGCTCGACCCGGGTGACACGCCCCACGACAACGCCCAGTTCCTCGTGTTCGCCGGCGCCGTCATCCGCGCCGTCGACAAGTTCGCGCCCCTGCTGCGCGCGGTTGTCGCCTCCGCGGGCAACGACCACCGTCTCGGCGCCAACGAAGCGCCTCCAGCCATCATTTCCGTCTACCTGGGAGACCAGCTCAACGACGTGTTCGAGCAGATCAAAGCCGGCGGCGCCACCAGCTCCCGCCAGCGCGGCACCCTGCACATCGGTGTCGACGTCCTCCCCGAATTGCCCAAGGACGCGGGCGACCGTAACCGTACGTCGCCGTTTGCTTTCACGGGCAACCGGTTCGAGTTCCGCGCCGTCGGGTCCAATCAAACCATCGGCACCGCACTCTCCTCCCTCAACACCATTGTGGCCGAGTCCCTCGACTACATCGCGGGCAAGCTCGAAGGCGCGCCAAACCTGAACGCAGCCATCCAGAGCGTGTTGAAGGAGATCATGGACCACCATGGCAAAGTCATCTTCAATGGCAACGGTTACTCTGAAGAGTGGCACGCCGAGGCCGCCAAACGCGGACTGCCTAACTTCAAAACAGCCACTGACGCCCTTCCCGCCTTCGTGGGCGAAGCCGTGATCGAAGTCTTCGAGAAATACGGCGTATTGTCCGGAGAAGAACTGCACAGCCGCTACGAAATCGCGGTCGAGCAGTACGTGAAACAGGTCAATGTGGAAGCAAAGCTTGTGGAAGAAATCGCCCAGACGAAAATCTTCCCAGTCGCTGCGGCCTACGCCACAACCTTGGCTGATTCTGCCGCCAAGTTGAAGGCTGCCGGAGTTTCGGCTCCGGGCTCCACGCTGACCAAAGTGGCTTCCCTGGTCTCTGAACTGGAAGAACAAATCTCCCACCTCAAGGCCACGCACGCCGCCGCCCTCGAAATCGGCGACTGGACCCACAAAGTCCTCCCCGCGATGCTCTCGGTTCGCAAGACCGTAGACGCCTTGGAAGGCTTGGTCCCCGACGACGCCTGGCCGCTGCCGACCTATCAGGAAATGCTGTTCATCCGCTAAACAGCCCTCCTAAAGCACTCAGCTCACGCCGCCGCGCCCTAGGGTGCGGCGGCGTTCTTTTTTCCAGAACGACTCATTCTCAAGGGCGCTCTAAAATCGCGGAATTAATAGAGTAGGGAGACGAGGATGGTTTGCGGCCACAACCACTCCTTGTCCTCCTCTCCCCCTCATCGAACCGGACGGGCGGATTTCCCGCATCCGGCTCTCGGAGGCTGTTCTCCGGTTTGCTTCATTTGTATCGCCGTGTGGCGTT
>CANJPY010000136.1 GCA_947476255.1 Chthoniobacteraceae bacterium | reverse complement strand
TCGGCGGGCCAGGGGATGTGGTGGGGCAGGCCATAAAAGTCTAGTTCCCAGGACTGGGAATCGATCCATTGGACGGAAGCACTCATAGAAAAAATAAAGGAGGGCCGAGCATAGCGGCTTCGAGGCGGTGCGCACGGTAAAAGCTCGGGGAGGGGCGACTTTTTCGCGGGTTTGGAGGGCGGGGGAAGGGGCAAAAAAAGGCCGGAATCGCCCCCGCGACTCCGGCCTATAAACACACCAGCTATTTTGTTTGTTAGAACTTCACAGACACGTCAGCCTGGATGATCTGGCTGGAGTTGGAACCGTCTCCATTATTACCTGGACGTGTTCCGATTTCCTTGCGGATGTTGTCCACGACGTAATAGTTGAGACCAACGGTAGTAGCGTTGCCCACATTGTAGGAGAATCCGAACTTGAATCCGGAGGCGTTGACATCACCAAAGGCAAAATCAGCGTCAGTGATCAGATGATCAACGGCCGAAGCTCCAACATGGCGGTAGTTGGCCTCAGCAGACCAGTCACCCTTTTTCTTGTTTTCGCCCACCTGTACTCCGAGCAGCCACGCCATCTGGTCGGTGCCGTTCTCTTTGGCGGTGATTGCTGGGTTATTGAAGGAGCGATTCTTGCCATCCAGGTTGTATGCGAAATCCCAGAGGAACTTCGCCTTCTGTCCGCCTAGGTCCAGCGAAACGTCCCCAGGGAGGAGGACGATCTGCATGTTTTCAAGATGATTGCTTGTGAGTGGATTCGGCGTTCCATCTATGTCATAGCCTGACGCAGCGCCGTTGCTGCTGTAGAAACCTGGGGCGACAGTCAGCTTCGCGCTGGAACCGAGGTCCACAGAGGCAACCAACTGGGTCTGCCAGATGAAGCCATCGCGGTTTGCGTTGTTTTTATAAGGGTCGGAGATGTTGGATCCGGAATCTTCGTCTCCGTTGCGAACAATGAACTGTCCGGAATTGACCTTTAGGCCGATGCCGGAGAGGCCGAAGATTTTGCTCAGATCGATCTGCTGCGTGAAGCCGGCAGGATACACTTCGGAGCCCCACACCATATCCGTGGTGTAAAAGGGGTTTTCCTGTTTACCAGCAATGAGTGTGACTCCGGGAGTGGGAGTCCAGCCAATAAACGCCTTGTTGATGGCGATATCGTAATTGCTGTAGTAATCGTTTGCCAGATCTCTGTCAGACGACCGGCGGTCGTCATTCTGTCCACGTTTGCCTACGGTGTTGATATCTGCGCCCGCCGCATTTTGGCTGCCAGCCTTTGTCGCCAATCCGAAGCCTGCGAAGAAGTTTTCGTCGACCTTGTAGTCCGCGTTGATACGCAGGCGCAGACGGTAACCCGTGTTGTGGGTGCCGCTGCCACTGGTGTTGGCGGGTGCGTTTTCTTGGTCATTCGAGTACTGATACCGCATCCGGAGGTCGCCTGTGAGTTTGAGGGAGCTGACGGATTCGCCGAGGGAAACTTTGCCACTCAGTTTGTCGGATGCGCAATCTTTGCAAGCCTGAGCGCGGAGTTGCTCGGCTTCGCCCTTTTTGAGAACGCCTTTGCGGACGAGCGCGTCGATCAACGCGGATTCGTCGGCGAATGAGGTGGCTGCCATAGAACCGATGAGCCCGAGGGCCATCAGCTGAACTGTGGATTTATGCAACATGGTATGTGTATGGGTTTTTTAAATCCACCCGTCCCGATGCTGTTTTTGGGGAGTCATGCGAGGGGGTGGCATGCATCTAGTTACAGATACATGTCAGTTGTGTTACAACGATGAATCAATTGTGACAAGTGTGTAAATTAAAACAAACGTGTTTTTTTTGTCACTTGCTCTGTGCAGAAGCAATCAGTTGGTCCGTTTTGCCGCACCCCGCGCCGCCAGTTTCCGGCGTTTCCCGGGCCTAGTCCAAATACTCTGCAAGCATCTCGCGCAGGGTCGTTCTGGCGCGGAAAAGGAGGCTTTTCACCGAAGAAACAGACACCTCCAGGATTGTCGCAATCTCTTCGTAGGAAACATCTTCGTACCTTCTGAGAACGATCGCGGTGCGCTGGTTTTCCGGGAGCGACTGCAGGGCCCTGTCGATGGCCTCGTGGAGTTCCGCCTCGAGCAGGGCGGCGTCCGGTTGGCGGGCGGCGCTGGTGGCGGGTCCTTCCGCCTCGGGGTGTCCTTCCTCGAGCAGGGCGTCCCGGGAGACGGCGGGATGGCGCGTCTTATAGCGTATCTCGTTGAGGACAAGGTTTCTGGCGATCGCAAACAGCCAGGTGCTCAGGCGGGCAGAGGGTTCGTAGCGGTGGGCGGATTTCCAGACCCGCACGAAAACTTCGTGTGCAAGTTCTTCGGGATCGATGCCGGCGCCGGCCATGCGGGCGACGGTGGCGGCGACGCGGCCCTGGTATTCTAGGATGAGTGCTTTGAAGGCGTCGGTGTCGCCCGTCTGAATACGCCGCATCCAGGCCGTGTCTCGGGCTTGGAGGTCTCCTTCGGGGAGTGGCGGGCTGGAAGGCATGCGCGGGAGGGGGCGATTTGAGGGGGCGTTGCGGAGTTAGTAAACGAGAATTCGGCGCTCGATGAAAATGTGTGACATTATTGTCACAGTCTCTGGCTTGATCGTAGGCGAACGGGAGGGAACATGAGAGAGTACTAAAACACCAGCGAGCGTGTTTTGTTACGGGAGTCCCTGAAATTGCATCTTAAACTACGCCATGAGCCTATCTTCGAAAACAACCCGCAAAAGGATTCTGGTCGCTGATGATGAGCCTGATGTTCTAACCTTGGTCTCTCTGAATTTGCAACGAGCCGGGTTTGATGTTTTGAAAGCAGCCGATGGGGAACAGGCCTTGAAACTGGCCCGGGAGGAGGATCCCGCGCTGGTGGTGCTGGATTTAATGATGCCCGGGCTCAGCGGGCTCGAGGTTGCCAAGCTGCTCAAACAGTCCCCGCAAACCGTGCGCATTCCTGTGCTCATGCTCACGGCAAAGTCCGACGAGGTGGACCGCATTGTGGGGCTTGAAATCGGCGCGGACGACTACGTGACCAAGCCGTTTAGTCCGCGTGAGATTGTGCTGCGGGTGCAGTCGATTTTGCGCAGGATGGAGTCGGCACCGGGTGCAGTGGACGAGTTGCAAGTGGGGAGCATTCAGGTGGACCGTGTGCGGCATGAGGTGCGGATTGAAGGGAAGTCTTTGGAGTTTACGGCGACGGAGTTCAAGTTGTTGACGGTGTTGATGGAACGGTGCGGGCGGCTGCAGAGCCGGGAGGTGTTGCTCAATGATGTGTGGGGGTATGAGAGCGTGATTGATACGCGGACCGTGGATACGCATATCCGGCGGTTGCGTGAAAAGTTGGGGGTGTCGGCGGATTTGGTGGAGACGGTGCGAGGATTTGGTTACAGGATGGTGGCACCCAGTGTGTAGGGGGGCGTAGAGATGCTCCAGTGGGTTGAGAAAAGAACGCCATGATTGCTGGAGAGATCGCCGTGATTGGGAGCGCCCTTTTGAGCGGGGTGCTGGTGTGGCGTGTGCGGGTGTGGTTGGAGAAGAGGCGTTGGGAGCGGATGGGGCGGGCGATGGATGTGTTGGCGGAGGCAGGGCGGCCGGAGGCGGCGCTTGCACTGGCGCGCGTGGATGCGGGGATGGAGGCGGCGTTGCCGAGTTTTCAGCGACTGGTGCGGCAGCAGGAGGCGATGTTGCAACGGATCGAGCGCGAGGAATCGAGCATGAAGATGGTGCTCGCGAGTATGGAAGAGGGGGTGTTGGTGGTGGACGCGCGGCACAAAATCCGTCTTGCAAACGCGGCTTTTGTGGCGGGCTTTGGTTTGACGAAGTCGCCCTTGGACCGCTCTGTATTGGAGGTGCTGGGGGAGCCGGATGTGCACCGGTTGATCCAGGAGGCCATGGATATGGGGGCGGCCCGGGAGCGGCAGTTGGAGATGATTCCGGGAAAGAGGGTGCGTTTTCTTTCAGTGCGCGCGGTGCCGATGGTGGATGAAAAGGGGCTTCCCGGGGTGTTGGCGGTGTTCAGGGATGTGACGCGTTTGCAGGAACTCGAGCAGGTGCGACGAGAGTTTGTGGCAAACGTGTCCCATGAGCTGCGCACGCCGCTGGCGATATTTCAGGGGTACGTGGAGAATTTGATCGAAATGCCTGATTTGCCACAGGAGGAGCGCGTGGAGGTGTACCAGATTCTCATGAAGCATTCAGGGCGTTTGAACGCGTTGGTGGAGGATCTTCTTGCCCTGGCGCGCATGGAGGCACGCAAAGAGGTGTTCCGTTGGGAAAGCATCCCGCCGGGCCAGTTTATTCGGGAGGTTGTGACGGAATGGCAGATGCGTGCCGGGGGGGATGCGATCGAAGCGGTTGTGGAGGTTGCGGAGACGCTGCCGCCGGTGCGTGTGGACCGGCGCCGGATGGAGCAGGTGCTGCATAATCTGCTTGAGAACGCGCTTAAACATGTGCCCGCGAAAGGAGGGCGTGTTGTGGTGCGCGCGGTGTACGAACCGGACGCCGGGGTGCGTGTGGTGGTGGAAGACAACGGGAGCGGAATTGCGCCGAAGGATTTGCCGCACATTTTCGAGCGGTTTTACCGTGCGGACAAGTCTCGCGGGGCCGCGGGGGCGCGCCGGATGGGACACAGCACTGGGCTGGGGCTTTCGATTGTGAAACACATCATTGCCGCGCACGGGGGGGAGGTGGGTGCCGAGAGCCCTCATGGGAGCGGTGCACGGGTGTGGTTGAGGCTGCCTGTGGCGAAGGAATGATCTGAAAAAGGGAAGAGTGGCGTGTGCCATCTGGGGCGCCACGCGCCTGTACGGAGGGGAGTCTCGGCTCAGACTGGACCTGGACAGAAGAGATTTTGAAGGGTCGCCATAAAAAAGAGGATCCCGGTTGAGATCCTCTCTTGGCTGAGTGCGCTGAGAAGGCGTGGGTCTTAGGAATCGATGACGTGCATGGTGTTGACGCGCATCCAGTCCGACCAGGTGGCCTCGCTCAGGAGGGGGTTGCCGGCATAAACGAAATGGCGCAGGGTGCCGCGGCAGAGGATGGCGGGGCACTCAAAAACGGGTTTGCCCTTTTTGACGCGGACGCGGATGTCCGCGCCTGAGAAGTCGCTGCCGCAAAGGAGGCAGGTTCGTGTGTCCTCAATGGAATCCCAATTTCGATCGCCATCATGTTCGCGTAAAAGGTGGAGTTTTGCGTGGTGCGTGGGTGGAGGGTTGTTGGGCTGGCAGGGTGTGCTTGGTGGAATTGTTTGGATGGCTGTGTTTACGCCCGGGAGGGAAGAGGAGAGTAGGTTCATGAATGTGAAAAACCGCGGGAGCCCTTCACTGCGCGATCCGGAGGGGAGTGCAGCAGCTTAAAAATGGATCGCCGTGGGGAGCGTTGAGAGAGGCAAAAATCGGCGGACATTTGCGGACCCCGCAAGGGTATAAAAAAAGGGCGTCCGAAGTGATTCGGACGCCCTTTTTGAGAAACTGGCGGAGGGTTATGCGGCGGCGTGCAAGGCAGGCCACTCGCTGTTGACCTCCTTGAATTTAGACTCGATTTTGCGCATAGCCAACTCGAGGCGCGTTTTTACGGTTCCCAAGGGAACGCCGGTTTGGACGGAGATTTCGCGCTGACTCATGCCCTTGTAAAAGGAGAGGATCACGGTGTTTCTCTGGGCCTCGGGAAGTTCAGCCACGATTTTTCCCAGAACCCGGCGCAGATCGGCGGTCTCAACGTCTTCGCACCCGTTGGTGTGAGTCCAGGACTCGGGCATCTGCTCGGTTTCTTTCTGGTAGCGTTCTTCCACGCGGCTGTAAGCCTGTTCGCGGCGTAGCCGGTCGATGGCGCGGCGCCGGGCCAGTGTGATGATCCAGCCGAGGGCTTTGCCTTTGGCGGCGGAATATCTGGGGGCCATTCTCCACACTTCCATGAAAACTTCCTGAAGAAGGTCTTCCACCGACTGGTCGTTGTGCAGGACACGGTTGATCACCGCCCGGATCGTGGCGTGATGGCGCCGGTAGATTTCGTCGAGGGCAGCCTTGTTTTCGGTCTGGATGAAGCCCATTAAAATTTCGTCGGTGCTTTCGAGCAGGGTCGACTTAAGTGCGGCGTGTGATTCAAAGGTGTACAGCATAGAGTTGAAGGGTTGCATTTCATTTAGCAACGTCAGTGCCATGCGTTAATTACTCTGGAGAAGCAGTTTGAATCTGATTTTTTGTGTATCTTTTTCGGCGGCAAGTGTAAGTAAAACATACACCCGGATCCGCTTGCGGCCGCGGCGCGGGCCTTGGAAAAGCGGCTTGCGCAAGGGCCCGCCTGTGCCGTTAGGGAATGTTGAGTAAGTGGAATAGCGGCTGGGATTTGCCGTGTGGCTTCGGGCCGGATCCAGAGAATCGGGGCGTCTTGCTTTTGAGGCTTGGCACCGGGACCTTGGATTCAGAGAATCCGCGCCGCATGTCTTCAAGCCGACTTCTCTCTCAAAAACCGATCTCCCCCCAAGACCGTCTCATCTTCGCGCTGGATCTTCCCACGAAGGCCGAAGCTTTGGAGTGGGTGGACCGTCTCGGGGATGCCGTGACTTTTTACAAAGTAGGGTTCCAACTCTTTATGGCCGAGGGGTATTGGGAGTTGGTGGAGGAGTTAAAGGCACGCGACAAGAAGGTCTTCGTAGACCTCAAGTTTTTTGATGTGCCGGAAACGGTCAAAAACGCGGTTGCCAACCTCTCCAAGCGGGGCGTGGAGTGTTGTACGGTGCATGGGAGTCAGGCGATTTTGGAAGGGGCTGTTTCTGCGAAGGGGAAGATGCAAGTGCTTGCTGTGACGGTGTTGACGTCCCTGGATCGAGGGGATCTGGAGGATCTTGGCTTCCAGTGTGATGTGGAGGAATTGGTGTATTCCAGGGCCAAGCGCGCCTTGGAAATTGGCTGTGACGGGGTGATTTCCAGCGGGATGGAGGCGACGCGCCTGCGGGAAGGTCTGGGGGAGAAACTGCTGATCGTGACGCCCGGGATTCGGCCTGTGGAGAACCGGCCTGTGGATGACCAGAAACGGACGATGACCCTGGCGGAAGCCTTTTTGGCGGGAGCGGATCATGTGGTGATTGGGCGTCCGATCCGGCAGGCGGCGGATCCTCGCGCCAAAGCGCTGGAGATGCAGGCGGAGATCGCCGCTTTGTTTGCCAAAGGCGAATCGCGGGCGTAGGTTTAGTTATGACCAGTGCTCCGCTCCCTTATAAAATCGGCAACGAAAAGCTGGTGAAGGTGACAGATCCCGCTTCGGCAAGGGTGCAGTCGCTTTTGCAGCGGCAGGGACGGCCTGGGGGAGCGTTGAGGGTAGCGGTGATTGGGGGAGGGTGTTCGGGGCTTCAGTACCGGATGGATTTGGTGGACGGTCCGGTGGCTCGGGACATTTTGGTGGAGAGCAATGGGGTGCGTGTGGTGGTGGATCCGAAGAGCGCGTTGTTTGTGAGTGGTTCGCTGCTGGATTTTTCGGATGAATTGCAGAAGGGCGGGTTTAAGGTGACCAATCCCAACGCGGTGGCGCATTGCTCTTGCGGAGAGAGTTTTTCGGCCTGAGCCGAGGTGCCGCTGCGTATCCCGCTCGAGGGTATCGCTGGTTGCGAGGGGCATCGCTGGTTGCGAGGGGCATCGCTGGTTGCGAGGGGCATCGCTGGTTGCGAAGGGCGTTGAGTTTTTTGTGGTGAGGTTCATGAAAAAAACGGGCGTCGGAAAGGCAGGGGTTGGTTTTCTTATTTCCTCGCCGGCAGCTTCAGTGAACCATCAACACTGCGTCTCGGGAGGAGGGATCCTTTTGGAGACTTTCTTCCGTTTTAACGAATCTGCCGCCGTGCCTTTATGATGTTTTCCCGCCGCTCCTTTCTGCAGAGTTCCGCCGCGCTTGCGGCGGGTGCGTTTTTTCCCGAGGGCAGCCTGTCGGCCGCAACCGCCCAGGGTGGGGCCTTCGAAGTGAGTTTGTTCAGCAAACACTTCCTTGGTCTTCCCTATGACAGGCTGGCGGAGGTGATTGCCGGGTTGGGGGTGACTGGCATTGAGGCACCCATCCGCCCGGGGGGGCATGTGGAACCGGCGACGGTCGAAGACGAACTGCCCAGGCTTGTGGAGGCGCTTAAAAAGTGCGGGGTGCGCATCACCATGCTCACCTCGGGCATCAACTCCGTGTCGGACGCCACCCGCACCGAGGTGGTGCTCAGAACGGCAAAGGCTCTTGGTATTCCGCGGTACCGCATGAACTGGTACACGTACGACAACAAGCTGCCGATCTGGCCGCAGTTGGATGAATGCCGGCCCAAACTCAAAGACCTTGTGGCGCTGAGCAAGGAGATTGGAATTTTGCCGTGCTACCAGAACCACTCGGGCGCGAAGTTTGCGGGCGCTGGGATTTGGGACATGGCGTTTTTGATGCGGGACTACAAGGTGGAGGAGTTAGCGTGGGCCTTTGACATCATGCACGCGACGATCGAAGGCAGCAGTTCCTGGCCGACGGAAGTTGCTTTGGTTCAGGATCATATAGGGATGGCTTTTTTCAAAAACTTTGTCTGGGACGCCAAGGGCTACAAACCCGCGCCTTTGGGCGAGGGGGTGGTGGGAAGGGGCTATGTCGAGCGTTTAAAAGCGGGTGGTTTTAGCGGTCCCGTGTGCCTTCATATCGAGCATGTGAAGGGCAGTCTGAAGGATCCCGGGTATTTGGAGGCGGCCCTCGAGGCGACTCGCAAGGATCTGGTGACGTTGCGTTCCTGGCTGGCTTAGGGGCTTCTTTCTTTTTAAAAATGATGACTAGTTCCGACACCTCCAAGCCTGTTGTGCGCATTGCTCAACTCGATGAAATTCCGCCGGTGGCCTGTCCCTGCGGGCAGGCGCGCCGCGCGTTTGGTGACCCTGATAACACGCTGGCGACCGTTCATTTAACGGACATTTCAAAGGACAGCCGGGCGCATTATCACAAGCGGATGACCGAGATTTATATCGTGCTTGAAGGGGAGGGGGTGCTCGAGGCGGATGGAAAATCGTATCCGCTCAAGCCCCTGACAACGGTGATGATTCCTCCGGGGTGCGTGCACAGGGCGGTGGGAAATTTGCGGATCATCAATGTGCCCATGCCGCCGTTTGATCCGGCGGATGAGTTTGAAGTGGGGCACGGGTAGGCAAGGCCGGAGCAGGGCCTGGGGGGCGCGTGGGGCGCGTGGGGCGCGTGGGGCGCGTGGGGCGCGTGGGGCGCGTGGGGCGCGTGGGGCGCGTGGGGCGCGTGGGGCGCGTGGGGCGCGGACTCAGGCAAACATCCAGCGGCAAATAAGGATGGAGGCTAGGGCGCCTGTAGCGTCGGCGATGAGGCCCGTGGCGAGGGCATGGCGGCCCTTGCGAATGCCGACGGCTCCGAAATAGACTGCCAAGACGTAGAAGGTCGTTTCGGTGCTGCCGTAGATGGTTGCGGCGGTGCGCGAAATGAGTTCGTCCGGACCAAAGCGGGTCACCAACTCGGTGAACA
Source organism: Chthoniobacteraceae bacterium (assembly GCA_947476255.1). Taxonomy (GTDB): domain Bacteria; phylum Verrucomicrobiota; class Verrucomicrobiia; order Chthoniobacterales; family Chthoniobacteraceae; genus Chth-196. Next base: position 1,448 of record CANJPY010000136.1, on the reverse strand, counting down.
GGCCTGTGGTCGCGCTGCCGCTGAGGGGACGGACCAGGATGAGAGGGAGCAGGTCCGCGGAGATGCCGAGCGGGCCGAGCACGGGAGCCAGAAGTTTGGCGAGCCACTCGATGGCGCCGGCTTCGCGGAACATGCGGACACCGACGAGAATCGCGGTGAGATAGGGGATGATTCGCATGGCGACCTGCCAGCCTTCTTTGGCGCCGGTGACGAATTCATCGTAGACTTTAATTTGTCGCAGGAAGGCGTACAGAGCGAAGAAGCTCAGGAGGAAGGGCACGGCGAGCAGGGAAACGACTCCGAGGGCTCTGGAAAAGCCGGTTTGGTTTTGGAGAGATTCGGGCAATTGGGGGAGAGGAAGGTGGGCGAGAAGAGAGGAGTTTTTTTGCCAGTCTTGGAGGCTGTCATGGCAGAGGAGCAAGGCCGCCATGAGGGCAAAAAGGGTGAAGTAGAGGAGGAGCATGACGCGTCCGCGCGCGCTCATGGGAGCGGGTGCGGGAGCGGCGGGTGGTTCTTCGCTTGGGAGGGGAGCCTGTGGGGAGGCAGCGGCTGGGGGCGACGAGCTTAGGTCCTCAGGTTTGATGGCGAACAGGGGGAGGCGTTGGAGGAGTTTGACGGCGGTGATTCCGGCGATGGCGGCGCAGGTGCTCGCGAGCAGGGCGGTGCCGAGAACGGCCGTGGGCTGTTTGGAGCCCTGGGCGGCGAGGACGGCGATGGCGGTGGCGGGGATAAGTTGGATGGAGCTGGTGTTAATCGCCAGAAACGTACACATGGCGTTGGTGGCGGTTCCGGGGTGGGGATTGAGTGTTTCAAGGCAGCGCATCGCCCGAAGGCCGAGGGGGGTGGCGGCATTCCCCAAACCGAGCATGTTCGCAGCCATATTCAGCACCATGGCACCCATGGCGGGGTGGCCTTCGGGGACTTCGGGGAAAAGCCGCCGTAAAAGAGGGTGCAGCAGGCGCGCCAGGCCTTCGACGATCCCGGACAATTCCGCGAGTCGCAAAAAGCCCAACCACAGTCCCATGAGTCCGGCGAGGGGGAGGGCCACGACCATGAGGGCATCACGTGCTGCGGAAAACGCACCACTGGTGACTGCTTCCATGCGGCCCGTGAAGCCGCCGAGGAAAACAGCGACTAAGAGGAGTCCAAGCCAAAGGATGTTGAGCATTGGGTTTGCTATCGCGTCAGTCTCATGGTGAAAAGGCAAAGTTGCCTAGTGACTGAAATAAGGTTAAACTTAAGTGCGGCAATGAAAGCGCGGCACACTTTATGTAACTCTATGCAGAAGAAGCTGATGCATGTCACTAGAACCTCTTTTGGGCCTCACCCACTGGGTGAGCCTCCGTGCGCTGTCTCCAAAGCCGGGGAAGACAGGACTGTCTTCCCCATGTGCTCACTTTCCCATGGAGCGCGAAACTGCCTGAACCCGGAGGGTTCCCAGCCATTAG
>CANJPY010000135.1 GCA_947476255.1 Chthoniobacteraceae bacterium | reverse complement strand
CCAGCCTCCGACGCTCCCCGCAATAAGTTTCTGTCGTATAGATTGCCTTCGTACCGGCGGAGTGTGTTGGCACCAAGCTCCCTGACCCGAGCCAGATCGAAATCAATTTCCCTCCGCGTGAGGGGGATGTTGCCATCACGCCAATCCTGCCCCGGATTGTAGGCCACTCCCCTCACGTAGAACGGCTTCTCATCAACCATCAATGTGTAGGATCCCCCGCTCACGCGGATCGAAGAAGACCGGAGCGCCGTGCGCGGACGCTCCGCCCACAGATCCGCCCGGGGAACGCTTGAAACTGGAGGCGTAAAACTCGCCCGCTCAAACACGCCCGGCACCGAGGGATTTGCAAACCAACTCTCCGCCGCAGCATCAAAGTTGTCACTCCGAAGAACCAGGCCCCGAATCTCGGGAAACTTCGCACTGATCTGCAGCAAGGCGTCTCGCATCCATTCCTGGTGGAGAGGGTTCTCCAGAGACATCTCAAGCCCCATCAGGAGCACGGGCAAATGAGTTTCAAGAATGGGCTCTCGAAAGCCCTTGTAAAGACTCTCGAAGGAGACCTTCCCCAAACGCTCCTGCTTTGGAGAAATCGGAGGGAGCGCAAGCCAGTCAATATTTGTCGCAGTGGGCATGTGTGTTTGAAAGCCCGTCGGAGCGCCCGGTTGCCAAACCCATCCTACGTTCGAGGCGCCGTTTTCATGAAACAACCCCACAATGTAATCCCAGGCCATTGCGAATATTTCGCCTGAATCCGCCCCGAGGCTGGACCACGCACTTCCCGCCACATCCGCGCCTGGCGCCAGGCAAATCAACACAGGCTCTCCAAAGTCGCGGAGCACGCGCGCGCACTGCCCAAGATATTCATCAAAAGCCCCGGAATTCACCGCGCTGAATATCTCCTCGCGTCTTAAGGGAATCGCCGTTTTCACCAACTCCCGCAGGCCGTCTGTCTCAGGCACCCACGTGATCAATGGCACCGCCCCCTTGAGGCGAGCCGCGCGCATCGCCTCCAGAGGAAACAAGGACTGCCCCGTGCGGCACCACCCTTGAGTGAGCGGATACAGCGCAAGAGAAGCCCCCAGTGCCTCCTGCGCCCGCTTCTCATGGTGAGCGAACGACTTTTCACCAGACTCGCCAAAGTCCACTCCGAGGTAAAAGCCACCGGTATCCTTAAAGGCAGGACCCTCCGTGTTTTTAGAAAGGCCGGTCTTAGAGAAACCATAAGCCCCCAGCCCGACAATGCATACAGAGAGCCCGAGCACGGTCGGATACTGCCGCAGAACACGCAGGATGGCCCCGTGAAAAAACAAATACACCGACTGAATCCCATTCCGGACGCTCCAGAATTGGTCCGGTCCCGGGCAAAGCTTTCGCAGCGTTGAGAGCGTCTGTTGCTGCCCTAACGCAGCCACCCACAGCAACTGTGCGATGTTCATGCAGGCAAACCCCGCCATCGCCCAAGTGTAGGGAGAAAAATCCCTTCGCAGACCGTAAATCACAGCGGCCAGAGACACGACCGAGGCGGTGACATTAGGGATAGCGAGGCTCCAACTGTCACGCACCTCGTTATCCTTGGGGGTAGGAATATAGGGAAGCTTGATGCCGCAAATGGCACTCAGCGCCCCCTGCATGTAGACCCACCAGCAGCCCTTTGCCAAAATGCCTCCGATAAAATGAGCTCCCCGGTCTTGCTCCTCAATGACCCAGCGTTGCGCGTGCTGCCGGATAATGGAGGCGACGAGCAACACAGCAGCGTACATAACGCTGAATTCCAGCGGATTCATCCGCAAGGGAGTCCCGCCCGAAAACAGACACAAAATCGGTACAATGATATCAATCGCGCTTGTAAAACCGCGCAAGAAATAGACGGGCGCCAAAATGTAGTGCATTCGCTGCCAGTGCGTCATTCCACGGAATAATTTCGGGTATTCCTGCAGTAAAAGCTCCATCGAACCGCAGGCCCATTTGAGCTGCTGCTTGCAGAAAGCGGAAAGACTCGAGGGCACCAGACCCCGCGTGAGAATTTCAGGCACATAAACTGAGCGCCAGCCCTTTGCATAAAGCCGCATGGTTGTGTGCATGTCCTCCGACAACCCGGCAGCGTGGCCCCCAATGGAGTCCAAGGCGGCCCGCCTGAACACACAATTCGCCCCGATGGCCTGGGTGGTTCCGTAGGCGTTCATCCCAATCATCAGCGGTCCGTAAAACAGGTAGGTTTGTTTGGCAGCCCCGTCGGCAACGTAACTTTCACCCTGGTTGCGATAGGCCTGCACGGACTGCACAAAACCCACCAACGGGTTCTCAAAGTGACCTAAAACACGGTCCAAAAGAAACGGAGCCGGTTCGTGATCAGGATCGAGCACGACTACAATGTCGCCAGTGGCCTGTGCCAGCGCATTGTTAATGTTGCCCGCCTTCGCCTGCGTCTTTTGTTTTCGTGTGACGTGATTCACCCCCAGAATGAGACACGCCTCCTTCAGAACAGGATCATCGCCTTCATCACAAAGGTAATTCGTATGCGGGTAGCGGATGGATACCATCGCGGCCAGTGTCCGCAAAATCATACCCCGCGGCTCCCCGGGACAGGCTGTCGTGAGCACATCCACCGTCCAGTCCCTGCGGCACGGGGCATGCGGTTCCACTTTGGGTCGGATGTAATTCACCCATTCCATCGCCCACCACAGCATCCGATAACTGAGCGTCACCAGAATAGGCCAATAAAACCAAGGTTCCCCGCGTGTTTCAGGATCCAAAAGGCGGCTCCACAAAACGACGAGCCCGCTCATTCCCAGAACCGTCAGCAGACGCACACGCCAAATATCCGAGCGCAGTGGAGTCAAAACACGAATCGGCTCTTCGTCCCACGCCAAAGACGGCCACCTCCTAAGCGCCTCCTGATGAATATCGTTTAAACATTCCACACCCCTTTCCTCCGTTTTCCGGACTCACCACCATCCGCCCAAGTGTTTTTCGAAACGAATTTCCTCGTTCGAGAAAACCACTGTTTCCTCCCGTTTCGAACTGAGTCCCGCGTCCCTCTTAATCGCACCGTTCACAAGATTCGCGCGGCCAAGCCACAAAGATTACTTTCACCCCGCCTCCCCGTCCGCTTAGCGTTCACCCCCGTCCCACCCTCTTTTATGACTTCCGAGCCGCTCCTTTCATTCTCGCAATCCCTGGGATTGGACCAAACACGCCGCCACATTTTTCTTTGCGTCCGGGCTCCGGAACAGTCCTGCTGCGGCAGCGAAGTTGCGGCACAGTCGTGGGATTTTTTGAAAAAACGCCTCAAACAGTTGGGACTTTCCGAGCAAGGCGGTATTCAGCGCAGCAAGGTTGAATGCCTGCGCGTCTGCGCAAACGGCCCGATTGGCGTCGTTTATCCCGAAGGGGTCTGGTACCAAAACTGCACCCCTGAAAACCTCGAACGAATCATCGCCGAACACCTGGTCAAGGGACACATCGTTGAGGAGCTAAAATTCGCCGGGCCAATCGCCCAGCAAGTCCAGCCGCTCCAGTAGGCCGGCGCCTTTGCTCTCATGCCGCGTTCACAGAACCGTCCATTCTGCAAACGTGGCAGCCTGCCCACAGCGCTCGCCCGTATCATCAAAAACATTCCATACCGTCGCACGTTCAATCCTAAACCTGACTCCGGTCCTGGAGATTCTGACTCCCGAATAATTTCTGATAAACCCGTGTGCCGTCACCTCTGCTAACAGCCGGGCGCGCTCCTCACGGTTGGGAGCTTCCGCGGTAAATCGGGACGGGGTTTGGGTGAACCCACCCCAATCCATCTCCCAAAGGCGCAGCGCCGCTGCATTGCCGTAGTTTAACACCGGGTCGGCCTGTACTCCATGGGCCACCACCACAAATGGCGCCTCAAACAAAGCCCTGGCCTGGCGCCTTAAATCAGCGTGAGGAGGAAGGAGATGCTCGCCGATCAGTCGATGATAGCTCGCCAAAACATGCTTCACCCGCGCCAGACAATCTTCGTGTTTCCAACTCGTCTCCATTTTTTGAGCCTAATGCTCCAAGTTGCTCCTTAAACGCATTTTTCATCAAAAATCAGTTTTTGAGGCCGCACACAACCATTCCAGAACCTTTTGCTTCTTGGGTGAACTCATTTGGCCGCATCGAACCTAAAGGGCATCCGGTGTGTCCTCATAAGCCAGCCTTCATCCGAGAGGACAAAATACCCCAGCGCACCCACCCCGTGCCAAACGATGACGAACGGACAAAACCCTTTTTTATTTTCAGCGATCTGTCCCTTGAGAGATTGCCACGCCAGCCCTGTCAATTCACACTCCCGATCCATTTACGATGCGCGTCACTTTGTTCATCCCCTGCTTTATAGACTCCCTGTATCCGAACGTCGGCATGTCTATGGTTCATGTCCTTGAACGCCTTGGCCATACCGTGGAGTTTCCCGAGGAGCAGACCTGCTGCGGCCAACCCCCTTTTAACTCGGGTTATTGGGACGAAGCACGCTCCGTAGCCTCCAAGCAAATCGACGTGTTCAAGGACGCGGAGGTCGTGATATCCGGCTCAGGCTCCTGTGGCGCCATGTTCAAGGTGTTTTACCCAGAGCTTTTCCACGGGCATGCACGGGAGGTAGACGCAAAGGCACTCTCCTCCAAAACGTGGGAGTTTTCAGAGTTTCTCGTCACAAAACTCGGGGTCGCCGACCTGGGCGCGCGTTTCGAGGGACGCGCCACCTTCCACGACGGGTGCCACGGGTTGCGCGAACTCGGCACGAAACAAGCGCCCCGCGAGCTTCTCAAACATGTCAAAGGGCTCGACCTCGTCGAAATGACGGAGGCCGAAACCTGTTGCGGTTTTGGCGGCACTTTTGCCGTCAAATACCCCCAGATCTCCACCGCGATGGCGGAAGTAAAGTGCAATTCCATCTGCGAAACCAAAGCAGACTACGTCATCAGTAACGACTCCAGCTGCCTGATGCAAATCGGCGGATGGCTCAACCGAAATGTGGGTTCCGTGAAGTGCCTGCACCTCGCTGAAGTCCTTGCCAGCCGTTAACCGCTGCGCCTACTGCCAATGAACACCCTTGCCGAGCCTCCCAGCCAACAGTTCCACTCAGACGCCAACCGCAGCTCCACCGATGCGCCACGCCGGGCCGCCGTGCGACGCGCCCTCAGCAACTATCAAACGGCGCGCAATCGTACAGGGGCGACCTTCACCGATTGGAAATCCGCTCGTGCCTCCGCCGCGACGATCAAACATGAGGCCCTCAACCACCTCGACCGCTATCTGGAGGAGTTCGAACAGAAATTCACGGCGCGCGGGGGACAGGTGTATTGGGCTTCGGACAGCAAGCAAGCGCGGGATTACATTCTGGAGCTCGCCAAGAAAAACAACGTCCGCGCGATTGTAAAATCCAAGGCGATGACAGGGGAGGAAATCCACCTGAACCAGGCCCTTCTGGCGGAAGGCTACGGGGTGGTGGAGAGCGACCTGGGCGAATACATCCAACAGTTAAAGGGCGAACCGCCCTATCATTTCGTCTTCCCCTGCATGCATTTGCGCAGGGATGAAATCAGCGACCTCTTTCACCGCGAATTGGGCACCGCCAAAACCGACAACCCCGAGGAACTCACGATGATCGCGCGCCGCGTGCTGCGCCGCGCGTACGTGGAAGCCGACATGGGCATCTCCGGTGGAAACTTTATCGTCGCGGACACTGGCATGATTTCCATCACCGAGAATGAAGGCAACGCCCGGCTCACAGTAGGCCTGCCAAAAATCCACGTGGCGCTGATCGGCATTGAAAAGGTGGTGCCGCGTCTGGCAGACCTCGCCTTGTTCCTGCCCATGCTCGCCACCGCTGGAACAGGCCAGCATATGACGGGTTATAACTCCATGTACGGAGGCCCGCGCCAGACCGGTGAGATCGACGGCCCCGAGGAGTTTCACGTCGTCTTTCTGGACAACCACCGCACGCGTCTTCTGGCAGATCCGGAACAGCGCGATGCCCTGCACTGCATCCGCTGCGGCGCCTGTCTCAACGTGTGCCCGATTTTCAAAAACATCGGCGGCCACTCTTACGGAACGACGTATCAGGGGCCCATCGGATCTGTGATCACCCCGCATTTCAGGGGACTCGAAGACTGGAAACATCTCTCCGGCGCCTCCTCCCTGTGCGGCGCCTGCACCGAAACGTGCCCCGTAGGCATCGATATTCATCATCATCTGCTCCACAACCGACGCAATGCTGCCGCCCAAAAACCCGCAAAAGGCGAACAGTTGCTCTGGAAAGCCTTCAGCTTTTTAATGAAACGGCCCTCCCTTTACCGGTTCGCCATGAAGTTTGCCCCCTTGGGCGGGCTCCTGCACCCGCTCGTGCAAGGCACCCCGATGGATCCTGTCGCCGGTTGGACGGGTTCCCGCGACTTCCCTGCGGCGCCATTGGGCTCGTTCCGCGAACGCTTCCGTGCGCACAACGCGGCGAAACAGTCCGCCGCCCACACGGGAGGTGCACGATGATCTCTCACCAAGGAGACCGTGAAGCCATCCTCGGGCGCGTCAAAGAGGCACTCCGGGAACCCGCCCCGCTCAAGCATCCTGCGGAACGCTCTGCCGGCGGCGAACCCACAACAGCCCACTTTCGCGAATGGCTGCCTCCCGTTGGAGCCGCCATCGAAGAACGTCTGGACCTCTTCCGCAAACTCAGCGAGACGCTCCGTTCCGAGCTCATCGCGTGCGCCAGCGTGCGGGAGGCCGCCGCCGAAATCGCAAGCCTCGCAAGCGCCGGCGGCTGGAAAACGTTGGCCCTGCACCAGGGCGAACTCGTGGACGCCTTGCTCCCCCTCCTCCCAGCTTCGCTTACCATTCTCCCTCTTCAGAGCGGGTACGACAAAGACCAACTCGAGGCCTGCGACGCCGGACTCACGGAGTGCGACCTATTGGTGGCCCAGACCGGCTCCGTCTGTGTGACCAGTAAAAATTCAGGCGGCCGCGTTCTCAGCGTGCTTCCTCCCCATCACATTGTGATCGCCCGCACCGGACAGCTAGTGACGGACCTCACAGAGGCGTACCAGTCTCTGGCTGCCAAGTATAGGGATGGTTACCCAAGCATGATTTCTTTCATCACAGGCCCTAGCAGAACCGGTGATATTGAACGAATCCTAGTTCTGGGAGCGCACGGTCCAAAGCGGCTGACCATTCTTCTGCTGCCCTGAAGAAAAGAATGCTAATAAAGTGAGGGGATCGTACATAATCATCTAGATTATGAAGCGTGCTCCCTCTCTCCTCCCGATACTCAGCATTTCGATACTCTCACTGGTCGCCGCTCCCGTGGTGAGGGCTGAGCTGACCTGGGCCACGGCGCCCAAAACGATGGACGTAAAAACGGGGTCGTTTTCCAAGGAATTCGAGGTCAAAAGTGCCGTGAAGTCTGCGATTCTTCGCGCGGCATCTGGCAGGTCCGGCAAGGTCTCGCTCAATGGGGACGCGCTCGGGGATCTACCCGCCAAATTTGATATCACGTCCAAACTCAAACAGGGTTCCAACAAACTGACGATCGACGCGGCCGACCCGAAAACTGCGCCTCAAATTGTGGCCCAGCTGGTCATCGAATTCACGGACGGCAGCAAACAGACCCTCGAGACGGGCGAAGGCTGGACTTTTTCGATAGGAGGCAAAAACGCGCCTGATCCCGTAGCCGCAGTCGCGGGAGCCGCCTATACGGCTTCAAACGATGTCCTGAGCCTCTACCCGCCCACAGTCACTCTTCCTGCGGACATCACGGCGCCGCCCGATTTTAAAGTAGAACTCCTGCATCGGGTTCCAAAGCTCGAGCAAGGTTCGTGGGTCTCCATGGCCGTAGACCCCAAAGGGCGCCTGATTTGCGGCGACCAATACGGCGACCTCTACCGCGTCACTCCCGCCCCGTTGGGTTCGGCAGACCCCGAAAAGGAAACGAAGGTGGAGGCCTTGCAAACAGGAATCAAGGGAGCCCACGGTCTTCTCTATGCCTTCAACAGCCTGTACGTCATGGTCAATGAAGGGCCGGACAAAGGGCTCCACAGGCTGACCGACACACAAAACAACGGCACCTTCGACAAAAACGAGTATTTGCTGCCCTTGGATGGAAACGGAGAACACGGCCCGCACAGCTTGAATCTCTCACCGGACGGAAAACGCATCTATTTCAACTGCGGCAACCACACCAAACCGCCAGCCACGATCGACCGTGTCAGGGGCGCAAAAGCCTGGAACGAAGATCATCTGCTGCCCCGACTCTGGGACGCCAATGGACACGCCAAGGGAATCCTCGCGCCAGGCGGCTACATCGCCTCGGTGAATCCCGAGGGCAAAGATCTCGAAATGTTCTGTTACGGCTACCGGAACCAATTTGATTTCGGCTTTAATCTCAACGGCGACATCTTCTCCTACGATGCAGATATGGAGTGGGACATCGGGACCCCCTGGTACCGTCCTACACGCATCAACCAGTCTCCGAGCGGCGGTGAATTCGGGTGGAGAAGCGGCGCTGGAAAATGGCCGGCCTACTACGCAGACAGCCTTCCTGCGACGATTGACATTGGTCCGGGAAGTCCCACCGGCACGGCCTTCGGCACAGGAGCAAAATTCCCCGCACGTTACCAAACCGCATTTTTCGCCAACGATTGGACCTATGGCACGATGTACGCCATCCTGCTCAAGCCTGAAGGGGCAGGATACAAAGCCGAGAAAACTGAGTTTGTTTCCGGCAAGCCGCTCTCGGTGACCGATGTGGTCATCCGCCCCCAAGACGGCGCCCTTTACTTCGCAGTCGGCGGCCGCCGCAACCAGTCCGCCCTCTACCGCGTCACCTACACTGGCAAAGAATCCACCGCCCCAGTGACGGCCGACACCTTGCCCGCCGAGGCCGTGCTGAGACGGGATCTGGAAAAACTTCACATCGACGGCACCGGCCCTGAAGCCATCGCCAAAGCGTGGCCGCATCTGGCGCACTCCGACCGGTTCGTGCGGTTTGCCGCTCGCGTCGCCGTGGAAAAACAACCGGCCGGAGCATGGGCGGAAAAGGCACTCGCGGAAACAAATCCCCAGAGCGCCATCGAGGCCCTCATCGCGCTTGCGAGGGTGGGAGACGCCTCCCTCCAGCCCAAGATCATCGAGTCCCTGGGCAAACTGGAGTATTTGAAGCTCAACAAGGATCTGAGGCTGCCCCTTTTGCGTGCCTGGCAACTGGTCTTCACCCGGATGGGGAAACCCTCCGCCGAAGCCTGCACCAAGGTCGCGAAACAATTCGAACCGCTCTTTCCCCAAAAAAGCGTGTTTGAAAACAATGAACTTCTCCAACTGCTTGTCTTCCTTGACTCCCCACAGGCGCCAGCCAAGGCAATCGCTCTCATGCAAACCATGGGGGACGATTACGACGAGAACACGGACAGCACGTTGTTAAATCGCAACAGCGGCTATGCCACAGCTTTCAAAGCGGCCGGTGACAGTCGCCCCAACAAGGGGCAAATCGGACTGGCCTATACTCTGCGCAATGCCTCGGTCGGTTGGACCCCGGAATTACGCAAAACCTTCTTCGCTTGGTTTGCCACGTCGGCCCAGTGGAAGGGTGGAAACAGCTTCGCCAAGTTTTTGATCAATATGAAAAACGACGCGCTTGCGAACGTCTCGGATGCCGCTGAAAAAACCGCCCTGGAAGAACTTTCGAAGGCAGTTCCGGCCAAGCCGGCAAACTTCGTAGCCCCCAAGGGACCGGGACGCGTGTACACCATTGACGATGTCGTCGCTCTCGCCAAGGACGGGTTGCGGGGCCGCGACTTTGACCATGGCAAGGCGATGTTTGCCACCACACAGTGCGTGACCTGCCACCATTTCGCAAACGACGGCGGCAACATTGGGCCGGATCTGACTGGATCTGCGAGCCGTTACTCCGTGCGCGATCTCGCAGAAAGCCTCATTGAACCGTCCAAGGTCATCAGTGACCAGTATGCGTTCCAGGAGATTAGCATGCGCGATGGTTCACTTGTGATCGGCCGAGTGGTGGGTGAAGACAAGGGCAAGTATCTCGTGATGACCAACCCCTTTGCTCCAGACGCCTCGGCGCAGGTGGCTGTGGCCGACGTTGTTTCCCGCAGGGATTACGGCGTCTCGCCGATGCCTCCCGGCCTCATCAACATGCTCAACCCCGAGGAGCTTCTGGATTTGATCGCCTATATCTTCAGCGGTGGCGACAAAAACAACAAAGCGTTTGCCCCAAAGAATTAATCGCGCTCAAAAGCACCCCGTAACGGTGCTTTCCCGACCATCCGGCCATGAAAACACCCCCTCTTCTCGCCCTCCTTGCCCTGTGTTCGACCGCCTGCGCGGAGGACTTGTTTGTGGCGAAACCCCTGACCTCCGGACGGCTTTTCACCTCCGGAATCGAGGGGCCAGCCGTGGACGGAACAGGAGCCGTCTACGCGGTCAATTTCGGCAAACAGCAAACCATTGGGAAAGTCACCCCAAGTGGTGAAGCAGAACTGTTTGTCGAATTGCCGGGGAAAAGCACGGGGAACGGGATTCGTTTCGCCAAGGATGGTCGCATGTTTGTGGCGGACTACGTGGAGCACAAAATTCTCCGGGTGGATCCGCGCACAAAGGCGGTCTCGGTCTATGCGCACGAACCGCGCATGAACCAACCCAATGACATTGCCATCACTGCGGACGAAGTTTTGTATGCCAGCGATCCGAGTTGGAAAACCGGTACCGGACAGGTCTGGCGCATCGATAAAAACGGCGCGTGTGCGTTGGTGGCGGAGGCCATGGGCACCACCAACGGCATCGACGTGAGTCCCGATGGAAAGACTTTGTACGTCAACGAAAGCGTGCAGCGTAAGGTGTGGGCGTTTGACATCGTCGGAGATGGCTCCCTGAGCGGCAAGCGCCTGGTGAAGTCCTTCGACGATTTCGGCTTTGATGGAATGCGCTGCGACACCGACGGCAACTTGTACATCACTCGCCACGGGAAGGGCACCGTGTTGAAGCTCTCCCCCAAAGGCGATGTTCTCAAGGAAATCGACGTGCTTGGAAAAGACCCCACCAACCTTTGTTTTGGCGGTCCGGACGGCTGCACGGTTTATGTCACCGAGGTCGAGAACCGACGTATCGTGCAATTCCGGGTGGATAAACCCGGCCGGGAATGGGCCCAGTTCCGCTAGGAGTTCAAGAGCAGCGCTCCATTGTTATCCATCAGATTATCCTGCATTTGCCTGAACACCAAACGCTGCAAACCACAGCGAACCACGTTTCTACCGTCAAATGCACTCGGCAGCCTGATAACTTACGTGTGTGAACGGCTCAGATCCCCCCGCACGTAAGGCCGTGGTCTGACCGCGCGCACAACCGGAGACCGATCAATGCCCCAGACCTCCGCAAGACTCGGGATTACTGCAGTAACTGCCTCCACAAGTCGGGCACCTTCGTACATATTGCGTCAACCTTGTACTGGCTCAGCCGGTGTAAAGTTTGTTCTGTAATTGGGTTCTTTGCGAACTGGCTGCCCCTTCCGGGGGCGGCGGAGCGATAGCGAGCACAGCGAGCTGAGCGCAGCCGGCCCCGGAAGGGGCTTGCGCGAAGTTCGTCGGGGGCTG
>CANJPY010000134.1 GCA_947476255.1 Chthoniobacteraceae bacterium | reverse complement strand
CAACACCGCGCCCGTGATTAACACGCAGCCTGCATCGTTGAGTGTGAATGCTGGAACGCTCGCCGTATTTTCGGTGAGTGTGAGCGGCTCTCCACCGTTGACCTACCAGTGGCGCAAGGACGGGGCGCCGATAGCAGGGGGCACGCAGGCGACCTATGTGATGAATCCCGTACAAGCGCTCCACGCGGGCACGTACGACGTCCTAGTAAGCAATGTGGCGGGCAGAGTTACTTCGACAAACGCCGTTCTTTCCGTTGTTAGCTCTAGTACGGTTCAATACCTTTGGTCAACCTTGGCCGGGACACCTCCCGGCAGCATGAACGGAACAGGCCCAGGGGCGCGATTTAATCAGCCTCACGGGGCAGCGGCAGATGCGGCGGGAAATATTTTCGTAGCAGACACCAACAATCACACCATCCGTAAAATCACACCTGCCGGTGAAGTCACAACGTTCGCAGGAACCCCGGGAATGCGAGGCTCCGCGGATGGCACAGGCGCTAAAGCCCGTTTCAACGCCCCCTCAGGTATTGCTCTCAGCGCGGGCGGAACACTCTATGTTTCCGATTCAGCGAATCATACTATTCGTAAAATCTCGCAAGCCGGCGCTGTGACGACACTGGCCGGATCCGCAGGCTTTTTCGGAAATTCTGATGGAAGCGCCCGCATGGCGCGCTTTAAAAACCCGCAAGGACTCGCAGTAGATGCCTCCGGTAATCTTTTTGTCTGCGATGCGGACAACTTTACGGTCAGGAAGATATCTAAAACCGCTGTTGTAACCACCTACGCCGGTAATCCTGGTTCAAAGGGGAGCGTCGACGGCGCAGGAGCAAATGCACAATTCAAAAATCCCACAGGCATCGCCGCCGACAAGCTTGGAAATATGTATCTTTGCGATGCAGAGGCTAATACCATTCGTAAAATCTCCCGAGAAGGCGTTGTGACCACGCTGGCCGGGATGCCCGGTGCGCCAGGTGATTGGATGAACGGCTCCCATGCACGCGCGCGCTTCTTTTACCCATCAGCACTCGCCATAGACGCTTCCGGAACGACACTCTTTGTCGCCGACGCCGAAAATGCAGCTATCCGGAAAGTAAGCACCTCCGGCATTGTGACTACACTGACAGGAGGCTCAATGGCACACGGTTACATCGACGGCGCACTCGCTGCGGCGCGGTTTGATTTTCCTGCTGGGATCGCATTGGATCCGCAAGGCAACATCTACGTCACCGACCGCATGACCGACACCGTTCGAAAAATCACCATTGCCACAGGTACAGTCGCCACGATGGCCGGGACTCCAAGTGCGGGCTCAACGGACGGCGACATTTCTTCCGCCCTCTTTCATGGTTTGCAGGGAATTGCACTGGATACGTCCGGGACTTTATACGTCGTGGATGGGGGCAATCACACCATTCGAAAAATCACGACATCCGGTGTGGTGACGACTTTCGCAGGTTTGGCACGCAGCGCTGGAAACATGGATGGGAAAGGACCCGCAGCCCGTTTCAACCAACCGGAAGGGATTCTCGTGAAAAGCGGCACCGTTTTTGTTTCGGACTCAGGCAACCACACCATTAGAAAAATAAGTCCAAATGGCGTTGTCTCAACATTGGCCGGCCTCGCGGGAGTCAGCGGCAATGTCGACGGAAATGGTACCACCGCGCGCTTCAACCACCCCCAGGGCCTCGCCATGGACGCCGCTGGCAACTTATATGTCTCAGACAACTTGAATCACGCCATTCGAAAAATCACTCCTTTCGGGGTGGTCTCAACCCCAGCAGGTATCGTGGCACAAGCCGGCATCCTCAACGGAGCTTCTCGCAGTGCTCAATTTAACGGGCCGAGCGGAATGGTTTTCGACAAGAGCGGCAACCTTTTTCTGACGGATACTAATAATCAGCTTATCCGCAAACTCGCGCCTTCTGGTCTGGTGAGTACCTATGCGGGTGCCGGGGGTGTCGAAGGCAACGCGGATGGCCCGCTTGCTCTTGCACGGTTCAGTTATCCCGAGGCTATTGCCATCGACGGGGCGGGCAATTTTTACGTTGCAGACAACGAAAACCACACGGTACGAAAAGTTTCAGCAAGCGGCGTGGTCAGTACGATTGGCGGCACCGCGGGCTTTTCTGGCAGCACAGATGGTATCGGGGCCAGCGCGCGCTTCTGCTCTCCTCGGGCAATCGTGGTGGGGGCAACTGGAAAAATCTACGTCACAGATGGATACAACAATGTGATCCGCGTTGGGATACCAGTGTCACAGCCTTAGTTATCGATGAAGTGATAGGACGTTCGGGCCGTGTCTGCTTGTCACGGCGGCGCAGTTGAGCCAACTTCCAGCATGGCGCCGCAATTCCGCCCCAATGCGCGTGGGCTCGTCTTCTCTAGAGCCGCTTGCTGAAACTAGCGGGTTAATTTCAGCTCTATTTCTGCCAACGAGTTGATGACGCCGATACGCCCTTCCGTGCACCTCACCACCTAGTTCGGCGCCGCGGCATCGAGCCCGCCGTTCACCGCTGTCCGGTGCCATTACAACTCCCGCACTTGGAGAAGCGTCTTCCATTGCAAAAATTGCACTTGAAGCCGTTGCTCTGCCCCGTTCCTTTGCACAGACTACACGGGAAGGCACCCGTTCCCGACCCTTTGCAGCTCGAACAAGCCCCCTGCGGAGCGCCGGGCCCTCCTCCATTTCCTGGACCGGGAATCTGCCCCAACCCGCTGCACGCGCCGCATTTGCCGAACATCCGTCCATTGCAAAAATTGCATTTAAAGCCGCTGCTCTGACCCGTTCCTTTGCAAAAACTGCAGGGAAAATTGTTCGTTCCCGACCCACGGCAAGTCGAGCAAACTCCAGCGAGGGCGAGAGGCACTCCGTAAATGGCTGCACAAACGGCCAAAATCCAAATCAAGAGGGAAGCGAATCGGGGGTGGGCTCTCATGGCTATAATGTTATCGGAGATACACTTGAAAAACAGCTTTTTCCAAACACAACCTGAAGAATCGTGCCGCCATCACCTCTGCTCCAACCAAGAACATCAAAGATCAATTTATGAGCGCGCCCCGCTACACGCAGCGCGCGCGAGTCTCGCCATTTACCATCTGGGAAGCTGCGAGGTGGATCAGAAGGGAAGGTGCGCCTGACTGCCAAAGTATTCGTGCGGACTAAGATTTTTGAAGGTCAGGACTCTCATTGGAGTGCCCCACCCCCAAAGCGGCTCCAAAAACTACGAGTCCTGTCCTCTGATCGCCCTGCGAACAACAAGGAAGGATGTCTTGTGCCTTGCTTGGGTGGTTTAAATTTTGCTTTCAAACGCCGCTGCGCACAACCCATCCCCCTATGAAATTGAGCTATCATCTCCGCCATTGCTTCTTTGCTGTCCTCCTTGTGACTGCAACTTTTAGTGCCCCACACATCATCGCGCGTGAGGCGGAGCCCAAAGTTTTGGTGAAGGTGCTGACACCCTTCGTGGAGGAGCATGTGCTTGCAGGATCCGTGGTGCTGGTAGCGGATAAAGACAAGGTGCTTGATGTCGAGGCTGTGGGTTGGGCTGATATCGCTGCACAAAAACCGATGAGAACGGATTCGATGTTTTGGATCGCCTCCCAATCGAAGCCAATCACGGGGGTTGCGTTGATGATCCTTGTGGATGAGGGCAAGGTGAATGTGGATGACCCTGTTGAGAAATATCTGCCAGAGTTCAAAGGGCAGATGGTGAATGTGAGCGAAGACGCCAAAAAGTCCGAACTCAAGGCTCCGCGCCATCCCATTCTGGTGCGGGAGGTGCTCAGTCACACAAGCGGGCTTCCCTTCAAGACGGCCGTAGAGGAGCCTACGCTGGATGTTTTGTCGCTCGAAGCACGGGTCAAGAGTTACGCGATGGAGCCGCTCTTGTTTGAGCCCGGAACAAAGTCCAAGTATTCCAATGCAGGCATCAACACCGCTGGTAGGATTATTGAAGTGGTGAGCGGAATGAGCTTTGAGAAGTTCCTCGAAGAGCGGTTATTCAAACCTCTTGGAATGAAAGACACGACCTTCTATCCGAGCAAGGCGCAGATCGAACGTCTGGCAAAATCCTACAAGCCAAACGCCGCGAAGGACGGGTTGGAGGAAACCACAATCGGCCAGCTCAAGTATCCTCTGGATCATCCGGACCGTCGAGCCATGCCGGGTGGGGGGCTTTTTTCCACGGCAAGCGATCTCTCCATTTTTTACCAGATGATGGCCAATAACGGAGCGTTTAACGGCGTGCGGATTTTGTCTGAGAAGGCGGTGAAAAAGGCGACGTCTGATCAGTCTGGAGAGGCCCGCTCAAATTACGGTTTTGGGTTTGGTTCGGACGGAAAATCGTTCACGCACGGTGGCGCCTTTGGCACAAATTCGCGCTATGACATGGAACGCGGGATTGTCACCGTCTACCTTGTGCAGCACGCGGGCTGGACTGGCAACGGGAAGGATATATTGGGCAAGTTTCAAGCTGCTGCAATAGAGGCGTATGGAGCGAAAGTGGGGGCTCCGAAAAAAGACGGTCTTTCAAACCTGGTGGTTGGTATCTCGAGTGCCCCGTCCGAAAAATCCGGTGGGCCTGTAATCGTGAATCGTGTGCGTTTTGTGCCAGCGCCAGAGCGGGAGCAGGTTATGGTTGGAGGTAGATTTGCGGGCTCGAACGTGTCTGCCAGCGAAGGGTTCAAGGTGCTCGTTGAAATTAAAACGACACCAAAACGAGGGGAGTGGAGTGAGGTAAAATTTGAGAGCGCCTCACCGTACCGGTGGGTGCGTTATGAAGCTCCGACGGGCTCCAGAGGAAATATTGCGGAGCTCGAATTTTATGCGGGAGAAACCAAGCTTAAAGGCTCCGGGTTTGGCTCTGCGGGCTTTGTTGCGCCCGGCGGAGCATGGAAGACGGTATTGGATGGAAAATTGGAGACATGGTTTAATTCGAGTAACACGGATGGTCAGTATGTGGGACTCGACCTAGAAGATCAGGCGGCGACTGCGCGGCCCTCGATCGCACCGGGCGGTGGAGATTTTGAGAAGCCTCAGCTTGTGACGATGAAATGCGCGACGCCGGACTCCGTCATCCGCTACACTTTAGACGGAACCCTTCCCACGGAGAAAACCGGAATAATCTTTAGCAAGCCGTTCACAATCGAAAAGAATGCAATGCTCACTGCGGTCGCATTCAGTGAGAAACTTGCGCCAAGTCCGGCGGTGCTTTCCACGCTTTGGGTGGGCAAGCAGCCTCACGCGGCAATGAATTCCTTTCACGTCGGCAATAGTCTGACTGGGAACGCAAGTCGCCTTCGTACATTCTTAAGAACAGCAGGTGGACGCGACGATTTTCCGGCGTATCTCATCGGCGGTGCGCTCACCATGAAGTTATGGGCGGAGGGGCAGGGGCCCGATAAAAAACGCTGGGACGAGACGTACGGAAAAGCGGTGCATCCGCTGGATTATTTCACGATGCAACCTCGGGATTTCAATGTTTCACGGGAGGTGGAGCATTGCGTAAAGTTTATGGAGTTGGTGCGCAAAACCTCCCCGAATGTCCAGCCCTGGCTGTATGCGGAGTGGGTTGAGATGGAACGCAGCCGCCCCACGGACAAGGGTGAGGTGCCGAGTTTTCAGATGCAGAAGACTTTTCCGGCGTTGACGTGGCAGGAATCGATGGCAGCGATGTTGCTCTACAACGAGGAAGTAAGGCACGGAATCACCGGGCAAACCCGCGAGGGAAAGCCGGTGCGAATCATTCCCAGCGCGCTTGCGCTTGGGTGGGTGCGCACTTGGATTGACCAAGGGAAGTTTCCAGGGATAGAGCCGGGAGAGACGAATTTTTACGCGACGTTTTTCGAGGACCGTGTGCACGTAAATCCAGCGGGTTGCTTTCTCGTGGATTGCACTTGGTACGCCGCTCTCTATAAGGAATCCCCCGAGGGCAGGCTGCTGCCCATCGGCACCAATCTCACATCGGAACAGGCTGGAGCAATTCAACGGTTGGCATGGGATGTGGTTCAAAATTACCCCGATTGCGAGCTCTACAAAGAAGGCGTCGAACCTTGTGGCAAGCCGGAGCTGGCAGGCGACGGGAAGACGATCACCCTCAAATCTACGACGCCCGGGGCTTGGTTTCGTTACACCCTCGACGGTACACGGCCAACTCGTACCAACGGCTACGTGTATTGCGGTGCAATCAGTGCGCAACCCGGCATCCAAGTGACTGCGATAGCGTACAAGAGTGGCATGGCCGACAGTGGCACTGCCATCCTCCACACAGCGCCCGCCAAGTAATGTGCCGCGTCCAACGGTTTAAATTTTAGACAGCTCAAAGATGGTGTTTATCAAGCATTGCGTCTTGCCTCGCGGGATTGGAGCTCTCCATGAAATGTGTTTTTTATAGCATCGCCGTTTTTCTGGCTGTTTGGAGTAGGTCGCAGTGTTTTGGGAGTGGCCTGCCTCGGTCTGCCGAGACTTTCTTTGAAACACATTGCGTATCCTGTCACGATGCGGATTCCGCGCGCGCGGGCTTCCGAGTTGACCTGCTGAGCGCGGATTTTAATGGAGGTAACAGTGCGGGGCAGTGGAAGGAAGTGATGGACAAGATTAATTCGGGGGAGATGCCGCCGAAAAAGAAACCTCGCCCGAATGCCGAGGAGGCGTACGCGCTGACATCGTGGGTCGCTCAAAAGTTGGAGGAGACCACCAAGGCTGCTCAAGGAGCTGGTGGGCGTGTTCCGATGCGCAGATTGAACCGGGTGGAGTATGCGAATTCAGTGCGTGACCTGCTGGGCTTAGAGGAGAATTTCACCCGTCGAATTGAGAAGGAACTGCCGGCGGACGGGAAGGTGGGAGGCTTTGACCGGGGAGCTGCGGGCCTTTTTATGGACGAGGGGCAACTTGCACAGTACATGACAGTCGCGGAAGTGATCCTGAATGAAGCAGTCTTCAACGAGGAACCGAAAGTGCAGAAGTTTACCTATGATGGAACGACGGAAAGGTACGTGCATGGTCTGATGACTGCTTATAAGGACGAGACTGGCGCGTATGTGGAGACAAGTGTGCCGAGTGTGATTGCCGGGTTAAAGGAGCCGCTGAGCTGGATTCCGCAGCCAAATTTTGACCAGTGGGGTTCTAAAGACCGGCGCTATGTGCCGCACGGTCCTTACGATTGGAGCCTCAAAAACGGAGGCGTGGAATATCTTCACAACCTTCGTTTTTACAACGTTGACTGGGGTAAAAAGGGCGTGACGCGCGACGGTTGGTATCGCATCCGTGTGCAGGCAGGAGCTTTTGCAGGAGCGGATGAGGAGGCTCAAAAAGACGTCCGATTGACGGTGCAGTACGGACTTGGGAGTCCGATCGAGGCCGTGCAAAGTGTGGTTGTAGATGCCCCGTTGGAGGCGCCAAAAGAGTACGAATTTCTAATCTATCTGCAGCTGGGGCCCCCGGGAATGAACCGTGACTGGAGATTGCGGTGGGATTTTGGAGACCGGAAGGATGCGGTGGTTGCGGACCCGTCGTATTGGGATGTGCAGTGGAAGCAAGTAATTGTCGGAGGGGAGATTGCGAGGGCGAAAAGCGAGAAGAAGCCGGCCGAGGAAATTGAGCTTAAGAAGCAGAAACTTGAACAAACCATTGCCACAGCCACAGAAAGCAGGAAGACGTTTGAGGGGCCCTACTGGGTGTACAATCCGAAGCTGAACATAGCCAAGAGACCGAGGCTATGGATTGGAAAAATGGAATGGGAAGGGCCGATCGTGAAATGGCCGCCGGAAGCACGCACGCGTCTCTTTTTTGAAGGGGAACAACGCGAGGATAAAGGGTATCTGCGCGAGATTTTTGCGAAACTGCTCCCTCAAGCCTACCGTCGGAGCGTGACTCCCGAGGAATTGGACCGAGTAGTGCAATGGACACTCAAAACGAAGGAGGAACGTAACCTGACCTTTATCCTCGCGGTGCGCGAAGGCTTAAAAAACGTGCTCTGTTCTCCGAAGTTTTTGTATGTCGGAAGCGAGGTTCAAACCGCGCAGGCCCAGGACAAGGCGGCCCGAGGACTAGCGCAGATTGAAGACTGGCAGCTTGCGAGCCGCCTGTCCTATCTGCTCTGGAGTAGCGGTCCTGATACGGCATTGCATGCGCTCGCGGCGCAGAACAAGCTCCACGTCCCTAGCGTGTTGAGGGCGCAAGTGGCGCGTATGATAGCGGACCCTAAGGCAGCTGAGTTTTCCCGCAACTTCGCAGGGCAATGGCTCGGGGTTCGTAATTTTGAAAATGCGCCCGTGCCGAACCGCGATCTTTATAAACATTACGATGATGCACTGCGGGATAGCTCAAAGCGGGAGCCTGTGGAATTCTGTCACACGTTGTTAAAGAAGGATCTGCCTGTGACGCTTTTTCTCGACAGTCCATTTCTCGTGATCAACGAACGGCTTGCGGCGCACTATGGCATTGAAGGGGTTCAGGGGGAACAGTTCCGGGAGGTTGCGTCGCCCACGGCTCACCACCGCGGTGGAGTGCTTGGAATGGCGGGAATATTAACTTATCTGGCGGATGGGACTAGGACGCTTCCCGTTAGACGCGCAGTGTGGGTGCTGGATGCGCTATGGAATCAACAGGTGCCGCCGCCGCCTCCGAATGCGGGTGACTTGCCCGCGCTTAAAGACCGGAAACCGCGAAGCGTGCGGGAGAGGCTTGAGGAGCATCGCCTCTCGGAAAACTGCGCGAGTTGCCACGCACGGGTGGATTCGTTTGGAATGGCCCTTGAAAACTACGATGCCATTGGAATGTGGCGTGAGCGGCAGAATGGGGAGGGAATGCGAGGAGACAAGGGGTCGCCCGTGCTTGATGTCAGCGGGCGTTTGCCGGGCGGGCGTGAGTTTTCCAGTCTGGAAGAGTTCAAGGCCGCCTTGGTGAGCGAAAGTCCGGCATTTGTGAAAGGATTTGCGGAGAAGCTTCTATGTTACGCTCTGGGAAGGCCGATCGGGTATGGCGACCATTTAGCCGTTGAGGAAATTTGCGCCCACGCCGCAAAGCATGAGTACAGATTCCAGGAATTTGTGCAGGCCATCGTGGCCACCCGTTTTTTTCAAACCAGGTAGTCGGAGGTGAAGCGTGTGAGAGGGATGCTCAGACGAGTTCTTTCGCGCTGCCATCGGACTCGCCGCCCTGAAAGTGAACGGGTACGGGCGCGTTCTTGCGCTGAATGTTTCAGGACAGAAATTGCAGCATGCGAAGCAAATTTGGGTTAGGTTGCCATGATGTTGGCGCGAGGCTTTGAGAGGCAGACCTTCGTGCACAATGTGATGTGGCATTTGTGCTTGGGAAGGAATGACGCAAGCCGGTAGAAACGCGGGGCGCAAGATTGGCGGGCGCTGGTGGCGAATGAAACTTCTATCGTCGTCTGGTGCGCGCGTGTAGGGTGGATGCTGTGCCACAGAGTCGCGTCAAATCTTTGCCCTACTGGTGGGTGTGGTCGTTTCTTGGATGGGCTTTGGTGACGGTGGCACTTTCGTTGCAATTTTCCGGTGCGCTTGCGAGTGACTGGGTGCAGAGTCTCTGGCGTGTGGGGCGGGCTTGGATAGTGTGGCCGTTTCTTTCGCCTCTGTTTTATCTTCTTGCGCATAAAGCACCTTTGGAGCAGGGCGTTTGGCGTCGCAATCTGCCGGTGCATTTGGGAGCCGGCGTGCTTGCCTGGTTTCTTTCTGTTTTCATTCAGGAGCAGCTTCATGTGAACTTTCATGCTCCAGAGGAGCGTGACGGGCGTGCAGCGCGTTCATCTCGGCAGGAGGAACCGGGGGACGGTCTGCCAGCGCGGGGGGAGAGAAAAATGGTGGAGCACGCGGGCGAGCGTCGAGGGAAACTCCATGATGAGGGGCGTCGCCGGTTTTTCTTTTCGTGGCAAAACGCCGTTTTTTTATTGGCGGTTATTTTTGGAAGTAATGCTCTGTATTTTCGAAGGATGTCTGCCGAGCGTGCCCGCATGGCGCTGGAATTGGAGGCGTCGCTCAATAAGGCACGGTTGCGTGCCCTCGTGATGCAGTTGCGTCCGCACTTTCTTTTCAACGCTCTCAACAGCATAGCGGCTTTGATGCACGAAAGCGTGGACCGTGCCGATGAAATGCTTGTTGCGCTCGCTGATTTTTTGCGGCTGGTGCTGAATGCGCCCGAGCAAAATGAGATTCCGTTGGAGCAGGAGTTTCAATTCGCGCGAAGTTATCTGGAGATTGAGAAGATCCGCTTTGCTGGCCGGTTGGAGGTGGTCGAGAGAGTGGGCGCGGAGACCAAGCGGTGTCGGGTTCCATTCATGCTGTTGCAACCGATCTTGGAGAATGCATTCCAACACGCTTTTGCGTCGAAAGCCGAAGGGTGCGTGATTTCGATCGAGGCGCGGCGGGCGGGCGGGCAACTCGTGATGCGTGTGGCCGACAACGGTTCGGGCTGCGCCCATTCCTTTCGGGAGGGAACGGGGTTGGCGAATACGCGGGCCCGCTTGTTGGCGCTTTATGGCGAGCGGGCGAGCATGAGTGTGGTTAATGAAGGTGGCTGTGTGGTGGAATTCTTGATACCGTTTTCGTGACGTGAAACTTCGTGTGTTGATTGTAGACGACGAGATGCTCGCAAGGCGCCGTATGCTTCAGTTGCTTTCCCAGGAGCCTGAGGTGGAGGTTGTGGGCGAGTGCTGCTCGGGGCCGGAGATGCTTGCGAGTGTTCCTGTGCAGCAGCCCCACTTGGTGTTTTTAGACGTGGAGATGCCCGGGATGAACGGGTTTGAGGCGCTTGAGAAGCTTGAGAAGCTTGCCGCCGAGTCTGTGCTGAACCCTCCTGCAGTGGTTTTTGTCACGGCGTATCCTGATTTTTCGCTGCAAGCTTTTGAGGTGGCTGCGCATGACTATCTGCTGAAGCCAACCTCGGCCAAGCGTCTGCACGTCTGCCTGGAGCGGGTGCGACTGAGGATTCTTCCTAAGCAGGGAGCGCTGCTTCGCGCAGAGGCAGATTCTTCTGCAGAGATTGAAGTTGCGGCGGCCGTTCTGAGGCGCATTGCGGTGAGGCGCAGTGAGAAGGTCATCTACATGCCTGTGGAATCGATCGATTGGGTAGAGGCTGCGAGCAACTATGTGGTGCTCCATTCCGGGGGTGCTTCCGATATTCTGCGGGAAACATTGGGCAGTATCGAACGGCGTCTTCCGGCTGACATGTTTGTGCGCATCAGTCGTTCAGCCCTAGTGCGCACGGGTTTTGTGCGCGAGATCAAGAAGGGGGAGGCCGGTGAGCACGTGGCTGTTTTAGGGGATGGTCAGCGGATGCGCGTGACGCGCAAAGTCCGCGAGATCAACAACCAGTTACGCTTCCACTGAGCTTTGGGCGGGGCATGAGGCGGAGGCGAATCGCCTGTAGACGTTTCTATTCCAGAAGGTTGCCGCGTGGCATTGTTCAGGGTGGGAAACCGTTCCCTCAGCACCCATTGAACCTAAATGCGGCAATGAAAGCGCGGTACACTTTATGTAAATATGTGCGGAAGAGGCTGATGCATGTCAATAGAACCTCTTTTGGGCCTCACCCACCGGGTGAGCCTCCGTGCGCTGTCTCCAAAGCCGGGGAAGACAGGACTGTCTTCCCCATGTGCTCACTTTCCCATGGACCGCGAAACTGACTGAGCCCGGAGGGTTCCCAGCCATTAGCCGGCGGTTGAGCGAAGCGACACCACCGGTACCTTCCAGCCCCACAAACACGCATCCCAAAGGGATGCCAGAGTGTGCTGGGGCTGTCTGAAGCTGCGTGATACCGGTGAAGAACCTACGCTTGGCGCAGTCTTGCATCCCTCCGGGAT
>CANJPY010000133.1 GCA_947476255.1 Chthoniobacteraceae bacterium | reverse complement strand
TAATCACCGTGCCGAATTGCCAAGGCTCGCAGAACAGCCCCTCGTAATGCGTGTAGCTGCCCTTCTTGTTTACCTTCGATCTTCCCTTCTTCTCTAAGACGGTCGGCGAGTGTCATGGTTTTGTTTTTCAGGGGTTGGTCGTGGAGTTTGGCAATGCGTGCTCTGAAGGCAGGGACTTGCTGCTCGGCGTTGAGAATATAGCGCAGCAACCGCTCCAATGCATCCTCAGGAATGCAAAATAAAAGCGATTCATCCCAGAGCGCGTCGCCGAGCAGTTCGTTGACGGGCTCGGCTTTGAGCGCACGCTGCGTGAGAATGCCCTCGGGAGTGCCCCGGATCGCCTCGTAGGGGATGCGCAGCAGTTCGAGTAGTTGGTATTTCAGCGATGGTTGCCAGGGACGCAATAGTTCCTCCAGTTCGGGCGGTATGTCGATGAGGTCGGCAAGGTGCTGGGAGGTCTTCCACGGGCGTTTGCCTTGGGCGAGGACGACGGGAAGCACGGCAGGGAGCCTGGCGGAGGGAGGCTCGGTTTTAACGAAACGCTCCCAGATGCGGAGAATGTACGAGAGCAGGCGCAACGCCATGCGCGGATCCTCGGAGCTTTGGTGTTCGAAGAGGAGGTAGAGGAAGGCGTCGTTTTGGTGGAGTTTGATGCGGAAAAGCAGGTCGCTTTCGGAGCTGGCAAACTGGGGGTCGATGAAGGTGCAGGGTTCGAGTTCCAGCGAGCTCCAGTTGAGTGCAGCGGCGAGGTTTGGGGGCAGATGGTTTTGAAAGAAGGCGCGTGCGTTTTCAGGAGATGAAAACGTGGCCTTGAGAAGTTTGTCGTTGGGCTGATGAACGTTGTCCGGCGGCATGAAGTTCGTGTGGAGCGTGAGGGCTCCCAAAGAACCTCGAAACTGAGGGGACGTGTGGATGTGGGGAAGCCCACATGGAAAGCACAGAAGGGGGGGGGCATTAATTAGCATAATGCTTGCTTGCTGCCGCCTGGTGGGGGCACTCGACAAACTCATTATGAGTGCACTGCCCCGCCTGATTTTGTTGTGCTTTGTCTTCTGCGCCACCGCCATGGCGGGGACGGAGGGAATCTTTAACGGACTCGTTGGCGAGGGAGGGGTAGGCAGTGGCTCTTTGGTCGAGCAACAGGCGTTTTCCGCAAAGAACGGGTTTATCGTGCTTAGCGGCGATGCGAATGGTCGGTTTACGGGGACGCTGCGTTTGGAGGGTAAGATCCATCCATTCTCGGGCGCGTGGAATTCAAGCAACGCGGCTTCGGTGACCGTGTCCCGTCCGAGTAAAACGTCTGCTGTGCTGGTCCTGTCGCATTCGGGCACAACGCCTGGGCAGGTGACGGGGACGGTCACTGCGGGCGGCACGGTACTCAACTTCAGCGCGTTACGCGGAGCCTACTCGGCGAACGGAGGCATCCGCACATTGGGCGGCAAACGGTACTCCCTATTGCTGCCGCCACCAGAGGGAGTCGGCATGGGGTACGGAGTGGCCTCGCTGTTTGTGGCGGATGACGGCACGGCTTCACTCAGCGGGTGGATGCCCAACGGGCAGGCTTTCTCCACTTTGGCGCGGGTGGTGGACGATGGTTTGGGGAATTGGGTGATGCCCGTGTATGTGGCTTCGACGGGTGTGCTGACGGGCCGTGTGCTGATCCCGCAGGTTGCGCCTGCGAGCGGGAGCGAAGTGGCTGGGACGCTGGCCTGGCTGAAACCAGCGGCAAGTGTCGGTTCGGCGGGCGGCTTTTTGAAAGAGCTCGCGCCGCTGGGGACGTTTCATTCGACACTGGATTCGGGCGTGTTCACGGGGCTCGGGGATGCGGCGTTCACGCTTACGATGAAACCTGTGGCGGGGGGACGGAGTGTCGCGGCGGTACAAACGGGAACGTGGCCGAGTAGCGGGAAGCCGGTGTTCGGGGCGTCGACGGTGAGTGGCTTGACGATGGGTTTTACAGGGTCCACGGGGCTTTTTGAGGGTCTGTTTCTGGTGGGGAAGAGGAGCGCCTACAAAGGTGTGCTCCTGAGCCGGGCGGTGCAGCTCAAGGATGGCATATCGGTGAGAGGAGGCGGGTTTTATACAAACGGGAATGTGGCAGGAAGCGTGTTGGTGACAAGCAGCGCGCCTGCGGTGGATCGGCCAAAGACGACGGTGATGGTGAGTGTGCTGGGAGGGACGCTGCCCAGCGGATCCGGACTGGAAGGGCAGGTGGTAAGTGACTTTCAAATTGGAAATTGTGAGGTGACGTGGGGCAAGTGGAGAACATTACGAGGCTGGGCGGTGGCGAATGGGTATAGCGATTTGGCGGGTGTGGGTGCAGGGACTGGGGACAATTATCCGGTGACGGATGTGAATTGGTATGACGTGGTAAAATGGTGCAACGCGAAGAGCGAGAAAGAGGGGAAGACACCCGTGTATCAGGTAAACGGGGCGACCTACAAAACAGGGCAGAGTGTGCCGACGGTAAAAACAACTGCGAACGGGTATCGGTTGCCGACCGAGGTGGAGTGGGAATGGGCGGCCCGGGGAGGGCGTCAGACGCACGGGTACACGTACAGCGGGAGTAATGATGTGAATGTCGTGGCGTGGACGGCTGAGAATTCAAGTGATGGGACCAAAGCGGTGGGGACGAAGGGGGCGAATGAGCTGGGGCTTTATGATATGAGCGGAAACGTGTGGGAATGGTGCTGGGATTTCTACAGCAGCGGGATCGCCATCCGGCGGTTCCGTGGTGGCAGTTGGTCCTTCTACGCCGGCGGCGCCACCGTGTCCTTCCGCGACTACGACATCAGCCCGGGGAGGGAAGAGGGAAAACAAACCTTATTTAACAACAACCAGCCAAGACAGTTTTTATGAATTCTAACGGAACCCACAAAAACGAAAGCCTCGTTGGCGGTAACGAGGACAACTTTCTCGATGGCGGCTTCGGCGATGACACGCTGCTTGGCGGGGATGTTAACGACACCCTTCGTGGGGGAGAGGACAACCCCACCAGCGGATTAGAGTTTGAAACGGGCATGGGCAACGACCTTCTGACCGGCGGCGCTGGAGATGACGATCTGGATGGCGGTTACGGCAATGACACGCTTGTGGGTGGCGCGGGCAATGATGTGTTGAACGGCGTTGATCCAGACTATCTGGGCAACGACTTTTATGACGGGGTCGAGCTTTACGTGGTCGATTCGCTGGCGGGCGGGACCGGTGACGATACGTACATTGTAGACTCGGCGAGTGATGTGGTTGTTGAAAACGCGGGTGAAGGAACGGACGAAGTCCAAAGCACCATCAGTCTCACGCTTTCGGCAAACGTCGAAAACCTCGTGCTTATCGGAGACGCTGCACTCAATGGCACGGGCAATGGACTCGCGAACACGCTCATAGGCAACGACGCTCCGAACAGCCTGAATGGCGGCGCGGGCGTTGATTCGCTGGTGGGCGGTGCTGGCAACGACACGTATATCGTCGATAACAACGCGGATCGTGTGCTTGAGTTGGCCGGTGGCGGCACTGATGTGGTCCAGTCGAGCGCGGGCAATTTTGTGCTGCCGGAGAATGTGGAGGAATTGCAACTGACGGGCAGTGCTGCGATCAGTGGCAGCGGCAATACACTCGCCAACAAAATCACGGGAAATGCGGGCGCTAATTCCCTTTATGGAGCCTCTGGCAATGACACGCTCAGCGGCGGCGCGGGCAATGACACTTTGAGCGTCGGCGCAGGGTTGGCATCCGTCTCCGGCGGGGCTGGGAGCGATCTGCTGCAACTCGACTGGTCGACGATCACGGGCGGCATGCTTGCGCGGAGCATCCAGAAAGTCGGGAGCGGCGCCAGTGTCAGTTACAAAGGAAACTATGCTGCGAAAGACAGCGGTGGAAATGTGCTCGTCCAGGTCAACTTCGACGGTGTGGAAAAGCTCAGCCTGAACGGCATTCCAGTGAATCTCGACGAGGCGTCGGCGCCGGGTGTGGTGGCGAATCGCGTGTCGACCAATGCAAAAACGAGCGAGACTGGCGACAGCGTGGACTACAGCGTGGCGTTGAATGTGGCGTTGAATGTGGCGTTGAATGTGGCGTTGAATGTGGCGCCGAAGGACACCGTGACACTGCATTTTCAAAGCAGCGACCTGACCGAAGGCAAGGTGCTAAATCCGGACATCACCTTTACCCCAGCCAATTGGAACAGACCTCAAAAGCTCACCGTGCAAGGGGTCGATGATTTTGAAAACGATGGGAATATTGCCTACACGATCAGCGGCCAGGTCGTGACAAAAGATCTCGCTTACAACCGGATCAGCGTGCCGTCCTTTGGAATTATCAATCAGGAAGATACGGTGGATGCTCCCCTTACTTTCGACGGCACAAAAGGGGTGGATTATTTCCAAGGAAACAACGGGGATGATCGCATCTATGGAAGCAACGGGCAGGACCAGCTCAAGGGTGGCCGCGGCAATGACCGGATCTATGGCGAAAACGATAACGACCGGCTCTATGGGGAGCTTGGCGAGGACGAACTGTACGGCGGCTACGATGACGACACGCTCGACGGGGGCGAAGGCGCGGACAGTCTTTTTGGCGAACAGGGACGCGACACGCTCATCGGTGGCGCGGGCAACGACTACCTCGATGGCGGGCTGCTCAACGACTCGATGAGTGGCGGCGCAGGCAACGACACGTACCTTGTGGATAACGCAAACGATGTGATCAACGACCTGGGGGCGTCCACGGATGTCGACACGGTGCTGGTGATCCAAACCATCAGTTACACCCTGCCGGCGAATGTTGAAAATGCGGCGATTAATGCGAGTGGAAACGCCAACCTGACCGGCAACACGCTCAATAACGGGCTCACAGGAAACGATGGGAAGAACGTTCTGGACGGCGGTGAGGGCAACGACCGACTCGATGGCGGCGCGGGTGCTGACAGCCTGGTGGGAGGCGTCGGGAACGACGTGCTGATCGGTGGCGCGGGGAACGATACCTTCGCGGGGGGAGCGGGCGTGGATCTCGCGGATTTCGTGGCGGCTGGGCTCGACGTCAATGTGAATTTAAGCACAAACCGTGTGACCGGTGATGGCACGGACCTGATCTTTGATGTGGAAAACATTCTTTCGGGAGAGGGGAACGACACGCTTTTGGGGAACGACAGCGGTAATGACTTCAAAGCCGGGTCCGGGGATGACAATCTGAATGGAGGCGCCGGCAAAGACACTCTGTGTGGTTGCGCGTATGGGAAAGACGGGGGCCGTTATGAGCTTGATACGCTGAGCGGCGGCACCGGTATGGATGTGTTCCAGTTGGGCTGGGAGAGCGGGCGTTTCTATGATGATGGCAATGTGAAAAACGCGGGGAAAAGCGACTACGTGTTAATCACGGATTTCGCCGTTGGCCAGGACCGGTTGCAGCTGGATGGCGGTGCGGATGGCTATTATCTGGCTGCAAGTGGCGTGGCCGGGGTGAGCGGGCTGGGGCTCTACGCGAAACAGGGGGTGACGGATGAATTGATTGCGATCATCAAGAGCGCGAACACCACCGCGTTGACGAAGGCCAATACGATCAGCACGGCGATTTTCGTGTGAGCATGGGTGTTTAAGTTGCGCTAAAAACGGCGACAAGGCGGCGTATGGGGCCTCTCCGAAGCGTTCTAGGAACCGGGTTTGGAAGAAACGCAGCACGTTGGGCTGGCCTTCGGGAAAGGGGCATGGGGTGGTAGGTGGTTAAAGCCGGGGCGCGAGCAGTGCGGTCGGAGCCCGATTGTAAATATTTTTAAGGGGGCTGTCGACGGACGCGCGCTGTGGAACCGGAGGCTACTGGGGCGCCGTGGAGACGGGTTTGCCGGCTTCCACCCAGGCGTTGAACCCCTTGTTGAGGTGGTACACTTTCTCAAAGGAGATTCCCGAGAGGGCTTCGAGAGCGCGCGTGCTTCTGCCGCCGGAGGCGCAGTGAACAAGGATCTTTTTATCGGCGAAGGCCTTCATTTGTGCGGCAAAAGTCGGACTGTTGAAATTTACATTGCGCGCCCCTGCGATGTGTCCTTCTGCAAATTCCTCCTGAGTGCGGACGTCAATGACGAGCAGATCCTTTGTGGCATGGATGAGGGTTTCCGCTTCGGCGGGAGTGAGGTTGGTGGCTTTTTGCATTTTGGTGGAGGTCGTCCCGGTGTTCGGTTGGGCGCCGGAGGGGTCTGCGGCTTGGACGCCGAAGGGCAGGAGGGAAAGGACGGCGAAAAGGAGGAGAAAGGGAAGGCGCATAAGGGAGGGATTTAGCAAGAGCGAGGACGGTTTCGGGGGAGCTGTTACTGGCCCCCGCGACGGCCGCCGCCGGAGCGCGGATTGGCGAGAACCTGCTCGAGTTGTTGTCTTTGTTCGGGCGGGAGGTTTTGTTGCGCCGCGAGCCAGGTTTTACCAGCCTCGGGGGAGCTTTGAGCGAGGCGAGCCATGACCATGACAAGGGTGCGCTGGCGAAGTTCCGTGTCCTCGATGCTGGAGGCGGCATGGAGAGCGCCCTGCGGGTTTGTTTCGGAGAGACGCGAGGTTGCGAAGGGGAAGATTTGGCGGCGCATCTCGTCGCTGTCGGAAGCTCCTGCGTTTAAGACGAGCTTTTGGAGCTGGGTTTGGTCCAGGAGCCGGTTCATGAGAAGGGGGCGGACGGCATCGGGCCGTGCGCTTGGGTCTTGTTGGAGCGCCCATGTCAGTGGGCCTGCGGGCTCCATGCGCGACCACGATTCCATGACTGGGAGCATGAGGTGCTGCTGCTTTGTCTCCAGAGCTTTTGCGGCGGCGGCTTTGGGATCCAGTTCCACCCAGCGGCGGGCCAGCGCCCGGGTGGTGACGTAGTCGCCATCGTTGAGGTCTTGCAGCGCTGACTGGAGGGCGCTTTCAATCTGGCCCAGTTCCATCTGGCTCGCGAGGCGGTAGGCGAGGATGTATTTGCGCGTTTCGCTGCGCAGGTTGGAGACTTTCGCGAAGAGGGCGATGAGTTTCTCTGGGGGGAGTTTGCCCACGGAGGAGAAATCTTTAAACTCGAGGAGGCTTTTTTCTGCGGCACTGCGCTTGGAGTCGGCGCCCGGGGCAGCGGGGTCGGAGAGGGCGTCCTGCGGGAGGGCTGTGGGCCTGTTTTTTGCGGATAATGCGTCATCCGAGAGGGGGGAGTCGGCGGAGGGAAGGAGGGTTCCCAGCGCGACACCACCACAGAGTCCTGCGACGGTCGCCAACAGAGTGCGGAATTTTGGGGAAACAGCCATGGCTAGGAGTATGAGGGACAGGCAGGTTGTGGGCAAACAGGAAGCAGGGGCTGGAGGGGATATTTCAGGCGGCTGTGCGTGGGAGAAAAAAGGGGTGTTTTGGGTAATGTTTACCTCTGAGCGGTGGCACACTCTGGCTCCTGTGCTTGGAAAGAATGGCGACAAATTAAAGGACGGGTTGCAGCAGCGCGACAATTCCGTTAGAGAGGAGCTAGTTATTTCACCCTTATGCGGCCTAATTATCCTGTCTTCTTCACTAGCTGCCTTGTTTTGGCGGCCGCCCCAGCCTACGCCCAGTCCGGTGACGGGTCGGAAATGTTTCTGAATGCCTACAGTACGTTTCAGAAGGCGGAGTCACTGGAAAAGAAAGGGGACTCTGGGGGTGCATTGAATTTGTATCAGGAGGTGGCAAAGGCGCTGACACAGTTGACGGTGCAATTTCCTTCATGGAGCCCTCAGGTGGTGAAGTATCGCACGCAGCTCACGAGTCAGGCGATACAGAGGTTGCAGTCTTCAAATGCAGGGGGAAGCCAGGGAAATTCGGGGGCCTCCCGGCCGCGGCCGGCCTCGAGCGGAGAGGCGTCTCCGTTGATCCCGCAAATTCCTCAGAAGGATGGGGTTCCAGTTTCTCCCGGGGATCCTTTTGCGGAGATCCAGGGGAAGTTAAACCAGTTGCAGAATGACTTGCAGTTTGCCTTGGACGAGGCGCAGCGGTTGCGCAAAGAGAAGGCGTCGTTGCTTAAAAATTTGGAAGAGACGGCAAATTCTGCGAGTAAAGCGCTGGATGAGAACATCAAGGCGCGTGCGAAAGCGGAGGACCTTGCCCGTATTTTGGAACAGCGCGCGGACGTCGCGGAGCGTGCGCTTTTGGCCGCCCGTGAAGACAAGAGCAAAACAGCGGCGGAGGTGGTGGCTTTGGAGAAAGAACGGGATGTGTTGAGGCGTCAAAAGCTGGAATTGCAGGCGGAGGTGGAGGCGTCTGAAGAGATTCGGCGCCGGCAGGAAGCGCGTTTGACCCAGACGCAGGGGCGCGAGACGACGGTGATGGGGGAGCGTGATACGGCAGTGCAGCAGTTGGCGGCGGCGCGCAAGCAGGTGGAGCAGGCGCAGAGTGACTCTGAACGCGCGGCGAAGACGCAGACAGCATTGCTGCAACAACTTGAGAAAACGGCGGCGGAACGTGATGCAGCGAAGACGGCGGCGACGGAAGCCACGAAGGAGGCGTCTCGCGAGCGGGATGAAGTGAAGACGGCGGCGGCGCGTCTGGCGACGGAGCGTGCGAACGTGGAGAAGGAAGTGGCCAAACTGGCGAAGGAACGGGATGCCGCGAAGGCGGCGCTTGCGAAGGCGGCGCAGGAGCGGGACGATGCGATTGCCGTGTCTGCGAAGCTGAAAATGGCGCGCGGGCAGATGGAAAAAGTGGAGTCGGAGAGCAAGGAATCCGCGTCAAAGCTCGCGAAATTGCAGCAGCAGTTGGAGCAACAGAGGCAGGAAGGCACGCAGTCCGCCGAGACGCTTAAGGCCATGAAACAGGAGGCGGAGAGTGTCCGGGCTAAATTGGCGGAGGCTCAAAAGAAGGCCGAGGGCGCTGAAAAATCTGTGACCGAACTGGAAGGAAAATTGGCGGAGGCGAACCAGCAGGCGAACACGGCCAAGGCGGATGCGACGACTGCCAAGGCCGAGGCCACCATGGCCAAGGCGGAAGCGACGACCGCTAAAACCGAGGCAACCAAGGCAGTGGCGGAGAAAGACAAGGAGCACGAGGAGCGGGAGTTGTTGCAAGGAATTTTGAGCCGCTCGTTGCAGGAGCAAAGCCGGCGTGAAAAGGCGCGCAAGGATGTGCTGGCGGAAGTCTCCCGTTTGAAAGTGAGTTCTGAGGCGCTGATGCAGCAGATTGGATTGCTTGGTGAGCCAGTGCTCCAACTCAGCGAGAAAGAGCAGGCGCTCTTTAAGCAACCCATGGTGGAGATTAGCGACGAGGGAATTACCATTTCCGCCATGAAGACGCCGGGCAAGAAGGCCGCCGATGCGGGAAGCAAGGGGGCGCCTAAAAATGCGACTGCGGGAGCCGAACCTGCGAAAACGGAACCTGCAAAGACGCCGGCGCCCGCTGAAAAGGGAGGCAGCCGCAACGCGCCCATGAGCGAAGAGGTGCGGTTGAAAATTTCAGAAGCCAAGGACCGGTTTGACAAAGGAGATTTTGCGCTCGCCGAAAAGCTGTACAAAGAAGTGTTGGACGCCTCCCCGGGGAATGCGTTCGTGCTCTCCAATCTTGGGGTGACCCAGTTCCGTGCAAAACGTTATAACGAGGCGGAAGAAAGCTTGAAAAAGGCGCTCGAGTTGGCGCCCGAAGATGCGTTCTCCCGCTCGACGCTTGGAATTGTGTACTACACGCAGCAAAAGCTGGACAAGGCGGTGGACGAGCTCACCCAGTCGGTTTCCATCAATCCGAGCAACGCGGTGGCGCACAATTATTTGGGGATCGCGGCCAGCCGCAAGGGGTGGCAGGAAAATGCGCGCAAGGAGTTGGAGACGGCAGCGGAGTTGGATCCGACCTACGCGGATGCCTTCTTTAATCTGGCAGTGGTGTGCGCTTCCCAGAAGCCCGCCGACAAGGATGCCGCCCGCGCCGCTTACAAGAAGGCAGTGGCGCTGGGAGCTGCGGCCGATGCGCGTCTTGAGGAATTGATCCGCTGAGGACCCTCAGAGCATCGCCGGCCCTCTGTTTGAACGCGCTTTGAGCGAGATGCGTCCCCACCTCACGGCGGTACTGTCAGTTTCGTGGGACGGGCGTATTGTGTTCGGGGAGTCTCCGGACTGTATGAAGAGGTTGGGCCGGTGGCGCAGGGAGGGGGATGGATCTGGGGGAGAGGACGTTTTCCTTGTCGATATTTCGAGGGGAGGCAGCACGGAGTCCTTGTTTGTGGGCAAGGAACCGAGTGGAATGCGGAGCGTGTTTCAGGACGCGGCATTGCGCGTTTTTGTGAGTGAAGACGGCTCGGTTGCGCCTTGGGTGGGGTTGCAGGAGACCGGAGTAGGGTGGGGGCGTCCGACGGTTGTGTATTCGACGCAGGCGATGGCGGGTGGGGTGCGGAAGGAATTACAGAAACAGGCGTCCGTGTGGCTTGGTGGTGGAGAAGGGTTTGAGCCTTTGGAGATGCTGGAAGCGCTTGGGGTGGAATATGGGGTACGCCGGCTTGTGTGTGTGGGCGGGGGTGCGCTTTTCGGGATTCTGTTGAGGGCTGGCTGCATGGACGAAATTTGGCTGACATTCCGGCCTCAGATATTTGGAAACAAAGCGGGTGAAACCCTGAGTGGAAAAGCGGGTGAAACCCAAGGTGGAAAAGCGGGTGAAACCCAAGGTGGAAAAAGGGGGGAATCCCTGGATGCCTTAGCTGGCGGTTTTTTTTCTGCGTCGGTGGAGGCGTCTTTGCTGGAAATGGAGCAGGTTGGGGGAGAGTGTTTTACGCGGTGGAAGTTGGGGGCGAAACCAGGTGGAAAACACAAGAAAGCTCCGGGGCAGCCAAAGTTTGAGAGAGAGTTTTTCAGAAAGGGTTGACTCTTCCGAATTGATAGCCTAGATTGATCCTCCCTTTTTTGGAGAAAGTCTCATGTCAACGTATTCAGCGAAAGATAACGAAGTGCAGCGTCGGTGGTGGGTGATTGACGCAACTGATCAGGTATTGGGTCGCGTGGCCGTCAAGGCTGCCAACCTTTTGCGTGGTAAGGAAAAAGCAATTTTCACCTCTCACGTCGACACGGGCGATTTCGTGGTAGTCATAAACGCTGACAAGGTGCGTGTGACTGGCAAGAAAGAAACTGCGAAGACTTACATGTCCTTCTCGGGCTATGTGGGAGGCCACAAGAGTGAGTCTTTCCGCCAGCGTCGAGCGCGTCATCCTGAGTTGTTGATTCAGGGTGCTGTGAAGGGGATGATCCCGCACAATCGTCTGGGCCGTCAGGTGATCACGAAGCTCAAGGTATACAAGGGCTCGGAACATCCGCATGCGGCGCAGAACCCTGTGCCTGTCAGCGAAATTCACTAACTTTAGACTATGTCCACTCAGGCTCCTGAATTTGTAACCGTTGGCCGCCGCAAGACGGCGGTAGCCCGTGTCCGTTTGACCTCTGGAACGGGGAAGATCGTGATTAATGGCCGTGCTTTTGAAGATTACTTCAAGACACAGGCGCTGCAGAACATCGTGCTCCGCCCCTTTGAAGTGGTGAAGCAGGTGAACCAGTTTGACGTGAAGGTGAACGCAGATGGCGGCGGAATGCATGGCCAGGCTGGCGCCCTTCGTTTGGCTGTCTCCCGCGCTTTGATCGAGACGAATCCCGAATTGCGCGCGGTCTTAAAGGCCGAAGGGTTCCTGCGTCGCGATCCTCGGATGAAGGAGCGTAAAAAGCCCGGTCAGCCCGGAGCCCGCAAGCGCTTCCAGTTCTCCAAGCGCTAAGCTCAAGAGAGTACAGAATTTCGAAAAGCCCGTGGTGTACGCACCGCGGGCTTTTTGTTTGTGCGCCCGGCAGGGCGCGCACTCTTGGGGGTTCAAGTCCCCTATGCACCCGGTAGGGGGAAGCATTAGCCTAAAAACGGCAAAGGGAGATCAGATGCCGGAGGCATCACCGCCATTTGCCGGTGGTTGAGCGTAGCGACACC
>CANJPY010000132.1 GCA_947476255.1 Chthoniobacteraceae bacterium | reverse complement strand
GAAGGCTCACTTGTGAAGGGCTATCACGGCAAGGATCAGCATTTCTTTTTGGTCCATTATCACGGCAAGGAGAATGGTATTCATTTGGATATGCCTCACCCCGAATTCCAGGCGTATCGCTGGATCTGGCCCGAGACATTTGATTTAAAATGGCTGCCTCAAATGAAGCGCGCCATGTACACGAAGGTCTTTTCAGATCTGCTGTGGATTAATTTAACCTGAAAGCGGGAGTTAAAAACTGCAATTTCTAATGTTTTTTGCGTTTCATTTCAAAAACGTTTGACGTGTCGCGCTAATTTAGGCAAACCCGGCGGGACTTTATGCTTGGTTTTACCGCTCTATTCGTTGTTCTAGGTCTTCTGTTCGGCTCCATTTGGTGGGCCTCAAGAAATGAAGGCACCGGCGCTTAAACCGCCCGCAGTGTAACACGGTGCTCCGCACAGAGTTGCGCCCATCAAAGAAGGGGGCACTTCAAATTTTTCGAGATCACTCTGCCTGTGGTTCAGCTTAAATGAACTCTCTCTTTCTCCAAGATTCAGTTACTAGGGCAGATCAGGCCTGCGTCCACTACGCTCGGATGTTTTGATTTTAGAAGGCGAACCAAACTTCACTGTTTGCTTTCTACCGATGGATTCTCCGCATGCGGACGCCGATCAGGGAGTCGTGTCACCCTTACGCCCGGCCCTTACGCCTCCCCTAACTGAGCCGCAACAGCTTCCGCAACCCTCTCGGGATGCGTCCCCTCTGCCGACGCTCGCACGGGTTCCACCGCCCCGTCGACAAATAGTACGGCGTCCATTCGCAGCACGCCCCCTTCCTGCCACGTCCTTACCCCCACCGGAAGCGTGCAATCGCCCGAAAGGCGCCTCTGTAACTCCCGTTCCGCACGCACTGCGAGCCATGTGGACGCATGACTGACTTTTTGCAACAGTGCACGAACTTCGGGACGGGCAACCTCGCTTTGCAAAGCAACAACCCCCTGTCCAATTGCAGGATACATCCGATCCTCCAGAGAGGCGGCATAAAACCTCCAATCCTCAAACTCCAAACTCCCAGAAGCCGTGTCGAACCCCAAACGGTTCAACCCCGCCTGCGCGAGCACAATGGCGTCAAACCCCTCCTGCTGCCCCAACTTGCGCAAGCGCGTCTGCACATTACCCCGCCACTCCGCCACCTCCACATCTGCACGCAGCCAAGATAGTTGACGCGCACGGCGGATGCTGCTCGTGCCCACCCTCGCCCCCTTAGGAAGTCCGTCCAACCCGCCCGCGTGCTTGGAAACAAGCAAGTCACCCGACGCAGCGCGCTCCAACACTGCCGACAATTCAAGCCCCTCGGGCATGTGCCCAGGCAGATCCTTCAAACTGTGCACAGCAAGATCAATCCGACGAGCCAAAAGCGCCTCCTCCAACTCCCGTGTAAAAAGCCCTTTTCCCCCTCCAGGCGAGCGTTGTAACAAATTCAAATCCAGCTTCTTGTCTCCCTGTGTCACAAAGGTCTCAATCCGAATCTCGAGCTCTGGATAAACTGCCGCCAGTGCGCCTCGGGTCAGTTCGGTTTGTGCAAGCGCCAAAGCCGAAGCCCGGGTTCCAAGGGTAAGTGTCTTGATCATGAAAAACTCCTAAACTCCGGGCACTCTCGCATTTTGTGAAGCCTGTGCATAGTCCTGCGGCGCAAGCGCCAACCGGGCCGCTTCAGCGCGCAACCATGCCGTGAAATCCACCACGTGCTTGTCAATGAGCGCCTCGCAGGTCGACAACTCACTGCGCCGCACCTCCATAGACTGGTTCGCAATCGCCTGCAGCGAATCAATGTCGTAAAGATACACACCGTCCATTTCGTTCACCTCCGGATCGATGTCCCGAGGCACGGCCAGATCAATGCAAAACAACGGCCGCTGTCTGCGCGCCGCCATCACCGGCTCCAGCTGTTCGCGCGTCAACACGTAATGAGGCGCCGCAGTCGAGCCGATCAAGATGTCCACCTCCCCAAACTCTCGCGTCCATTCCTCGAACCGCACCGCTTTGCCTCCCATCTTCTCGGCCAGCGCAGCAGCGCGTTCGTGCGAACGATTCGCCACAAAAATCGACTTCACCCCGCGTGCCTGCAGTGCACCCGCAGTGAGCTCGCTCATCTCCCCGGCTCCCAAAATCATCACGTGACAGGAACCCAGTTTGCCAAAGATCCGCTCCGCTAACTCCACCGCCACAGAACCCACGGAAACACTACCACGCGTGATATTTGTCTGCGTTCGCACCTCCTTTGCGACATTAAAGGCACGCTGGAAAAGTTTGTTCAAATTGCGGGAGGTTGCCTTCGCCTCCTGCGCCGTCTGGTACGCCTTTTTCACCTGCCCAAGAATTTCCGTCTCCCCCAACACCATCGAATCCAAACCACTCACCACCCTAAACAGATGCCGCACTGCATCCTCCGTGTCCCTCCTGAAAAAGGCGTCCCCCGTCACAACCATGCCATGTGTCGCCAAGATCGAGTCAATGGCCACAAAGCCCCTCGCCTGAGAGGGACTCGCCACATAAAACTCGACGCGGTTGCATGTGGAAACAACCACGCTCTCCCCGAGGTCCGGATGGGCCGCGATCTGCGCCGTCAAAGCCCCTAACACGCTCTCTGCAATGGCAAAGCGCTCCCGTATCTCCACGGGAGCGGTACGATGACTAAGGCCAAGACACAGCAATTCCATGACCTTACACGTTGGAAACAATCTGGACGGCCCACACCGTCAGTAACAAAACTAAAAAAGCCCAGATCGCCAACCATGCCGCGCGCTGCGGACTGATGCGACCCACGCCGAGCGCCACACACAAAAAACCATACAACAACCAGACCCCCAAGGAAACCACGCGCAATAACCCAATGTGCGCAACCCCACGGGACAATCCTGAAACCAACCCCAGCGTCAACAAGGTAAACCCGATGTACACCAACCTCCGGTTTGCCGCCGCCAAATCGTGGATCGGCGGAAAGTGGTAAAAAAACGAGTGCAACCTGCGCGTCTTGAGCTGCCTTTCCTGTACGAGAAGTGTCGCTCCAGCCACGCCTGCCAGCGCAAACGCGCCATAGGCCACCACAGAAATCGCCGCGTGCAACTCGAGCCACGCATTCACCGGCGACACGGGCTTAGAAAGAAGAGGCATGGGCATCCACAACGCCACGCATTGCAGCAAAAACACAAGAGGCGAAGTAAAAACCCCAAGCAACGACAACCGGTAGGTCGCCCCCGCAAGCAGGTACAAAAGCGCCACAGACCAGCCTAAAAACACAAGCACATCAAACAGACTCGTGAGCGGACACCGCCCCGCCTGCTGCCCACGCTCATAAAGCCAAACCGTCTGAAACACAAAACCACACAGATTCGCCCAGAGAATCCCCGGGGACCGTCCAAGCACGCGACCGCGCAGGGCCTGCACCGAAAGTGCAAATCCTGCTAAAAAACAAAGGGTCGAACCCAGCAGTGCAAGGCGGTCCATGGTAGTTAAGCTCTCTAAAACCTAGCGAACCTTCGGGGTCCTGCCAACGGTTGAATGGGGTTTATATCCAAACCATGCGACCACGCCCTCCATCCTTAGCGCCAAGCGTCTCCCTTCGTAAACTTTGACAGCCTCCTCAAACGCCTCCCTCGCATTGCGTGCCCTCACAAAAAGCGCGTCCCACTGCACAAAAAGCCCCACCCGCATCGCCTCCTTCTTTAAGGCAGAGCTCGATCCAGGCAGCGACATCTCCACCATCCGCACCGCCTCCTCCAAAACTGCACGCGCCGCAGAATCTTCTGGCAACAAACACCCCTGCAGCCGCCCGCACAAATCTTCCATCAACGCAGCCGAACCGGGCGAAACCTCACAAGAGACTTCCAAAATACGCCTGACACAAACCCGTTGCAGCCCGAGGAGAGACTCCCATCGCGCTCGCACGTCCTCGCGCAATGCATTCATGGCACTGAGCTGAATCACAAGCGCCTGCAGCCACAGCGCCCCAAGCGCCAGAAAAAGAAGGACCCAAAAATTCATGTGACACCACAAGTCTCCGCCTCCGTCGGAAGCGCCAGTTTACGACACAGCGGCACCACTGCCCCCCATGACAACAAGACGGACAGCAGCACAAGAACGTCAAAAGCGTGCCAACTTCCACACAGATATCCTCCTCTCTGAAGAACATCCTTCAACCAGCCACCGCCAATCCCGCCAACAGCCCCACCCACTCCCGCGATGCTCCAATGCACGGCCATCGCCACCGTGCGCCCGGAACCGGATGTGAACATTTGCGCCAGACGAAACTGACACAACAGCGCGCCCGTGCACAATGCCCCCTGTACACTCGCGGCAACCGTCATCCAAACGACCGCAACCGGCCACGCTTGCCCTGCAATTTGAACGCTCCCCGGCGAGGCACACCACCACGCCATCATCGATAAAGGCGTCAAAACAGCCAGGCGCGTCATCACCGCCACCGCCCCCGCTCGATCCATCCAGGGACCCAGTATCCGGCTAAAAAAAGCACCCCCAAGAGCCGCGCTGAT
The DNA here is from genome assembly GCA_947476255.1 of Chthoniobacteraceae bacterium. Lineage (GTDB taxonomy): Bacteria > Verrucomicrobiota > Verrucomicrobiia > Chthoniobacterales > Chthoniobacteraceae > Chth-196. The sequence goes on along the minus strand of CANJPY010000132.1, from coordinate 7,520 downwards.
AAAAATTAAAGATGCCTGCGAATACGATGCTCCAAAGGTCTCTCGTAAATGCACCATTCCAAAAAAGCCGGGCATCGCCAGCGTGTATCCCACCAGTGACTGGGAGCACGTCCAGAAGGCCATCAACAGGGTCAATTTCAAAAAACCGGGCGTTTCAAAAGGAGCAGCCAGTCGACGCAAAACTGGAGCCGATTCAGCCGCCTTCTCCATCGGCGGCTCGTGCACAAAACTGTGCACCACGATGTCCAAGATCCCGAACACACTGCACAATGCGAACACCCACTGAAATCCAAGCACGGATTCCCCGGAGGAATAACGGTCCATAAGCCACCCGTACCAAGCGGTTCCCAGCACAAGCCCAATGGAAAGAACGCTCTGTCTCACCGCCCAAAACCGCCCCGCACGATCCACCGGAACGATATCAGCCATCCAGCTTAACCACGAAGCCGTGCCAAGATTCGCCAGCAGATTGCTCAACGACAACGCGACAATCAGCGCCACCGGCCACCAAGAGCGCTCGTTCGGCCACAGCCACGGCACCACAGCCGGCGCCGCCCACAAAATCCGGTGCAGGGTTGTCACCGTCACCCACATCGGTTTACGGCGTGAAAACCGTTCCACAAAAAGCGCCGCTGGAATTTGCGCCAGCATCGCCGCCTGCCACGCTGCGGACAACAAACCCAACTGCGTGGACGACGCCTCGACCGCCTGCATCAGCAACGGCAGCGGTGCCCCCAGAGGCGCGCATATCCAGAACATCCCGAAAAAACCGGCGGCTATATTTAATCGCAAAGAGCGGTGCATGACAGATGGGAAGCAGGGCCAAGTAGGCCACCCCGCTTTCCTCAGCATGTCCAGATCAATCAGACGCATCTGTTTTTTCACTCTGAGGCACCCGCCCTTTCCTCCGGCATGCCTTTTGCCTCAAGCGCGCCGCCCGTCCCAAAGTCTCCCTGCCTCAAGCCATTCTCCCAGCAACTCCCGAAAGCGCCTCAGTGGCGGCGTGTCTTCATCCTCTTGCCACACCAAAACCAGCGGCACTGTCAGCGCCGGTATAAGCGGTATAAATCGCAACGGCTGTCCCTCGCCCAGGATCCCCTCGGTGACCACGCCGATGCCACTCCCTGCCTCCACATAACTCAGAACGGTTCCAATCAAACTCGGGCTCTGCACAATCCGCGGAGCAAAACCTGCCTGCCTGCAGCCGCTCAACACAGCGTCGTGCAATCCCACCCCCTCGCGCCGCGCGAGAATCACCAATGGCTCCCGCTCAAGAGCCTTCCACGCCACTTGCTTTTTGCGCGCCAACTCGTGGGTTTCCGCAACCACAATCCCCAAACGCTCCGCCCGAAGCAGGATCGTTTGAAGTCCCAAATCCTCCGCCAAAGGAACCGGACGCGTCAGCCCCAGAGACAGCCGTCCCTTGGCCACCATTTCCCAAACCCGCTCCGGCGTCCGCTCTTCCAAATGAATACTCACTCTGGGACACCGCCGGCGATACTCACCCAAAAGCCTTCCCAAAAACGGCTGTGTCGGCGGCCCAATATAGCCCAACCGCAATTCCCCCTCCTCTCCGTTCGCCGTGCGACGCACCTTCCGCAATGCCTCCTCCCAACGCTCCAACAATAACGAAGTCTCTCGTAACAACACCTCCCCCACCGCCGTCAACCGCACCCGGCTCGTGGTACGCTCCAAAACACTCGCTCCCAGTTCCGCTTCGATCTCCTTGATCACACGGCTCAACGCAGGCTGCGCCACATGTAGCCGCCGCCCCGCCCTCGTATAACTCAACTCCTCGGCTACCGCCTGAAAATAACGCAGATGCCTCAGTTCCATAAAAACACAGCCTATACCAAAACGTTATCAACCTGATAACAAACATCTATTTCCGTTACAAGCTCAAAAGTGTATAAACAGGCGTGCCATGATCAACCTCCACCTTGCCATCCAGTTCTTCCTCCAACTGGCTGTCATCCTCCTTTTCTGCAGACTCGTAGGCGCCGTTGCGTCCCGTTTCGGACAACCCCAGGTCGTCGCTGAAATGATCGCAGGCGTCCTGCTTGGCCCTTCCCTTTTCGGATTGCTCTGGCCCGAAACCCAGTCCGCACTTTTCTTCTGGGATAAATCCCAGACCCTGCGCGATACCCAGAGTTATCTCTTTCCCGCCTCCCAGCTCGGCCTCGCGCTCTACATGTTCGTGGTGGGCATGGAATTCCGTGTCGATATCATCCGCAAGAAACTCAAGAGTTCCATGGCGGTTTCCGCTGCGGGTATGGTCGCCCCCTTCCTGCTGGGTGCGGGGCTCGGTTGGTGCTTTTTTCATTACACCGAATTGTTTCCTAAAAAGACGTCGCTCCTCGAAGCCATGCTCTTTCTTGGCGCCTCGATGTGTATCACGGCCTTTCCAATGCTGGCGCGTATCATTCACTTTAAGAAACTGAACGGAACAACGATGGGCACGGTGGCCATCGGCGCCGGTGCCGTCGATGATGCCACCGCCTGGTGCCTTCTCGCTGTCGTTCTCGCGAGCTTCGACAACAACTGGTCTCACGCGCTCTGGAACATCGGCGGCGGAATCTCCTACGTGTTTGTAGCCCTCGCTCTGGTGCGCCCTCTCGCAAAACGTTTTGAACGCTTCTTTCTGGATGGAGACACCCTGTCCGAAGCCGGTCTCGTCGTAGGACTTGCTCTCATGGCACTGGGCGCCTGGATCACGGACAAAATCGGCCTGCACGCCGTATTCGGCGCCTTCGTCATGGGAGCGGCAATGCCCCGGGGCATTGTCACCCGCGACCTGATCTCTCGCATCCAACCGCTCACCGTAGCGCTTCTTCTCCCCCTGTTTTTCACCTACTCCGGATTGAACACAAAAATCGGCCTCCTGAACACCGGCTTCCTTTGGCTCATGTGCGGGGCCGTTCTCATCGCTGCAATCCTCGGAAAAGGGGTTGCCTGCTGGCTTGCGGCGCGTGCCACCGGCGTTCCCAACCGCGAGGCCCTCGGCATCGGCGTCCTCATGAATGCCCGCGGCCTCATGGAACTTATCATCATCAACATTGGCTTACAAAGAGGAGTCATCTCTGAAGGCCTCTTCGCCACCCTCGTCATCATGGCCGTCGTCACCACCCTCATGGCCTCTCCCATTTTCGAGCTTCTTGTGAACAAGGGTTTCACCCAAGAAACAGATCTCGACGCACCTCACCTTCCTTCCCCAACACCCACCTCACGCTAAGATTATGGAAACTGAATACGACGCTATCATCATCGGAGGCGGCCCCGCTGGCGCGAGTGCGGCTGCGATTCTCGGAGAATACCATCACCGCGTCCTCCTTCTCGAACGCGAAAAATTCCCCCGATACCACATCGGAGAGTCTCTCATTCCCTTCACCTTCGGCCCCCTCGAACGACTCGGGCTCATCCCCGAGATGAAGAAATCTCACTTCGTGAAAAAATACAGCGTGAGCTTCGTTCAACCCGACGGAAAACGTTCCCAGCCGTTTTATTTCTTCAACCGTTACGACAAGGAAACAATCGCCCAAACTTGGCAGGTAAAGCGCTCCGAGTTCGATCAAATGATGCTCAACCACGCGCGCGCACGCGGCGTCGAAGTGCGCGAACAAAGCTCCGTCAACCGCCTCCTGCGCGAGGGCGAGCGCGTCGTCGGAGTCGAAGTCACCTCCGCCTCCGGAGAAACCTATGAAGTACGCGCCAAAATCACCCTCGATGCCTCCGGCAAGGAAGCCTTTGCCTCCAAACAGCAGGGCTGGCGCATGAACGATCCCTACCTCAATAAAATCGCAATATGGACCTATTACAAAGGATCCAAGCGCGGAACCGGCATTGACGAAGGAACCACCACCATCGCCTTCGTCCCTGACAAGGGTTGGTTCTGGCACATCCCCATGCACGACGACATGATCAGCGTAGGCATCGTCGCCGAAGGAAAATATCTAACGCGTGACGGCGTCAAAGATCCAAAGGCCATGTTCGAGCGCGAGCTCGGCCAAAACCAGTGGATCAAAGAGCACCTCAGCACCGGAGAATGCACGGGCGAATACTGGGTGACCAGCGAGTACAGCCGCCATTCCCGCTATTGCGCCGGCCCGGGCCTTCTCCTTTTGGGAGACGCCTTCGCCTTTCTAGACCCCGTCTTCAGCAGTGGGGTCATGCTTGCGCTTAAAAGCGGAGTGCTCGCCGGCGAGGCCATTCACCGTGGCCTTCTCGACGGCGACCTGGCTCCCGAACGCTTCGCAGAATACGGGGCAACCATGCGGCAAGGCGTGGAAAACATGCGTAAACTTGTCTACGCCTTCTACGATCCCAACTTCTCCTTCAAGGATGTGGTCATGCGTTATCCCGATGCGGCAGATCAAATTACGGACTGCCTTTCCGGCGACCTCAACCGCGATTATTCCCAACTCTGGACATGGATTAGCGACTTCGCAAAGCTCCCCGAAATCCTGCCCTACGGTGCCCCGCTGTCTACGCACGCCCGGACAGACGCCCTCCAAGCCGTCTGATTTCTTCCGCGAACCCCACACCTCCACCATACGCTCCACACCCTCAGCACCGCGACACGCTCATACAACGTGCCGCTCATACAACGTGCCGCTCATACGAGAACGCCCATCCACGTCAGCCAACTATTTGCCTCCCTTTGCCAGCGCTTCAAGATAGTCCAGCAGTGATGCAAAATCCTTGACGCTCAGATTGCCAAGCAACCCTTCGGGCATGAGCGATTTCGGATCTGTCGTCCGAGACGCTACCTGACCCGCCGTAATCGTGATTTCCTGGCCGGCAATGTTGCGCACCATGATCTTGTCCGCAGCCTCCTGCACCACAAAACCCATCTGCACCACGCCGTCCTTGAGGGTGAAGACATTCGTGGCGAATCCCTGCGCTATGGTTTTATTGGGATACAAAATGGCCGCCGCCAATTCCGTCCGGTTGTAGGTTTGAGCAATCGACCCGAGATAAGGCCCCTTCAGAGGCTGCCCTTGGGCCACAGTGTGACAGTTCACACATCCCTGCTGTGTAAAGAGTTGTTCCCCTCGAGCACGGTCGCCCTTCGCCGCAACGGCCTGCTTGAGTACCTCCTCCGTTTTTAAACTGCTGATGAGAGGCCCCGTCGGCTTGGCCGCTGCCAGTATCTTTTCCGTGTTCAGCTTGAGCGCCTTCACTGCCTCCGCCGCTGTCTTCTGCACCCCCGCATCGGGATCTGACAACGCCTCCACCGTTTTAAGTTCCAATGAGGCCAGCGACGTTCGGGCCACCATCATCGCCGCCATAATCTGCCGCCGACGCTCCGCGCTCGCCACCCATCCCTCTTCAAGCGCCTTTTGCGACATAATCCTCGACTCGGGAGCACCGCTCGTACGCTTGGCGAGCTTTAGCAAAATCACATCCGCTTGCTTTGCTTTCTCGCCCTGCGCAGTCGCCGCGAGCGCCTCAAATTGTTGGTGGAAATTTTCAAGCTTCGGTGCGTTGTAAAAAGCATTCTTCGCCTTGTCCAAATCAGAACCGTTACCGCCACTCGGAATCGTCGGAAGAATCTCCCCCAATTCCATAAAGACATCCCCACCTTCAGACTTGGCCAGAGCGATCCCAGCCATCGCACGCGTAAACGTAGGCTGCTCTTTGTCTCGTATAATCTTAAGCAGCAACGGAACGGCTGGCCCAGGAACTGTGTCCTCCTGGGACAACTGCCTCGCCAGCGTCGGAAGCACTGCGGCATTGCCTTCAGCCAGCTTTAAAAGCTTCCCGATGGCGTCTCCAGGCTTGATCCGGTGACGGGCAAACTCAGAACTCAACGCCGCCGCTTCCTCTGCATCCGCACGGTTAAGCGCGCCCAAGAGCACCTCGCTGATCCGCTCGGTTTGCGCCCACTTTTCTGGCTGGTAATAGGGCCCGCGTGTGTCTGGGCGCGTCCCCCAGGAATCTCCCTTCCACGTACCCTCGACCGAATACAACCGGCACAACGCACGGCACAGTCCCAAGCGTCTCCCCTTGTTTTCTTCACGTTCCAAACGCGCCACCAGAGCATCCACCACTGCGGGTTCGTGTATTGCCTGAAGAACACGCAACGCTCCACCGCGCAAAACTTCTGTCACATCCGAGCGGTCGAGCACCGCAAGCGCAGCGTTCACTGCCTTCAGTCGAATCAACCCTTGCACCGCAGTGTGGGCGACAACATCGTCAGCGTCGTCCATTAACGGCACAATCACCGAGGCAAGATCCACCTTCCCAATGCGCGCAAGTGCACTCGCAGCCTCGCGCCGCATGCGAGCATCCGGACTCTTAATCCCCAGACGGACAATAGGCTCCGTAGGCACATTCGTGATCTGATCCCACCGGTCGCCAAGCGCGCGAATCGCCCACGCCGCAATGCTCGGATCCTCGCACAATTTTACCAGAAACGCATGCGCCTCTTCTCCCCTTCCCTGCTTGAGCGCAAACACTGCCGCCACGCGCGTCGCCAATGGCTTCTGCAAATCCGCACTCACGGCTTCAAGCGCCGCGATGCCGCTCGGCTTCAGCCCCCTTCGCAACAATTCCCGCTGCGCCTCCAAACGCCGGCGATGACTGTTCGTTTCCAGCAACCGCAACAAGTCCGCTTCCCCAACTTTGGCGAAGTCGGGAAGGGGCTCCGCAGTGAACCCCTTTGGTGTCACGCGCGTGATAAAGCCAATGTCAGGATTGCTGAAAGAAAAGCCACCGTTGCGCCAACTGTTGACGTAAACGTGACTCATCCCGTCCACGTCTGCGTCCGTCGACTTCGGAACTTTGACAAGAGAAACGGGCTTCTCAAGCTCCTCAAAAGTGGCCCCTTTCGCTCGCACCGTATGCCGGTAGAGCGGGCCCGGACCCCAATCGCAGGTATAAGGCAGATTATTCCATGCGCCGGGAAAGCCAGGCTCATCAATCCACACCGCACCGCACCCAGATCCGCCGCCGTAATCGGCCAAAGGCTTCACGTGTTCATCCGCGAAAAACTTGAAGAGCTTGGGGTACCCGTGGTCCTCAAGTCCCGTGAAATGGTGGAAGCGGATATCCCACCCGTCGCCGTCATTTGTGTTGTCACGAGTAAACCCGTCCAACAAAGGGCTGATTGCAGCTTCCAAAATATTGCGCGTTCCATAGCTGAAAAGCTCGAGTCCCGTTCCATCAGGGCGCACCCGAATCACCCCACCCCCGCGCATTTGCAGCTTGCGGCCATCCGTTCCCTCGGCCTCCATGAATCCAAAATCACCACAGGCGATATAAAGCCACCCGTCTACGCCAATGGACAACCCGTTGGTGGTGTGATCTGCGGGCCGGTCTTTGAACGTAAACGCAAGGTTCTTGACCAAAACTTTCTCCTCGTCTGCGACGCCGTCTCCGTCCTTGTCGATGTAAACGCTCAAATGAGGTGGATGCACAAGGTAAAGACGATCCTTGTCCCACACGAGACCGCGCGGCGAGTCCACATCCTTCACAAACTCCTTCACCTCGTCCGCCTGACCCGTGCCCTTGGTATCGCG
>CANJPY010000131.1 GCA_947476255.1 Chthoniobacteraceae bacterium | reverse complement strand
GCGCACCTGCGTGAACGCAAAGCACCTCTCCTAGACTTCCTTCCCGCCGCCTGAAAAATGATCTCTTTTTTTATCAAAAACAGCTTGCGCGGTTCACCTCAGATGTTGGCTAATGGCTGGGAACCCTCCGAGTTTAGTCAGTTTCGCGGTCCATGGGAAAGTGAGCACATGGGGAAGACAGTCCTGTCTTGCCCGGCTTTGGAGACAGCGCACTCAGGCTCACCCAGTGGGTGAGGCCCAAAAGAGGTTCTCTTGACATGTATCAAACTCTTCCGCATAGAGTTACATAAAGTGCGCCGCGCTTCCCAGTTGTCAATCAAGGCTCGCTCATCAGGCGCCCCGAGGGAAGGCGCGGGCGTTTCTTAATCCGGAACGTCTTCCACCTGCTGGTCGAGAAGTTCTCCCGTCAACCGGTCTATCGCGAGGAAGATCCAGACGCGGCGTTCGGACTCTTTGGTAAACCCGCTCAGATCGCTTGTGCCAGGGAGGAATTTTCCAGTCTGGACAATGAGGTCCAGCATGATGTTCCAAACCCGGGTTTGGCCCGCGCCCGAGAGTCCGCGGATCACGCTCTCGCGCATGCGCAGGTTTTTTTGGTCCCTCGCGCTCGTAAAAACGGAATCCAAGTCCGCCGACACACCTGTGTAGTGCCACGTCAGTTTGGCCCCGTTCATATCCGGATTCCGGCCCGGTTCACTGTCGGTTTTATAGACAATGGACGTGTAAACGGGGTCCGTGGTTAGGTTGAAAATCGAGGCGGGCAGGTCCTTGCCAAACAATTTCCCTGCCAGTTCGGAGACGTTGCACAAGGGGCCCAGCCAGGCCTTGGTGGAGGTGGTCCGTCCAATGAGTGTTTGTGCGGTCAGCGTCGCTTCGGTCGAGAGGCTGGGGGCTAGCCCGTTCACCTCATCCTTGAGGGCCCCGTTCAGAAGCGCTTTTAATACAGGCTCCTGCCGGGTATTGAGATTGACCTTGCCCGCGATCAGGGGATTCTGCGGTTTTTCAATGCTACCTTGGGCACCCGCGGAGATCGTGAAAGGAGGGGGTTCGGTGATGCAAAAGACATCCAGCAATGCGGCATCCCCTGTCTCGGGCGTCGAGAAACTGAGGTTCTTCCACGGGGACCCCCGGAAGGCGTAACCCATGTCTGCCACCGATTGGAAGGGGCGGTTGAGCACCACGGGGCGGCTGTCCTTGTTGATGTTTGTCCCGACCTGGCCTTCGGGCAGACCGTCCAGCGTGCTGGAGGAATATCCCCCATAAGCGGCGAACGCCCCCATCGCACGGCGCACAACATCGTCGGGATCCGCGTAGGCTTGCCGAAACTCAGGCTTTGCGGAAGCCGGAGCGAGGGGATCGTTGCTGTCGGGGTATTTTGGGAAAATATTTTCGGCCAAGGAACCCATCCGCAGCGCATCAGCTTCATCGTAAAACCACGCTTGATTGGCAAGCTCGATGTGAAAATAACCGCTGCGTTTGAAGTTCGAAACGCTGTTTTTGGAGAACGTCTTGTTGGCGATGGTTTCGCCAGCCGTGGTGTAGGTGAACAGGTCGGTGCCCAGTGCGGGCGTGGGCGCCCGCGAAAACCACCCATAGTCATTGGCATTCACGCTGGGGTAGCGCCAGAGTTCGGCCCCCGAGAATTTTCCCTGCGCCCACCACTGCGCCCAGTACGGTTTGACCTTCTGGAATTGGCCAGGTATGTCAAAACCATCAGGCCGAGCCGACAGGGCGTTTTCCGCAGAGTTGTCCCCCACAAGGGCTCGAAACAAGGTTTCGAACTTCATCGGATACAAGATCCCCCAAGGCCTTACCGAGGTATCTACGTTCGGAAAAGCCCACGTAAACTTATCCACAAAATTCCAAGCCGCGGGCACTCCATAGGTGGCTGTCATCATGTTGGGGGCTTCGTATTTGGCAAAACTATTGATGATATCGGTTCCAAAACGGTTCGTCGCATTTTTACCACCCGACCCGAACACACCGGGATCGGTGGGGCTTGTCGGGTTGAACATGGCCCGCTGGGCTTGGGTTCCATACACTGCGCCTTGGGACCCGTCAGCGCCGCGACTCGGATGTCCAAACCGAGAGGAACGTGGATCGTAGCTGCTGACCAAGGGATTGCCCCAACCCATTTGGGAGCCGATCAGCACCGTGCCGTTGACTTTGAATTTGCCAGGGTCGGATTTTCCAGGGGGGGGGCCCCAAGTGACTTCCGTACTCGTGCCCGTATCAGTGGGCATGGGCGTGAGTTGCCGCTTGAGAATCACTGGCGTTAGAGAGGTGCCCCCTCCCCCGATTTTAACGTAGCGTTCGTCGTACGTCACCCAAGTCCCATTCACGTCTTTAAACTGGACTTGCACGGTTAAAAAGTGATCGTCCTGGATCCCAATCATGTTCACGGGCACAGCGAAAAAACGAAAGTAGGGTTTGTCTACAGGAGCCAGGGGATCGTCGAAGTAAAAATTGCCGGTCGGAGTTTGGGCGACATCAGTCGGAGGGTAGGCCGGATTCGCAACAATTCTTGCGTTCTTTCTTCCGTACCGATCCCTACTCGGAGGATCAGTCTCCAAGATGTCTGACTTCCAGGTTTTTATCCTGTAGGCGGTGATGAACTGGCTGGGGGCTTCCCCCAAGGAGAATCCGATCCACCTTTTTCCGCTAACGCCATCGTCCACGCCTCCTTTGTATGGATATGCGGAAAAAAAGTTGTCCTCGCCCGCCCGCAGGCTGCTCCCTTCGGGCTCATTCACACGGCATAGCGTCGTCGGTTCCCGGAAAAACGAGGCATTGGCGGCGCCATCGAAAAGCAGTTCCGTGCCGCGGAAGTCGACCCAGGCGTTTTGCCCCTGTATTTTGTTCTCATGCCGTGCCACCGGCTTGAGCGAAAATACGGTATCATAGCCAAGCGCAATTCGGATCGGGTTGTATTCCGTGAAGTGTTGGTTTTGGTTGAGCGGAAAACTACCGTTTCCCGCGTCTGGGAGGACGTACCACCTCGCGGGATCCAATCCGTCACTCTGATACCATTTCCCGGCAAGCTGCCCCCACGGGGCGAAAGGAAAAGGGTTGGGGAGCGGGCCCGGTGGTACAACGCTGCCGCTCACCAACCGTGCGAAGCTCGCGTCCAGATCCGAGGTGTCCAGCGAATTGGGGAGTCTCCACAGAGAGTACTCCCAAGCACTTCCCATTAGGAGGGTTTGCCCAATCGACATTTCCCCCATCGCGCGCTGGGTCCCAACCACCTTATCCGAGCGGGGCCAAAAAAGGGCGTTGTCGGGATTGAAGTCAAGCGCGCTGCCTGGGTTCAACGGATAGCCGTTGTTGCCAGACCACCATGGATCAGTATTTCCCAAGCCCCCCCAGAGATCCATGTTTCCCATCGATCGGTCGGGCCAGGAGAAGAAAAAAGTCCCCAGAGTGCGCGCGGAGTAATATTTGTTGATGTTCGCGTCCATCCACAGGCGCTGGCTGTTTTCGGCGGGAGGCGTGGTTTCATCGTAAAGCTTCGGGTTGTTCATCAAGCCCCGGTCCATTTGTCCCATGGCTCCCGAGAAGCTCAAGGGGTTTCGGGAGCACAGCACATCGCCGGGCGATTGGGAGGCTGCGACCACCCTAAATTCCGTGGGCCCGGGATTGCTGCCGGCCGCCTGCAAGCCCTGCGCATGGGGATTCCAGAGTTCAGGGAAAAGAATTAAAGAACTTGTTCCACACCTGAAATTAGAAGGGCTCCAAGCGGAAGTACTCAACAGGTTGGTGATTTCCACAATTCCCTGCGAAAACGAGGGGTCAATGTCCGGTGCGGCTTTTAAGAAGGGCACTTCCCTGTTTTGATTTTTCACGGCGCGCCATTGCAGGCGATAGAAGTAGGGGAGATCTTCCACGCCTCTCGCCGTGAACAAGGCGGGAGAGGTTGCAGAGACATTTGAGGAGTCCGGGTTGGGGTAGGGATTGGGGAGTTTAATGATGGTTGGGAAACTGTCGGTATCGTTTTGGTCGATCAAATTGGCGGCGATTTCGAGAATCTGAAAACGGCTTGTGCGGTCGCGGACTTGTTGGTAGGTCGCGTTGTCCCACGGCGCGCCCTTGTTGTGGGCGGCCACGGCGGATTTGCCGACGGAGCCCACGGCAATGGCCGCGTAGAGCAGTTCCACGAAGTCGGGTTCCCGCGGTGGTTGCAAACTTGCCACCTCGGCGAGGGTGAGGATTTCTCCTGTCCTGCCGTGGTCATAGACCCAGAAGGAGTTTTTCTCAGGATTGTTTTGGTCCGCTTTTGTCCAAACCATCCCAAAGGCCTTCAGGATATTGGCCTCCGTCCCGAGGCTGTTGTACATCGGATCACTGGAAGAGAGGGTTGCGCTGGGCCCCTTGTACGTGAGCCAGGACAAACGCTCGAGAGGGAAGCGTTTTTTCACCAAGGGTTCGCCCACGGTGGCCTGCGTGTTGTCCAGGCGCCGGAAGGGCATGAGCACACGCACTTCGGCGAACCCGGGGTTGATGATATCCTGTAACGCCGCGGTACGCGGAGTTTGAGCCGGTGTCACGCGACTGGTAGCCACGCTGATCGGAGTTTTTCCGAAACTGCGTTCGTCTAAAGTACCCCAGGCGTCATTGCCTCCCCGGTTGTTGCCTAAAGCCATTTCGTACGGAAGTTTGTAGACTCTGTGGAGCGGGATGGTCGCGCCTGTCGCGTTTGGCGGTTGGGGATTTGCCGAGCTCACCGTGTCAATGGGATAAAGAATATCGTCCACTTTGTCCTTTGGGGGAACAATGCTCGGGCGCAGGAACACCGGCGACTCTGGCGAGGAAGCCGGTCCCCCTCCGGAGGAGCCTGCGCTTGAGGCGTTGGAACGGGTGCGGGTGCCCCCTGAGTCACGCAGATAAAAACCAGGCTTATAAGAGGGTTGCTCCAAACTGCGGGAAAAATGGGTGAAATACTGGAGGCTATCCATCAGGGCGCCTGTTTGGCTGCTGGCGCTGTCCGGCGCATTGCCCGTACCCAGTCCACTCAGAAGAAAACTCGTCAATTCCCGGCGACTGGCGAAGGCCCGGTTGGAGACCGTGCCTAGGTTACCCACGCGCATGAAGCCATAGCTCGCAGGCCACGCTGCTGCCCCTCCTTGGAGGTCCGGAGTTTTGAGTAGAAAGTTGATGTAGTTGTTGCCATACGCACCTCCGCCGCCTTGGGAGGAGGTGATCGTGGGGTTCCGGAACTTCAGAAGCGCCTTGATTTGCTCTGCGCTCAGACCTACTTGCCTGAGGTCCGCGAGCCCGGTGGTCCCTTTTTTCCCGGCTTCTCTTGCAGGAATGTCCTCCGAACTGTACCCCGCGACATTCAGGTCCAGCAGGCCGCCAATGTCATAGGCTTGAAACGCATAGCGGCCGACCACCGCGTTGCTCTGCCCCGTGGTCAGGCTCGTGTTAAAGGTCTTGGGATTGGAGCCGTCCCCCGCCACGTAGATCCAATCAGGGGGCGTCCAAGTCCAGTTTGCGGAGATCGCAGCTCCCGCCACGCGCGTGGCATAAGACCCGGCGCGCTTGGGCTCGTAGCCGTTGGGAAAAACATCCCCGACATTCGAGTTTTCGCGGGGCAGGAGCAGCGGCCGGTTCCAGCGCGCGGCTGGAATGGAGCTGTTTCCCGTGGAGGTGGTGGAAACCTTGCTGGCGCGGGAGGATGGTGGGTAGGCGTCGGCTCTGGGGAAGGCCATCTGGGCTTCCACTCCTGAAAGCCCTTCCATGCCCAAGTTTCTGTCGTAGAACTCGCGCTCGGAGGCACTTTGTTTGAGGAGGTTGGGGGGCGTTTTTACCGGAGCGCTGGGATTTCCGCTGTCCGAGTCTCGTGACGCACTGTAGCGGTCGGGCACCGCACTTAAAGGGGTTGCCGGATACAGAGTCGGCGAGCCTGCCGCCGAGGAGGCGCCGGGCGTGGCCGCCGCGGTTTGGGCTGCCGGGGAAATGGACCCTGCTAAAATCTCGTTCTTGAGGTCCAGCAGAAACTGGGATGTGGCAAATTCCGAGAGCTGGCTTTTTTCGACGGCCGTTGCTGCACTTTTGGCATCCACCACCTGCTTGGAGGAGGTCCCCAGAAAGGCGACGACCAGGACAGTAAGCAGCGCGACAATACTCAGAATCAAAATTAAGGCCGCACCGTTTTCGGAGGCCTTTGGTCGGCTAAAACGTTTCATAAGGGGTGGGGGTGGGAGGAAACGCAGAGGGCGGTGAAGTCTGGTTTGAAAACTTAAAACAGGATCCTTCACAAAGACGAGTGTTTCATTACATCATTGGGGGTAAATAGTACACCAAGATGAACCAAAGAAATCTAACCAGAACAGGGAAACGTTTCACTAGAAAAAAGAGCCTGGCATGGCGGCTCCGTTCTTTGCTTGGTCTGGCGGCTGTGATCCTCCCCAGTGCCCAGGCCGCAGAGCCGGGCCCTGCTGAAGCTCCCCGCCCTTCCGGCCCCGCTTGGGTCCGGCCCAAAGCGCCCGTGAGTTGGACCATTGATTTCCGGTATCCAGCGACTGCACCCAAGGATATCGCCATCGAAGGGCGGCTGAACAAGGTGTCTGTCACTGTGGTCGGCAAAACGACTCTGGAGAGTATTCGATGTGCCAAGGCTAGTTTCGATATTTGGTCCTCGGAGGGCTTCACCTTTCTGATGGACCCGGCAACGGGGCAGTTTGGTCTCCGTGGCAGCGCTTTTTCAGACGATATCAGCTCTTTAGAGCCGCCGAAACCAAAGGGCGGAAAGCCGCCCGTGAGCGAGGAGCCTCCGCCCATTCCCCCCCAGTATCAGGATTGGGGCGGCCTCAAGGAATTTGATTGGATCAAGCCGGAGTTGTTTCAGGGAACCATCAAGCAGGGGACCGAGACCCTTCACATTTATGCCGAGTTGCCCGAGGACATGCGGCCCGGCCGCCAGCCCGCCGCGGCACCCGCTCCCGCAGCGCCGGGGGCCGCGCGCCCTGCTGCGCCCGGGCGCCCCGCAGCGCCAGTCGCCCCGGCAGCCCAAGCACGGCCCGCTCAAAAATGGCCCCCGGGCCCGCTCGGTGGGCTTCCGCTGCGCCCCGGCATCAAGGTGGTTGCGGTGAATGCCGAAACAAGGACGCCGCACTTTTTGCAGCTCGGCGAGATTGTTCGGGAGTATTTATTCAACACCGCTTCCACCCCCAACCTTGAGCTGCCCAATCCGATCGCTCAGGCGCTGAAAACATTGGGCCGTTAAAGCCGGGTGCACACGCGTTTGGATTTGCCACGGGGAAGGGCCACGGGGAAGGGCCACGGGGCCAAGTCCTTCAAACGAGCCGAAGTTTTTTGCGGTATCATTTGCGCGCGTTGGCGCTCGCATTCGAGGATGCCTTCGCGGGGAGGCCGGGAAACCTTGCTGAAGGCGAGGTTTGCGCGCTTTTTCCCAAAGCGAACCCTCGCAGCAGGGTCATTCCAGGGGTAGGGTCAACCGTTTATTCACTCATGAAGCCTTCATCCCTCCACCGCACTCCAGATGCCGTTTCCAGAAGGGCTTTCCTCGGGCAGTGTGGCATGGGCTTGGGTTTGCTCGGTTTGGCAGGACTTTCCTCCCCCGCTTCCGCCGCTCTTTCCGGGACTTCGCCCCTGGCGGCGCATCCTTCCCAGTACACAGGGAAAGCCAAGCGCGTGATCCATCTTTTCGCCAATGGCGGCCCTTCGCACGTCGATACGTTCGACCCCAAGCCCGCGCTCACCAGGCTCCACGGTCAGCCCCTCGGCAGCGCGCATTTCAAAACCGAACGTCCCACTGGCGCCGCTTTCGGCTCGCCCTTCAAATTTGCCAAACACGGCCAGTGCGGGACCGAGGTGAGCGAGCTCTTTCCCAACGTCGCCAAGTGTGTGGACGACATGGTGGTGATCCGCTCCATGCACGCCAACGTGCCCAACCATGAGCCCTCCATGATGCTCATGAACTGTGGCGAAGCGCGTCTGCCCCGCCCCAGCCTGGGGTCCTGGGTGAATTACGGTCTGGGCACCGAAAACCAGAACCTCCCGGGCTTTGTCACCCTCTGTCCCGGCGGCTATCCCACCGGCGGCGCGCCGAACTGGCAGTCCGCTTTTCTTCCGGGGTCCTTGCAGGGAACCTATATCGATACCAAACACACGGACGTCGAAAAACTCATTGAAAACATCCGGAACAAAACCTGGAGCCCCGAGGAACAAAGGGCCCAGCTGGCCTTGCTGTCCGCCTTGAACCGGTTGCATCAGGAGCGCCGCCAGGAAGACGCGCAAATCGAGGCGCGCATCCGGTCCTTTGAGCTCGCCTATCGCATGCAAATGGACGCCGCCGATGCCTTTGATCTTTCCAAGGAACCCCAGCATATCCGCGAACTTTACGGCAACACCACTTATGGGCGCCAATGTCTCATCGCTCGCCGGCTCGCGGAGCGTGGCGTGCGTTTTGTCCAGTTGTGGCACTCACCCGGCCAGCCGTGGGACAGCCACGACGACCTGGAAATCCAGCATCGCAAACTCGCGCGCGAAAGCGACCAAGGCACCGCCGCGCTGCTCATCGACTTAAAGCAGCGCGGCTTGCTTGAGGATACTCTGGTCGTGTGGGCCGGTGAATTCGGCCGCACGCCGACGGTCGAGTTGCCCACGCCCGGGTCCAACCAAGGCAAAGTCAATGGCCGTGACCACAATCATTGGGGCTTCTCCGTCTGGATGGCCGGTGGTGGCGTCAAAGCGGGCACCGTCTACGGCTCCACAGATGAGTTTGGTTTCAAGGCCGCCGAAAACCCAGTCCACGTCCATGACCTCCACGCGACCATTCTGCACTTGCTCGGAATGGATCACGAAAAGCTGACCTTCCGCCATTCCGGCCGCGATTTCCGGCTCACAGACGTTTCTGGAAAAGTCGTCCGGGAGGTCGTCGCATGAAGTTGTGTTGCGCCCGCCTTGTGGCAAAACCCGCCCGAAGCGCCGACCGCAAAGGCCTCGCGGCCCTCTGGCTGCAGGTGCTCACGGCTTGTTTACTCACAGGCAGCCCGGAGCAGGCCGCCGCAAATGCGGGGGGGGCGGCGACGGCGGCGACTCCGGCGCAGATTGAATTTTTCGAGAAGTCCGTACGGCCTCTTTTGGAGGAACACTGCGTGGAATGCCACAGTGCGGCGAAGGGCAAGACCAAGGGCGGACTCGCTTTGGACAACGCGGCGGCCGTCCGCAAAGGCGGTGACACGGGGCCCGTCCTCGTCCCCGGAGCGCCGGACAAAAGTCTGCTTGTGAAGGCGGTGACCTACACCGACCCCGACCTCAAAATGCCGCCCGACAACAAGCGGATGCCCGCGGAGCAGGTCGCCATTCTTCACGAGTGGGTGCGCAGTGGTGCGTATGACCCGCGCGCAGGAAAAGTGACGGGGGCCGATCCCGAAGCCGCCAAAAAACACTGGGCCTTTCAACCCGTTCAAAAAACGTCCCCTCCCAAAGTGCGTGACGCGAAGTGGGCGCACACCGACACCGACCGTTTTGTGCTGGCGGCCCTCGAAGCGAAGGGCGTTGCGCCCTCCCCGGAGGCGGACCGCCGCACGCTGCTCAAGCGGCTCTCATACGACTTGCAGGGCCTCCCGCCCACGGAGGCCGAACGACTCGCGTTTGAAAAGGATACCGCGCCGGATGCTTACGAAAAAGTCGTCGACCGCATGCTGGCCTCTCCCCGTTTCGGCGAACGCTGGGGGCGTCACTGGCTGGATGTGGCCCGCTATTCCGACACCAAGGGGCTTCCCGCTCCGATCAATGCGGACCGGCGTTTTCATTTCGCCTACAGTTACCGTGACTACGTCATCCAGGCGTTCAACACCGACAAGCCGTTCAATCAGTTTATCGTCGAACAACTCGCGGCAGACCTTCTTCCCGAACCACGCAAACCCGAGACGCTTGCCGCACTGGGATACCTCACGGTGGGACGCTGTTTTCAAAACAGCATTCACGATATCATCGACGACCGCATCGACGTTGTGACCCGCGGGCTCGTGGGCCTCACCGTGTCGTGTGCCCGGTGCCACGATCACAAGTACGATCCGATTCCCACCGCAGATTATTATTCGCTGCACGGCGTTTTTATGAGCACGGAAGAACCCAAGGAACGGCCTGTGATCAGTGTTCCAAAGGAGACGCCGGAGTATGAAAAATACATGGAAAAGAGGGCGGCTCTTTTGCAGAAAAAAGAGAATGCGGCGGAGGGGGAGAGCAAAAAGGCAAACGACGAGTTGCTCAAAAAAATACCTTTGTATTTGGTGGCGGCCAAGGAGCTCAAGCTCGAGTCGGAAAGCCAGACCTTTGATTCCCAAGCGGGACAGCGCAATCTGCTGGGTTTGGTCTTGGGGCGCTGGATAAGGCTGCTCAAGGAGCCCTCACTGGAGCCCGTTTTCGGGGCGTGGAACGCGCTCGCCGATCTGCCTGCGGACGCGTTTGAGGCGCAGTCTGCCGCTCTGCTGCAGCGCTGGAAAGCGCAGCCTCCGGCGGGCTGGAATGCGGCGGTCCTTGCGGCGCTTTCAGAAAAGCCGCTCCACACTCTTGCCGAGGCATCGCAGGTTTATGGCAGGCTTTGCGCGGAGGTGCGAACGGAGCTCGAGAAAAGAGCGCCGGGGGATGCGACGCCCCCGGCGGATGCGTTGCAGGAACTGCTCCGCACGAAGGTGTTCCAGGCGGGAGGCGCGGGGCAACTCTCCAAACCCGAGGTCGAGAAGGCTTATTCCCGCAAGGTGTTTGAAGCCAGAACGAAGGTG
This sequence comes from Chthoniobacteraceae bacterium, assembly GCA_947476255.1. Classification (GTDB taxonomy): domain Bacteria; phylum Verrucomicrobiota; class Verrucomicrobiia; order Chthoniobacterales; family Chthoniobacteraceae; genus Chth-196. The sequence continues at coordinate 1,417 of CANJPY010000131.1, read as the reverse complement.
CAGGATGAATTGGACGTGCTCGATTCTACGGACCTGAGCGCACCGGATCGTGCGATGGTTCTTTACGACAAGCCGCAACCAGTGCAGCCCATCGTTTTTGTACGAGGCAATCCCGGAAACCGCGGCGCTTCCGTGCCCCGCCAGTTCCTTTCCATTGTGGAGGGGCCCGACCGCAAGCCGTTCAAGCAGGGCAGTGGCCGGTTGGAAATGGCGTGTGCGATCGCGAGTCCGACGAATCCGCTGACGGCGCGTGTGGCGGTGAACCGCATCTGGCTGCATGTTTTCGGGAAGGGCTTGGTTGAAACCCCCAACGACTTTGGAGTTCGCACGCCTGCGCCCGCGATCCCCGGCGTTCTCGATGCGCTTGCCACGCGGTTTGTGGAAAGCGGGTGGTCGACAAAAGCCATCGTTCGCGAACTGGTGGTCTCGAGCGCTTACCGCCAGTCCAGCGAGGTCCGGCACGAGGCGCTCGCGCTCGACCCCAACAACGATCTCGTGCACGCGATGCGCAAACGACGGCTCGATTTTGAGTCGTTGCGGGACACGCTACTGCAAACGGCCGGTGCCTTGGATGAGACGCGCGGCGGCAGGCCCGTAGAGCTCACCAAGGAGCCGTTTTCGGGCAGGCGCAGTGTCTACGGTTACATTGACCGCCAGGATCTGCCCTCGCTGTTCCGGATTTTTGATTTCGCGAATCCGGACATCAGCACGGGTCAGCGGTTTGAAACAACCGTCCCCCAGCAGGCGTTGTTTTTGATGAACAATGCCTTTCTCAAAAAGCTCTCGGAGTCGACGGCGAAGCTGCCCGCAGTGGTGGCCGCGGCGCCCGGGGAGGCGCGTGTGAAGGCCCTGTTTTTAGAGGTGTTGAAGCGCTTGCCCCAGCCTGAGGAAGTGCAGGCCGCGCTGGCCATGGTTCAGGCATTTGCCAGCCAGCCCGAGAAGGCAGAGAAGGCGAACGCGGAGAAGCCCTGGGCCGCGCTGAGCCAGGTGCTTTTACTCACCAACGAACTGGCCTTCGTCGACTGAGCGGCTTTGGCGCGGTATCGGCTAGCGCACAGGATTGCGCGGGGCGAGCGGCACAGGATTGCGCGGGGCGAGCGGCACAGGATTGCGCGGATCCGCGTTCACCAATACCCGTGCGCAATACCCGTGCGCAATACCCGTGCGCAATACCCGTGCGCAATGCCATGTGCCAAGTCCCGAGAAACGGTCGTTTCGCGTTGGAGAGTAGGCGCCTCTGGCGATCATGCGTGATACCGTCTCTTTTAACTTTAATAGAGTAGGGAGACGAGGATGGTTTGCGGCCACAACCACTCCTTGTCCTCCTCTCCCCCTCATCGAACCGGACGGGCGGATTTCCCGCATCCGGCTCTCGGAGGCTGTTCTCCGGTTTGCTTCATTTGCATTGCCGTGTGGC
>CANJPY010000130.1 GCA_947476255.1 Chthoniobacteraceae bacterium | reverse complement strand
GTGGCCGCAACGAACCGCGATTTGACCAAGATGGTTTCAGAGGGCAAGTTTCGCGAGGACCTGTATTTTCGTCTGAGTGTTGTGCCTTTGACTTTGCCCCCGTTGCGCGCGCGAAAGGAAGACCTGCCCGTACTCGTGCAGGCGTTTTTAAAAAGCTTTGCCGCCGATAATGGAAAACCTCACCGAGAGATGTCCTCGGAGGCGATGCAGGCGATTTTGACTTATGACTGGCCGGGGAATGTACGCGAGTTGCGAACTGCGGTGGAGCATGGCGTCGTGATGGCGACGGGTTCCAAAATTGAAATGAGAGATCTCCCCGTGAAGGTGCGCTCGGGTGGCGTCGGATTTGCGGGAGCACAAGGCGCTGTGCATGCACGCGTTGCCAGTGAAGAAAGTTTGGACCTGCATACTATCGAAGATCGTCTGATTACGGAAGCCATGAAGGAGACGGGCGGGAATGTCACGAAAGCCGCACAACGCCTCGGAATCAGCCGTAGAACCCTTCACAGGCGCTTGAAAGACAGCCGCACTGCCTCAAGCGACGGATGACTTTTTCTTGCGCGGGACTGCATCTTCCGGCCGCCTTGTGATTGGTTTGAACGCGCGAGCTCTGGGCAGAGAAAGGCGGCAGAGAAAGGCGGCAGAGAAAGGCGGCAGAGAAAGGCGGCAGAGAAAGGCGGCAGAGAAAGGCGGCGCTCGTTCAGCGTCGTACTGGTTTAGGGCACTCGCAGCCGGCGCTGCAAGAACGCGCTTTTTTTGCTCGGAGCATGCGTGATGCAAGATAGGCGCCTGCGATCAGCACACTGCCGAGCACCAATATTTGATCGAGGTTCATGGTTTTGTACGTTCGTTCTGGCTGCGCGGGAAGGCAAGGGAAAGAACGTTTTTTCAGTGCCAGCCGAGGAGGCGTCCCCCTTGAAATACGAGGAGTGCTCCTGCGTATGCAAGTATTGTCATGTAAACAAATTGGAACGCCGGCCATTTCCACGAGTTTGTCTCCCGGCGCACCACCGCGAGCGTGCTCAAACATTGCATCGCCAAAACGTAGAAGACCATGAGCGCCGTGCCTGTTAAAGGAGTGTAGACATCCGAGCCGTCTGGGCGTTTTTCGTTCCGCATGGTCTCGCTCAATGTCGTGATTGGCGTTTCATCGCCATTGTTTTCCACGCTGTACACAATTCCCATCGTCGAAACAAAAACTTCGCGCGCCGCAAACGAACCGATTAAGCCGATGCCGATTTTCCAGTCGAAGCCAAGCGGGGCGATGACCGGTTCGATGGCCTTGCCAAGGCGTCCTGCAACACTATGGGCGATGCGGTCAGAGCCCTTGGCGTTAGGGTCTTCAGTTTTGGGGTAGGTGGTCAGCGCCCATAGAAGAACGGACAGCGCGAGGATGACGGTACCTGCGCGTTTGAGAAAGATCCACGCGCGCTCAAGCATGCGCATGAAGATGCCTTTGAGTGAGGGCCTGCGGTACGGGGGCATCTCCATGAGCAGAACAGGCGTTTCGCTGCGCAGGAGGGTTTTCTTAAAAATGCCCGCCATTAAAAACGCGGCGACTACACCCAGCACATACATGCTCAACATGATCCCCGCCTTCTTCCAAACAGAGACGCCGGGCAGTAGGACCGTAATGAGCAGCGTGTACACCGGCAACCGGGCCGAACAACTCATGAGCGGTGAGACCAGAATCGTCACGAGGCGGTCTTTACGCTGCTCAATGGTGCGTGTCGCCATGATCCCCGGAATGGCGCAGGCGAACGAACTGAGCATTGGGATAAACGATTTCCCGTGAAGTCCCACACGCGACATGAGGCGGTCCATGAGGAAGGCTGCGCGGGCCATGTAACCCGTGTCCTCCAACAGCCCGAGGAAGAAGGTCAGAATTAGGATTTGCGGTAAAAATACGAGCACTCCCGAGACTCCGGCCAAGACGCCGTCGATGACGAGAGAGCGGAAGTCTCCCTCGGGCATGACTGTTTGAAGCCAGTTGCCCAAGAGCGCCTGCCCGGAGGAGATCCAGTCGGCTGGAATTTTTGCCAGCGTAAAGATGGAGAAAAAGACCAGTGCCATGGCCCCCAAAAAGGCCAGCCAACCCCAGATTTTGTGCGTGAGGATGCGGTCGAGCTTGTCGGATAGGTTCACTCCGGATTCGCCCTCGTGCCTGACGGAGGCCGCGATGATTTCCCCGATCCAGGCATAACGCGCGTCCACAGCGGCCGAGACAGGATCGGTATCTGCGAGCGAAAGTCGTTGGCGTGCGTTTTCAATCGCAGTTTTCTGTTCTAGGGAAAGATAGGATGTTTGCTCGAGTTGGGAATCGGGCATTCCCAAGAGCAGTATTGCTTCGGCAAATTCAGCTCCGTTTTTCGGGAGCGACGCGGCGAGATCGCGCGCCTCGCTCTCGAGCGCATGGGGAAGCGGCGGGCGTTGTTTGGGAAGGGGCAGTGGGTCCTGCGAGAGTGCTTGCTTGAGGGCAAGTAGCCCCACGCTTTGGGAGGCAACAAGGGGGAGAACCGGGATTCCGAGTCGTTCGCTTAAGAGGCCGGGGTCGATGACGATGCCCCGCTTTTCAGCGAGGTCTAGCATGTTCAAACCGAGGAAAACCGGGAGGCCGAGTTCGAGTAACTGCGAGAGCAGGTATAGGTTACGCTCAAGGTTTGTGGCGTCCAAAACGGCCAGAACGGCATCCGGTCGAGGAGTGTCTGCCTGTCTGCCTAGCAGCACGTCGCGGGACACAGCTTCGTCAGGCGAGCGGGCCTGCAGACTGTAACATCCCGGCAAGTCGATAAGTTGCATCTGCTCGCCATGGCTTCCAAAGAAAGAACCCTCTTTTTTTTCTACGGTCACTCCCGGGTAGTTCCCGACTTTCTGGCGCATGCCCGTGAGCGCGTTGAATAGGGTGCTTTTCCCGCAGTTGGGGTTGCCTGCAACTGCAATGCAGCGGGGGAAGTGGGCTTGTGAAGGTGCTTCGGCTTGGGGCAGCGAAACGGACGCGGGCGGAGTTTTTTCGGAAAGATCGGGGTGAGCAGCCTCGTTCGTGAGCGCGAGTTCGGGTGTTGCGGCGGGTGTTGCGGCGGGTGTTGCGGCGGGTGTTGGAAGAGGGGAAGCGCCGTCGATTTTCACGTGGGCTTGGTCCGAGGGGCGGAGAATTTCAGGAGATGTTTTCGCAGCTGATTCCGCTGGAACTTCTGCAAGCGAAGAAACAATTGCAGGGGAGGGGGGAGGAGTAGCGGGCTCTGTAATGTTTTGTTTTTCTTGAGTTTGAGTGGTAGCCTCAGCGTTTAATAAAACAGGTGGTGGAGCAGGCGTCGTCTGCTTGGTTTCTGCCACGGTGGCCGGTTCTGTGGACTCCTTTTCAAGCTCCAATGGTTCGGTGCGAACGGAGGCAACTGCAGGTACTGGTGCTGCAGGGGAAACAGAGGATGGCGGCCTGGCCGAGGGGGCCGGTTCTTTGGAAACACTTGTAATGTGCTCTTCCTGAGAGATTGGAGGAGGCACAGCAGGCTCGGGCACCATCGGAGAGTCCGTCCTTGTGACACTTGCAGTGGATTGAGACAGCGGTTCGTGAATGACCTTGGCTTGGGCTGCCGGAGAGGGAAAGACAGGAGCTGCGTTCGATAGTTTTTGAAGGCTTTGGGCTTCGAGCGCTCTTTGCGTTTTCGAAAGGTTGACGTAAGCGGTCGGATCTGAGGCGGAATCTACTGCGTTCGCCGATGGTTCTGCTTTCCCCCGGTCCGCATCCGGGCTGGGGGGCAGCATGATTTTAATCCGTTCAGGGAACAACCTTCCTTGCGCCATAGCGAGAGAGAGAAATCAATTACAGCGTTTGAACTTGAATGCCCTGCGCCTCTGATTTCCGGAGTGAAAGGTGATATCCGCGCACTTTGATTTCCAAAGGGTCTCCAAGGGGCGCGAAGCGAACCATTTGACATTCGGCTCCCTTTGTGAGCCCCATTTCCATCAGGCGCTGCCGCGTTCCGGATTCCAACGTGAAGCCCGTGATTTTCGCGCGTCCACCAATGGCCAGTTCCGCGAGCGTCGATGCGTTCATGCCGCCACTGGCTCCACTAAAACCTGTGCTCCCAGTGCACGTCCCACCGCAAGGCGAACTCCATAGAGAGAGCAAAGAATTGCGGACCCGTCGGCAAGCTTGCGAACTTCCGAGGATTCGCAAAAGCCCATTTCACGCAGGCGCAGGCAGTCCTCAGAGCAGGCTGCGAGTGCAAGGATCCTCAATCGCTGACCGCATTGAGCGGAGCAAAGGGTAAGGGGAACCTTGGCGTCTGACATGTCGGGAATTTACTGATACTGAGATTCAGTCGCAATAAAAAAACACTCCAAACAAGGGCACTGGCGCTATATTTTTGTCATTTCGCGGGCAAATGTGTGCCAAACCGGCTTTTTGCGTCGGAGCGTGGCTTCATTTCATTGAATCCGGATGTCTTTGCGTGTTTGGGCTGATATAGGGAAGGTTGCAGGTTGGAGTGCAGAACGTATCAAGAGTTATGAGCCTCACTAAAATTCAGACCATTCTGATTCTAGGCGGAGCTTTCGCCGCCGGCGTTTTGGCTGGGTGGATGGCACAGCCGCACGCGGATGTTTCGGCGGCAGGGGCGTCCTTGGGCGGGCTGTCTTCCCCAACGGCTGGCGCGCAAGCCGTGAACGGAGCGCGGGGCGTGGCTCCAGGGGCTGAGACAGACGCAGGTTTTGTCGTGCCCAATCGAAGTGAACAAGAGCGTTTTGGCGGGTTTGATTTGCAAAAGCAGGCGGATGTTTTGCGCCGGTTGGCCCAGAGGGAGGGCAAGGAGCTACGCACGTCTGCGCTAGCGTTACTTGCGAAGATTGTGCCGCAACTGTCTGCAGATCAAACGGCCGCTCTTCTTGGAGATCTTTCGGGCGGCAGGCTTGAGAATCTCGTGATCAGGCGGTTTTTAGCGGAGCGCTTGGCGGAGTTGGACGCGCAGCGTGCATTGGAGTTGGGCAAGCAACTGGGGGATACGAAGGTGCTTGGCGCAACTCTGATGGTAATGGGTGAGGAGGATGCGGCGAAAGCTCTGGCGGTGGTGAAGACGCTGCCCTTGGACCAGGGAAAGGAGGCGCTTACCTATTATTTGCAGCAGGTTGGAGGAGGGCAGGGGAAGGGGAGTGCGCTCGAGGTTGCCGCCGTCCTCAAAGAGACTCCTGCGCTGAAGGAACTTGGGATCAACGGTGTCTTCGGCGTGACCGACCTTCTGGGTGGGTTGCTCGCCCAACAGGAAGACCGATCTCCGGCAGCGGTGCTTGCGGCGGTTAAAAGCCTTTCGGCCGAACTTTCGGTTTTGAAAAAAGACGCGTCGGCCCACACGTACGACGAGAACGCGCTGAATACCGGTATGCTGCAGGGGTTTCTCAAAAGCTTGAGGGACGCAGATCCGCGGGCTGCCTCCGCGTTTTTCGATGGTCTTCCGGATGCTGCCAAATCCCCATGGATGTTTTCTGAGGAAGCGTATGCCCGGTTCAAAAATGGAGGGGTGGAAGGCGCGATTGCTCTCGCGGAAAAGCAGGTGAATGAGGAGTTTGCAAAACGGGCTGCAAGCGGTGCCTGGTGGGGACTCGCGCAGCAGGATCGTCCGGGCGCTTTTGCGTGGATAGAGTCTTTGCCTCCGGGAGCCTTCCGTAATGGGGTCCTGAATGCAGTGCTTTGGGATGCCTGGAACCAGTCCATGAGTTGGGGCAGCGACCGGTCCGCGATCGATGCGGGCGCTCAGTTACTCTCGAAAGCAAGCCAGATGGATTACTTCGCGTCCTTGCTGAGCGACCGGCGTTTTTGGGGAAGAGGTTCGGCTCCCTCCGAAATGATCGCCCAACTGCCCATCTCGGAGGAGGAGAAGCGCGAGCTTTACCGGCGCATAGCGCCCGTAAAGCCGAAGTGACATCAATGTCCGGCGCGTCCTCAATGTTATTTTTATGTCTCCACGTCTCTTGATTCCGCTTTCGATGGTCGTAGCTGCTGCCGGGTTTGAGTGTGTTCGCTTTATGGACGCGGGGAAAAATCCAGCATCGAGCGCGGTTGCTGCCAACGACTCCGCCAAGGGAGATTCGGGTGGCTGTGAGTCCTGCAAAAACACTCCCACCAACCGGTTCTCGCTGCTTGCGAGCCGGCAGGCTGCTGGCGGCGTGGCTCCTGCGGATGCCGGTGCCATTTTAAGCAAAGAGGGATCTGCGGATTTTACCGGAGAATCTACTTCACGCCTCTCAAAGCGCTGGGCAAAAAGAGAACGGTTGGCGAATGCGAGCGCAGAGGCTCTTGAGGAGGAAATTCAAAAAACGAAGCTCCATCCTATTAGGATGGAAAAAGACGGAGATTTTATGTTGGCCGTTCGCCGTTTTGCGGAACTGAATCCGGAGCGCGCAGCGGATCTGTGGGCGAAGAATGGAGAGTTTCGAACGCAGCCCGAATTGTTTTTGGGGGCTTGGATAAAAAAAGATCCTTCTGCGTTTGTCTCGTGGAATTTGAATCAAACTGGCGATGTGCAAAAAGCCAGCGCTACGGCCTTGGGTAACATGGCCAGGGAATCGCCACAGAAATTTGCCGAGATGGCGACGCAATTGAGCGGTTCGCCCGCGGGTGCAGCTGCGGCGCGCAGCGCCATTCAAGGGTTGCGGGAGGCGGAAAAGGACAATCCTCAAAAAGTACTGGAGTACGCGCAGGCACTGCCTGAAGGGGCGTTGCGTAACGCCGCGCTTGTGGAGTTATTGAGCTGGCCCGAGGCGAAGGCTACGAATCATCCTGAGGCGCTTGCAGCGGTGAATCAATTGGAGCCTGAGGATGCGAGGCGTTTGGGGCGGGAGCTTGGAACGGTGGCGGCGGAGCTTCCGGTGGGGGTCGCGCGTGAAAGCGCCTTCACAGCTTCGTTACGGCAGCAGGCTGGCAAGGATCCGGCGGCCGCGGCCAAACAGTTGGACGGTCTTGCGGGCTCCGGGGATTATCCGGCTGCTGTGCGGGGGTTTGTCGAGGAGACGGCGCGCAAGGATCCGGCGGGTGCCGCGGAATGGGCGGTCAGTATTCCGGAGTCTGCGTCGTTGCAGCGGATGTCCGCCTTGGAGCGTGTGGCGTCAGCTTGGTTTAAGTCGTCCCCGGACGAGGCGCGTGCCTGGGTGGAAACGGCACGGATCACGGACGCTGAATATTTCAAACTCACCGGTCGGGCGCGGCAGCGTTAGTGATCGTTTGTTTGATCCGGCGGTCGGGGTGGGAGCGCTCGGGCCCCGAACACTCTGGTGGCAGAGTTCGTAAAATTGGTCTAGCGTCCGGGCGTGCCACCTCCCTTGCAAGCAGAAGACGTCTTTCTCTCCAAACTCCGCAACGTTTGGGAGGCAGATACTTTTGTGAAACTCACCCTGAGCGATCCCGTGCCCTCTGAGGGTGCTGGCGTCGTGCGCAAAATCAAGGCACGGCCCGTGGAATTGAAGGAGGGGCGCAAAGTGAGCGTGGTGGAGTGTTTTCAAACGCGCGAGGTCACGAAGAACTACCCCGTGCAAGAGGCTGTGCGCGTGCTTGCCGAGGCTTTTGCCAAGGGCTTCTTGCGCGCGCATCTGTTTGCGACAACGGGCGACTTTCAGTTTCGGCGCGACTCCTCCGGCAAAGTAAGCGTTCGCTCTGCGCGGCCTTCTTTCACACAAGCCCCGGATTTCTCCCACGACAAACGCAATGTAGCGCAGGACGCCCTGGCGCGCGCGCCGTTTTTGCAGCATCTCGGAGTGACAAACGTGGACGGATTGCCGCGGCCCGGAATGGCGGGAAAGCTCAGGCAGGTGCAGCGGTTTGTGGAGATTCTTGGGCATCTATTGGAGGACGTCGGGTGGGATCCTTCTCGCTCTGTGCGGGTGGCTGACATGGGGGCGGGAAAAGGGTATTTGACGTTTGCGCTTGCCCACGCCTTTCGTGAACGCGGCTGGAAGACGGAAGTCATTGGGGTTGAGCTGCGTTCGGAACTTGTCGAAAATGCGAACATGGCGGCCTTGGACCTTGGTTTTTCCGAGGTGCAGTTTGTGGCGGGCAGCATTGGGCAGTGGCAACCGCCTGGAGCGCTGGATATTCTTGTCGCACTGCACGCCTGCAACACCGCCACTGACGAGGCACTCTTCCTCGGGTTGCAGTCGGGCGCTGAACTGCTTGTGACCTCGCCGTGCTGTCATCAGGAAATCAGACCCCAGATGCGGCTTGGTGCTCCTTTGTTGCCGATTGCCGGGCACGGTATTTTGGAGGAGCGGCAGGCGGAGATCATCACCGACGCTCTTCGTGCGCATTTGCTTGAAATAAAAGGCTATCATGCGCGCGTTTTTGAGTTCGTGGAACCGGAGCATTCCGGAAAAAACCTGATGCTTGCCGGCGTGCGCCGGAAGTCTGGAGGGCGTTCTGTGGAGGTGCTGCGCGAGGAAATGGGGGCGATTTGGAAGGCGTTCGGGCTGCAAAAACAGTGTCTGACGGGCCTGCTTGGGGAGGAGCCGCGATGAGCTTTTGGACGCAAGAAGAGTTCAGGATCCTCGCCCGTCTTCGGGAGGGCTTTTTAAAGGGATCTGCCGGGCTGGCAGACTATTGGAAAGGCGCGGAGGAACTCTCGCTGTACGACCGTACGTTTGCCCAGCGGATCGGTTGGAAGTGGGATGCCGTGTTGAGCGAGCTTTCTGTGCGGGGCTGGATGCCTCCTGCGCAGCGGCTTGTAGATTGGGGCTGCGGCACGGGAATCGCATCGCGCCGGGTGCTCGAGCACTGGCAGGGGCATTTTGAGGCGGTGACGCTCTCCGACCGCTCGCCTCAGGCGCGCGCCTTTGCTTTCGAGCGCTTACGCGAGGCTGGCGCGACACGGAATGTGCGGGTCGTTGCGCCGGAAGAGACGGATTGCGAGGGGGCGGTGGTGTTGGCCAGCCACGTGCTCTCGGAACTCACCCATGAGCAGTTGCGGAAGGCCCTGGGGCAGTGGAAAAAAGCCGCAGCGTTGATTTGGGTGGAGTCGGCCACGCATGACAATGCGAGGCGAATGGTGGCGGAGGGGCGGGAGTTTTTTTTGGAAGCCGGATGGAAAGCGGTGGCGCCGTGTACGTTTAGCGGGGCGTGTCCCTTGTTGCGGGGGGAAAACGAGAGGCACTGGTGCCATCACTTTGCACGGGTCCCTTCGGAAGTACATCAGGATCAGGGATGGCGGGAGATTTCGCTGCGCCTGAACTTGGATCTGCGGGTGCTGCCTTACAGTTTTGTGGTGCTGGAGCGGGACTCGGGGCGGGAGCCGGTGTCCGGGGTCTCCCGGGTGATTGGGACTGCGCGCGAATTTAAAGGTCACCTCAAGGTGCTCGCCTGTGACGCAGGGGGTGTGCAGGACTGGATGTTGCAGAAGAGGGACGCACCGGATCTTTACAAGGAACTACGGAAGTGCGAGGGGCTTCCGTTGTACAGGTGGAGGGTGGAAGGCGGGCGGATTGTGGAGGGAGTGGGGAAGTGGGTTTGAGTGTGAGAAAGGGGATGGGTGTTGCTTGGGGCTTGCGCGTTTCAAAGAGTTGAGCAAGATGTGTGTCACGAGTGGCGCCCGTAGCTCAGTTGGATAGAGCAACGGATTTCTAATCCGTTGGTCACTGGTTCGAATCCAGTCGGGCGCGCCATTTTACTTGGGGAGTTTGGGTGGGTTGAGTTTTATTCGCGCTTGGCAGAGCGCTGGGGGGACAGTCAGTGCGCATTTCCTAGATGTCCTAGATGTCCTAGATGTCCTAGATGTCGCAAGAATAGGGTTTTAATTCATTCGCGAGTTTGCTTTTTTCCGGAAATGATTGCTCTTAAATAAAGTTAAGAATACATTTTAGGTTTGGAGTTGTTTGCCCAGCTTTCATCTTCTTAAATTAAGTTACGCTTTTAAGTTACGCTTGGCTGAATGGCCCTCAGATCCTATGAAACTTCCGCTCCGAGTTCTTTCGCTGATTAGTCTGGCACAAATCTGGTGCTCCTCTGCCCTGTCACTGACGATACCCGCAAGCGAGGACACGACTGGGGGGGGGACCATCACTTCGGGTGACAACGGGGCTGCCAGTCTGACTGTGGATGGCACGAAGAAAGCGTTCATTTATTTTAATTTGGATGAAGTTCCCTCAAGTTCCGTAGTTCGTTGGGCCAAGCTGCGGTTGTTTCTTCCGAATGTGGTCAGTGCCGGAAATGGGTTGAGTGTTTACGTCGTGTCTGGAACGTGGGACGAGGCAAAAGAGTCCGCAGTCCCGGCTAACTTGCCGAGTCCTGTGGCAAACATAGAGGCTGGCAAACTCGCCTCAAAGCGGTTTGTCACGGTTGATGTCACGGCTGTGGTTCAGCGCTGGATCAGTGGTGGAACGGTTAACGAGGGATTCGCGATCGGCGCATCTGCAGGTTCGACGAGCGCCTCGCTGGAATTGACTTCCAAGGAAGGGGCCTCCTTCGGTTTGCCTGCCGAACTCGATATTGATTTTCAGCCTGAACCGCTCGCAGCATCCTCGGTGACGCTCGATCATTTCTCAGAGTCGTTGAAAACCTTCCTGACGCCTGCCTTTGTGACGCCCCCTTCGATTCTCGCAGCGGGGAGTTTGGGAGGTGCGGCCCAAGGCGTTGGCAATTTGAAATACCAGTGGTATCGAAACGGTTCGCTCCTTACGGGAGCCACCGGTTCTTCCATTTCAGCGGCCGGTTTGCTTGATGGGAATTACAAGGTTGTGGTCTCCAATGGTATTGCATCGGGAACAAGCGCTTCCATCCCGTTTCTACGGAAGGACACACTGCCAGTGTTCAAATCTCACCCCGCGGTGATCAGTGGCGGCACTCTTACTGTGAGCGGATCAGGTGGTGTGGGAGGTTTCGGCTACCAGTGGTTTCGCGGTGCCACCCCGGTGTCGGGCACGAGCGGAACATTGGCCGCGATTCCTTTGAGCGCGGGCGTGGGGAGCGGATCTTACATGGTGAAGCTGAGCAACGCCTTTGGGACCGTCTCAAGCGGCACCGTTTATTTTAATCGGAGTAATTATGAAAAAATCAGCTACTCGTTTGCCAGGATTCCCGCTGGAAGCTATCAGCGGGGAAATGTGTTCGGAGACAGTGACATTGTAAACGCGCCGATTCAGACCGTGAATGTCAGTGCGTTCTACATTGCGGAGCATTGTACCACGAAGGCGGAATGGGATGTTGTGAGAACTTGGGCCCTTAGTAGAGGGTACACCGATTTGGCGGGTGGTGGAAGCAAGGCGTCGGATCATCCCGTCCAGTCGATTAATTGGTACGATGCAGTGAAGTGGGCAAATGCCGCAAGCGAGAAGGACGGATTAAGTCCGTGCTACAGAGTTGCAGGAGCTGTGCTTAGAACGGGCTCTGTTGATGCAGTTGTATGCGACTGGAGTGCAACAGGGTATCGTTTGCCAACAGAAGCGGAGTGGGAAATAGCCGCGCGTGGCGGATTGAAGGGAAAGCGGTTTCCTCAGGGAGACAAAATTTCTCAGAGTCGGGCCAATTATAAAGCCCTTTTGGACCTTAACTACGACGACAGCCAGTCGGTGCCCGGCTATTCTCCCGTGTATGGAATGGGTATAAAACCGTACACTAGTCCAGTCGAAAGTTTTGCGGCCAATGGTTATGGTTTGTACGACATGGATGGGAATGTTTGTCAGTGGTGTTGGGACCGTTTTGGGGACTATGTCACGGGTACTGACCCCCGGGGGGCGAGTGCCGGAAGTAAGCGCGTATACAGAGGCGGCAGTTGGGACAACACAGCAAAGGTCGGGAGGTGCGCTTACCGATCGAGCGGTGATTCCTGGGATAGCAGGTTCAGCGATCTTGGATTCCGTCTGGCGAGAATGAGTCTCTAATGGGTTGCTGAAGGTTGAGTGCCTATTTTGGGGTGTGGGCATTTCTATTCTAGAGGTTTAGTACCATGTTCTCGCGGGCCGCGTGACGAGCATTGGTTTTGCTGGGAACCTTGACCAGTTGGATTTGGGCTGCTTACGGCCAGCGGTTTTAGCGATCTGAGATGATCGATTCGAGAAGCAGGGATTACTGTTTTATGAAGGCAAATATCGTGCATGATTTTCTTGCTGTTTGCATGGAGGTTCACTAGGAGATCAAGCTCCTTGAGCTAGTTACTCGAATTCACCGGCTTCACGAGTTTTTCTCAATTTTCTTACCCATGATAACCTACTTCAACACGGCGCTTTCGTCCCAAGCTAGCCCTACTTCGCGGACTCGTGGCGAAAAACGTCTATTTTCGGGCGGCTTGTTGATGTAAGTGCCTCATCTTCAGTTTGTGAAGTTTTAAAAGCACTTGTAGTGCCGACCTACCCCCTTGCGGCCCTTTTTCAGTCAGTGGTTTGAT
>CANJPY010000129.1 GCA_947476255.1 Chthoniobacteraceae bacterium | reverse complement strand
GTTCCTCGAAGCCCTCAACAGCGTCTTCTCGGCCGTCAAACGAAAGGCCCGAGGGTTCCGTTCCACCGACAATCTCATCGCTATGCTCTACTTCACAGCCGCAAAACTCCGCATCCCCGCTACCCACTGAAAGTAGCGAAGAACCTTTATTCTCGCACTGAAAGCGATCTCGCAGAGCTCTCCTTCGTGTGGGAGGCTCCGTGAGACTGGGGGGGCGCTCGGTTGCGAGCGAGTGGCGTACCCGTTGATGCAATGACTTGCTCAAATTGCGCCGCCAGAACCGTATTCAAGGGCTTTAACGCGTCCTGTTCGCCCTTGTCGCGATTGCCCGATTCAGCCTGAAGACGCGAACAACCCAGCCGCATCGGAGAGTCTGGAATGCTCGCATTGAATTGTTAGTCATCAATTTTGTCCGGCATGTTTTTACGAACCCTTTCCTCAGGGGTCTCCTTCCACAAGAGCATGTTTTTTACAATATCCGTGATGCCGAGGTACTGTTGGTTTTCTTGGTTGAGCTCCGCCTCGGCTTTTCCATATTCCTGCTTGGAAATGGTTTCCTTGCCATCTTTTTCCTGATTTTCCTGTTCTGTGCGAAGAAGTGCAACCGTTGTGTCCCAAAGTTTGTCCGCTCCGTCCTGAGGTAGTTCAGGGGACAACTCGGCGCAGAGTTCTTTGGTTCTTTGCAGCAGGTGTGCCAATTCAATCAACGCTGCTGATCGCGCCAACGGTGAGGTGGCATCGCCAGCGGCCGTCTTGGTGTTTTGTGGGTGGTTCTGGGATGTGCTGTTTTCCTTTGTCATGAGTTACGAGTCTTTTGTTGAGGAATCACACAAGGCTTACCCTCGTTGTAATAAATGGTTTATTAATGAGTTATCGCCGAGCACATGGTTTTGTGTGCGAAAAACCATGGATAACCCCTGACGTCGCTGGAACGGGCGGGCGATGGGACGTAGAGAAAGTGAGGGTGGAAGGGCTCGGTGAGGAGCGATGGATGTTCCCTCGAGGCGCTTCTCTCAAACAAAGGCCCCTGCTAGCAACGCCATCCATCCTCGTTTTTGCTCCACAACCCATCATGGGACCTCCTGCTGACGCGCCGCAACCGGGGTCCCCTTCGCCGCGGATGCGTGTGAGCTCATCGGAAATCTCGACCACGACGAATCCTTTGCTAATAAACCGGATGTTTTGAAAAGGCCCACTGGCAAGAAATCGTTTTTCGCGCCGGCCCGTAATGCACTCCCCGCGAAATAGAGCGAATTCGAGAGTATCGCAGTTGTGCTGAAGTGGCCAAAGCCGAAAGAAAACGGGGTGATGGTCCGAAAGGGATAGCAACGTCCGCGGTGCAGGAAACGGCAACGGGAACTCGGAAGCTGCAGAGAATCCTATGCGGGCAAGCCAAGAGAGAAGACAGAGAGAGTACCGGCTACGCCATGCGTCGTGGCCCCGCTCATGAAGCAACCGGTCGGAGATAAGCTGCACTGGTCGAACTTGGTCGCATCATCGCCACGATTCGAAGGGCTCAAAGACTGATGACGCGCTGATAAAAATGGAGGCCTGCAGCAATATGGGGCGGCATGGAGGAAACGTTCTTTTTGAATTTTTCATTCCACTTTTCAGCAGGGTAGAGTGGAAAATCTGTGGGACCCGAATCATCCAGATCTAACTTATCAATGTCTTGTTGATTTGTTTTTGCCGCACTTTGAGCATCTAAGATGGCAAGGCTAAAGATGATCGATGCGATATTGGAAAGGCCGTTTTTGGAGAGTTCCGCGGGAATCTCTGAATCGCTCAAGAGGCGTGCCGGTATCGGCGCTCTGGGGTCGCTCATATCAGGCTTGAGGAGAACGGATATTTCAAAGCGAACGACGTTCTGAGCGATGGGTTGGAAGTAGAGGTTTTCGGAGGTATCGCCGCTCACCGCCGTTGAAAACGAGCCTCCGGAGCCTTTTCCGTCGGTTCCTCCCAAGGTGGACGAGGGCAGGGGTGCTGGGGGAGATCCAGTCAGAACGACAAACGGCAAGGATTTGTCATCTCCAGTGCTGGTCCATGGCAGGGCTCGTGCATAGCGCTGCAATTCCATCAAGGTCAGCCCTCCTTTTGTCACAGCTTGCACGCGATACCCAACCAAAGAGACTGTACTGCGGTTGGCTGAACCGGCACCAGAAAGGTTGGGGGCGTAACCGGCGGTCTCCGAGAATAAAAAAAACTCGTCATTTCCGGCCGTTTTTTTCACTAAGGCGTCGACATCGGGGCGCCGGACGCGTCGGGATATGTCCGAACTTAACTGTCCGAGTGCGTAGCGTGCTTCGGTGTCACACTCCGAGGACTGTTTGGAATTAGAGGTCAACCTAGAGGTGGAACTCATGAGTTGAGAGACAAGACCTCCTAAAACGGCGAGGACAGAAATCGAAACCAAGAGTTCGAGCAGTGTGAAGCCTGAGAGAGCACCAGGGTTGGAGCGAATGCCACGCATCGTTTTCCTGATCGAGAAGCGAGGGAGCGCGCGCATAAGATATTACAGGGGTAAGGGAACGAGCGTTTCCAAATAGCCTTCAGGCCTTGAATTCTGAGGTCGGTTCGCAGGCCACTCCACCTTGACGCGCAAAGCGGGAACACCATCAGCCCCCGGGGTAATTTGAACTCTGTACACTTTTTGAAGGAATTCAGGGGAACTGGTGCTCACTTGAGAACCGGCCTCGCTGATGTAAAGAGGCATGCTTGGAGTGATCGAACCGGTGACCGTATTCTTTTTTTTATCGAGCACTGAAGTAATTCCAAGCTTCGGACTCGTGTAGCTTTGGGTATCTGTTCCTGCGGTGGAGGAGAGGCTGATTCTCGACGCTTTAATGTCGGAAACGATGCCGGCGAGAACGTTGGAGGCGGAAGTCTGGACGGTGGCTTTGCGAGTGTTTTTGAGGCCGACAGAAAGCATGCCCATCATACTCACTAATGCAAAAGAGAAAATTCCCAGAGCCACCGCGATTTCCGCTAGGGTAAACCCAGCTTTTCTGAACCGTGCAAGTGCCGCGATCTCGATGCGCAAGCGGGTCTGATCCAGAGCCTCAGGGGCGGGGAGCGAATCCGGTCCAAGAAGACCCAGGTTTGACGCTGTGGTTTGAATTTCAGGGGGTTGCATGGCGTTTGGGAGAAACGGCTGCGGGCACTCGCGATTCTATCCTGAGGGCAGGTCGGTAGCAACAGACATTCGCTGCGCCGCTCCCAAATGGAACCTAACAAGGCGCAATAGGGGGAGATGTCCGGTTATTCGGTTGAAATTTTCCCAGAGGAGGCCTCTTGCATCGCCTGCTCGAAGGCCCGCCATGCCAGCATGGCACACTTGACCCGCTGCGGAAACTTGCGGACGCCTCCGAGGAGCCGCAGATCCCCCAGCATTTTAGGCGCCTCGTGTTCCCCGGCGGTCACCACATCTGTAAATGAGGTCAGCATCTCCAATGCGTCTTTCTTGGATTTTCCTTTCAGTTTGAGGGTCATCAGCGATGCCGACGCTTGACTGATGGCGCAGCCCACGCCGGTGAAGCGTAAATCCTCCACTTGTCCCTCGTCGCCAAAACGAACGTGTAAGTGAATCTCGTCGCCGCAGGAAGGATTGTCTCCATCCACATGAACAGCAGGATCTTCAAGGGCTCCAAAATTTCGGGGACGCTTGGAGTGATCCAGAATTACCTGTTGATAAAGTTCTTCAAAGTCGGGGTTCATGAAAAAAAGCGGTGGGCTTCGGCAAGGATCTCGATCATGCGATTGATTTCTTGCGCTGTGTTATAGAGATAAAAACTCGCGCGACTAGTACTCGGGAAGCCGAGTTTGCGCATGAGAGGCTGGTTGCAATGGTGGCCGCCTCTGAGGGCCAGTCCCTTTTGATCGCAGTAGGAGGTTAAATCGTGGGGATGCACCGATTCATGAACGAAACTCACCAGGCCGCCCCGCGGGCCGGTCGGTCCGACGACCCGATATCCTGGGAGGGCCCTGATTCGCTGGTACGCATCGATGGCGAGAGCCTCGTCATGGGCGCGCAAGGCATCCCGTCCTATGCTTTCAAGATAATCAATGGCAGCGCCCAAGCCGACGGCCCCCGCGATATTGGGGGTGCCGGCCTCAAAGCGGGCAGGAGCGGGTTTGTAGGTGCTCGATTCGTAACGGACCGACAAAATCATTTCCCCGCCACCTTGCCAGGGCGGTGTGTTTTCCAAGACGGTTGCTTTGCCATAAAGGGCACCGATGCCTGTGGGGGCGCACATTTTGTGGCCCGAAAAGGCTAGAAAATCGCAACCTATGGACTGGACGTCCAGAGGCATGTGTCCAGCACTCTGCGCCGCGTCGACCACGCTGATCGCTCCCACGGCGCGGGCGCGGGCGCAAAGGGTGGCGGCGGGGTTGATGGTGCCAAGAAAATTTGAAATATGGGTGAAGGACAGAAGTTTAACTTCGGGAGTCAGGAGTTTATCGAGCTGGCTGAGGTCTAGTTCGCCGGATGGGGTGAGGGGGATGAAACGCAAGACAGCGCCGGTTCTCTGGGCGGCCTGCTGCCAGGGGACGAGATTGCTATGGTGCTCCATCTCTGTGAGCAGAATGACGTCTCCTTGCTTGAGGTAAGCGTTTCCCCAAGCGTTTGCCACGAGGTTGAGGGCCTCTGTGGTGCCCCGAGTGAAGATGATTTCCTCGGAGGTTGCAGCGTTCAGATAGCGGGCGACTTTGGCTCGGGCGCCTTCGAAGGCGTCCGTGGCGCGACTGCTTAAAAGGTGAAGACCGCGGTGTACATTGGCGTTGTCCCGTTCGTAGTAGCGCACGATGGCATCGATGACGGCCCTGGGCTTCTGGGTCGTTGCAGCATTGTCAAAGTATACCAAGGGCCCCCCGTTCGCTTCTTGATGCAGGATGGGGAAGTCGCTTCGATACGATTCCAAGGACGGGTTGTGTATTGTCGGATCAGGCATGATTGCTTGCGCGCTGGAGTGAGCTATAGGTTCGTGGACAGGAGCGCTGGCGAAAAGCAGATTGTTAATGAAAACGGATAGTTGCGTCATCCGAGGTGTTTTCCGCTAAGCTGAAGTTGTTCATGGAAGTTCTCGCTCATAGTTTTATCGAAGACCTTTACCGAGTTGCGCTTTTGCAAGTCGGTGACAGGAGCGTTGCTTTGGCGTGCGTAGCGGAGGTTGTTTCTGAGGCGGAGTCAAACGCCAGCCAGTGGCGGACTCAAAAGCACCGTTTTCTTTGGGCCGCACGCCTTTTGAGCCAGCGACTTTCTAAAAAAGGACTGGGTGCGGATGTCGAAAAAGTGGCGTTGCCGGATGCGGTCCAGTGTATTTTCGAGGTGCTGAGAGCTGCTCGTCCGGAAATGAGGACTGGGCTTGCCCTGGTTTGTACGGGCAGTGTCAAATCCGGTGAAGTCGTGCAACTGTTGAGTTTACGGAGCCGTGACTGGAGAGTTGCACTTGTTCTTTTTAGAGACCAGGTGGCAGCCTTGGGCCTTTCAGAGGAGGGGATGCAGGAGCGGTTGAACGCGCTTCAAATAAGTCCCGAGGAGTGCGTTCTCTTGGAGCAATCTGTGAGTGTGGTGAAGCCGAAACGCAAAGGCTGGGACAAAATTCTGGCTGTGGCGGCGGTGCTCTTGGGCGTTTGTGTGTTTGTAGGCTGGGTGGCCTGGGAGCAGTGGAGGGACAGCCCTGCCATGCGTATGCGCAGACACATGGAGACGTTTCTGGACCTGAATCAAAATTCAGGCATCGCTGGCTTGGAAACTTTTAAGGGGAAGGCGGGAGAGACGCAGGATTGGCTTTTTTTGCATGGAATGGAGGGCGCGGTGATGCCCGAGATTTTTTCCAAACTGAGCGTTGTGGCTGCGCGACTGTTGCAGTGGAACGGTTCTCCCCTTGCCTTGTTTCCCACGCTCACTCCTCCCGGGCTTTTGGTCGTGGTGGAATCTGATGTGTTAGGACTCCCAGAGGAGGGGGCAGAAACGGGGCGGGCTGCCTTTGCGGGTTGGTCCGGAGCTTGGGCAAGTGCCGGGCCGTACAAGTTCCTCTGGATGATGCAGGCAGACGCGAGAGCTTTGGAGCAACAAATGCAACGACTCTCAGCAGGCGAGCCGAGTCAATAATTCGAAGTCGGGGGGCCTGCGAGCGGGTCACGGCTTTCGAAATCGCCTGATACCGCCTTCGGCAAGCTCGATGCGACGCTGGCGTAACAGCTTTCCAAGAGCTTGCTTAAAGGCCTTTTTGCTAGTGCCGAATTGCTCTCGAATCACGCTAGGATCTGTCTTGTCTCCGTACGGGAGAGTGGAATCTCCCGCTGCCAGGATGGCTGCCATGATTTGGTCGGCGATAGGGCGCACTCGGTCATACCCAGAGGCATCCAAGCGCAGGTCGATTTTGCCGTCTGGCCGCACTAAACGGATGAACCCAGATAACTCGTCTCCCGCGACCAGCGGCGAGGCTATTTCGCTCTTGTAGAGCAGTCCCCAATGGAGGTGGTTGATAACCGCCTTGAAGCCAAGGTCAGTTTCTTCGGCGATGACAAGATCCACGGCTTGGCCCGGCTCGTATTTTGGCTCCGTTTTATCCAGATAACGTTGCAGGCGCATGGTTCCCATCAGGCGGCCCGAAACTTCATCCAGTACCACCATTGCGACAATCCATTCCCCAACCTCTGGATGACGGGTCTGTTCGCGTAAGGGCACGAGTAAATCTTTTTCCAAGCCCCAGTTTAAAAAAGCGCCGATTCCCGGACGCACCCCCACAACTTCAAAACCAGCCACTTGTCCGAGAGTGGCGTAGGGAGTTTGTGTTGTCGCAACGAGGCGGTCTTCAGAGTCTTGGTAGAGGAACACCTCCAAACTGTCTCCCACATTGATTCCGGCGGGCATGTACTTGCCGGGAAGCAGAATCTCCCCTAGCTCCATGCCGTCGAGGTAAAAACCGGGAGTCGCTTCGTGGAGAATAGTCAGGGTGTGCTTTTTACCTAGAACGCTCATTTTTGGAGCTAATGTAGACGGCCGCCATAGATCGGGGCATGTTTTTTTGAGAAATTCGCAGCAGTACCGTGGTGCGCATTCTCAGTTCGAATGCCGACAGATCTTCGCGTCCTGCGCAGGAGAAGCCCTTCTGAGGGGCTCGGGGGTGCTTGCAATGAGGGGCACTCTCACGCAACTTTGTACTGTGTCTGTTTTCTTCTCACCTGCCTGCTTGGCTCGGAGAAGAGGATCAGCCACAATCACGACGCCCATTTAGATTCTAAAGCACGACTAAATCACGATTATGCATCAACTCCCCGCACTTCCGTACGCATTGGACGCCCTTGAGCCTCACATCGACGCGCGCACCATGGAAATCCATCATGGCAAACACCACAAGGCCTATGTGGACAACTTGAACAAAGCCTTGGAGTCCGCTCCCGACCTAGCTGCCAAGAGCGCTGCAGAGCTCATCCACGATCTTTCGGCCGTTCCAGAAGGCATACGCAACGCCGTTCGCAATAATGGCGGTGGCCACGTCAATCACACTCTTTTTTGGAGCCTGCTGACGCCGAAGGCCTCGGGCAAACCCGTTGGGAAGCTTGCGGAAGCGATCACGGCGACCTTTGGAAGCTTTGAAGCGTTTCAGGAAAAATTCCAGACAGCAGGAGCAACACGCTTCGGTTCGGGTTGGGCGTGGCTCGTTGTAAACCATGGCAAACTTGAAATCGGCTCCACTCCAAACCAAGATACGCCATTGATGGGCAAGGCAGTCGCAGGGATCGAAGGAACTCCGGTGTTAGCGCTGGACGTCTGGGAGCATGCCTACTACCTCCACTATCAGAATCGCCGCCCTGATTACATGAAGGCTTTCTGGAATGTGGTGAACTGGGAAGCGGCGGAGCAGCTCTTCCTCGCGGCCCACTAAAAGTCCCGCACGAAGCTCAGGCGCGGAGGCGCTTTGCAGAGGGGGTTTCTTTGAATCCATTGGTGTTCAGAGGGGCGTCGGATGCAATCTTCGATCTCCGCGCTTTTGTTCAGCACTTGGCGCTCCTGCGTCTTTTTCGCACAAGCCGTTTAGCGTAAATATCTTAAATGACAACTCCATCCCAATCTAAAGCCTCAAAGTCTCCCTCTCAGGGTATTTGTTATCTTGCAGGAGCGGGGCCGGGAGATTTGGGACTCGTGACGCTGCGAGTGAAGGAGCTCTTGGAAAAGGCCGAGGTGGTTGTTTTCGACTACCTTTGCAACCCTGAGATGCTCAAGTGGGCAAAAGATGGGGTAGAAGTCATTTACGCCGGAAAAAAGGCGGGAAATCACACCCTGCGGCAGGAGGAGATCAATGCGTTGCTCGTGGAGAAAACCAAAGCTGGAAACCGCGTGCTTCGACTCAAAGGTGGGGACCCTTTTCTTTTCGGTCGGGGAGGCGAGGAAGCTGAAGCCCTGGCAGAGGCGGGATTGCGTTTTGAAATAGTGCCTGGAGTCACTTCCGCCATCGCTGCGCCGGCCTATGCGGGTATTCCGGTGACGCACCGGGATTTCACGTCCTCGCTTACGATTTTTACCGGACACGAGGACCCCCTCAAAGCAGACACAGCGCTGGATTACGCAAGGATCGCGGCATTGCCGGGGACCAAGGTGATGCTGATGGGCGTCGAACGCATGGGGCCCATCACTGCAGAGCTTCAGAAGCACGGCATGGCAGCCCAGACGCCTGTGGCGCTTGTTCGTTGGGGAACCACTGGACGGCAGGAGACACTCTCAGCGACCCTCGGAACCATCGCCCAGCGCATTCAGGAAACGGGCTTCGCAGCCCCCGCCGTTGCTGTGTTCGGAGAGGTTGCGACACTCCGCGAGAAACTGGGCTGGTTTGAAAAGCGTCCCTTGCGCGGCAAACGCATCGTGGTGACCCGCACGCGCCAGCAAGCGGGAGTACTCAGTGCGGGCCTTCGTGAAGTAGGGGGAGATGTGTACGAGTTACCCACGATCAGAATCGACCCGCCTTTGGATTTGCGAAGCTTTGCAGAACTCGTTCAGGACGCGCATTCCTACGACTGGGTGGTATTCACAAGCCCCAATGGCGTGAACGCTTTCTTTGAGATGTTTTACAAGCTGTACTCCGATGCCCGTGAGATCGGGGGCGTGCGCATCGCAGCGATAGGGCCCGCAACGGCCCAGCGCGTGCGTGACTTTCATCTGGCGGTGGATTTGCAGCCTTCTGAATTTGTCGCCGAAGCTATTATCAAGGAGTTTCAGGCCAAGATCGGCACCGTTGAAAACCAAAGAATATTGCTGGCCAGAGCAGAGCAGGCGCGGGATGTCTTGCCGGTCGAGTTGGGTAAACTCGGAGCGATTGTGGATCAGGCGATAGCGTATCGCACCGTCCCTGAGACCGAGGACATCAGCGGTGGAATCGCTCGCTTTAAAGCCGAGGGGGCTGAGCTCATCACGTTTACAAGCAGTTCAACCGTCGAGAATTTCATGGCGCTCAACTTGCCCCTGCCTGCCGGCCTCAAAACGGCCTCTATCGGCCCCATCACTTCGAAAACAATGCGTGAATTGGGACTCACCGTGGATATTGAGGCCAAGCAGTACGACATTCCTGGGCTGATCCTGGCAATCCGTTCTTTCTACGGAGCTTGAGCCAAACCTTCCAAATTGAATGCGTCCGGGAATTTACTCCACGCTTCTCCGTGAAGATGCGGCGCAGTCTCGGGAGGTTTTAAACGACTTAAGGTCGGGGAATTTCAATGAAACGTTCCAAAAGAGCCGGTCTCTCCATCGACCCCAGTGAAACCGGAGGTGCCGTCCAATTAACCTTTGATATGGCTTCTACGGGCTCTTTTTCTTCCCCGCCTCCCAAGACACTTCACACGTGTCCCATCACGTTGGAGCAGTTACAAAAACTCAGGAACATTCTGGTGGCAAGAGGCTGGGAGATGCTCTCTAGGCCGTACATGCACTTCTTTGCCCAGCATGAGAAACTATCGGTGGCTGCATACGAAAAAGGCCCGAAAATCGTCATTCAGGGCAAGGGCGTTGATGAGTTTATTGAGTTTATTCTGGAACCCGAAATTCTCGGTGCTGCTGTTGTCGGGTATGAGTATGTTGTGAATCCAGAACATTTTTCACCGCATTTTGGCATCGATGAAAGTGGGAAAGGCGATCTCTTTGGGCCCCTGGTCATCGCAGGTGCCTACGTGGATGCCTCGATCGCCAAGAACTGGCAGGCCGCTGGGATTCAGGATAGTAAGAAAATCGGCTCCGACGCCAGAATTCGGAAACTGGAGAGGGTTATTTTACAGACCCCCGGAGTTGTACAAAGTGTTTTACTCATTGGGCCGGAGAAGTATAACGAGCTTTATAAGAAGTTTGGAAATCTCAACAAACTACTTGCCTGGGGACATGCACGGGTGATTGAAAACTTGCTCGAAATCAAACCGGATTGTCCGCGTGCCTTGAGTGACCAGTTCGCGAATCCACGCTTGATTGAGAGGGCTCTCATGGAGAAAGGCCGTGGCATCCAGCTAGATCAGCGTACCAAGGCGGAAAGCGACCCTGCAGTGGCTGCTGCGTCCATTCTCGCACGGGCCAAATTTATCGACTGGCTCGCCAAGGAAAGTGAAGCACTGGGAATGGTACTGCCCAAGGGCGCTTCGGCTCTGGTAAAGGCATTAGGAGCGAAGCTAGTGCAAAGAGACGGCCCTCAAGTGCTCTCCAGAGTGGCAAAAATGCACTTTAAAACGGCATCTGAAATTTTATCTGCAACTTCTTGAACACAATTCTTGAACGCAAAAGGCCAATAGGCTTAATTCCGATCATCTTATGGGGACATTAACTAAACGAGACTTGGTTGTTCAGATCAGCAACGAAACGCACCTGCCTCAGGCTCAAGTGCATCAGGTGGTACAGCTTACGCTGGATTCCATCACCGATGCGCTGGCCCGTTCAGAGAACGTTGAGTTGCGTAATTTCGGCGTGCTCGAAGTACGTCTGACGAAACCTCGCGTCGGCCGCAATCCGAACAAGCCCGAAAGTTCTTTCACGATTCCGGCTCGCGCCACCGTGAAGTTCAAGCCAGGCAAAATCATGCGTGAGCGTGTTTTGAAGCTTTCTGCAGCGATGAAAAAGGCAGGCGGTAAAGCGCCCGCTAAGGAAGTTGCAAAGGAAGCGCCCAAGGCGAAGGCAAAGAAGTAGATCTAAACATCCACTTAAACCGGTTGTGTAGCTTGGGAAAAGTACGTTACTTTAACAGGTTGCATTCCAAGGCGGGATCCTCAGGGATCCCGCCTTTTTTTGTGCGCCCGGCAGGGCGCACACCCTTGGGGGTTCAAGTCCCCTGTGCACCCAGTAGGGGGAAGCATTAGCTGGACGGCAAGGGCGTCCACCGCGAGGCGGAGTCTGAAGGAAGCCGCAGGCAAAACATTACCGCAATGAACAAGAACCACATACGAGGCAGCGACACTGCGACGAGACGGCGCATATCGTCAAAGTCCCATACTTACCCGGAGAGTGTTGTTGTATATGTGGCGCGGATGAATGGGGAGGGGTGTGCGCATTACCCGGGGAGATCTCGCGTGCTGCCAGTGGCTATCGCTCTTGAGAAGGGGCGGGATGGCGAGCGAGAGGTCAGCAGAGGGCATAGTAGGTGCGGCGACGCGCTGAAGGCCCGAAGGAGAAGTGAGGCAGATTCCCTGTTGAGTCGACGAATACGAGAGACGCAGACCAGAAGTTGAGATGCCGGAGCTTGACCTGTGGGGTAGCGGGCGGAACCCGTCAGAGCACAGGACGGTGAGTGCGTCAAAGACTGCGAACACAACAGACAAGAAGTTTGCCACAGGTGCGGCGACGATGGAGGCCATAGTCGCCAGAGAGAACATGCTGCTTGCTTTGCCGGCGGTGGAGCGCAACGCGAGAGCGTCCGGGGTGGATGGAACCACCACGGGCCAACTGCGGGGTTATCTGTGCACGCACTGGGAGCAGGTGAGGAGGCAACTGCTGGCCCGGGAATACCAACCACAAGCCGTGAGGCGGGTGGACATTTCCAAGCCAGAAGGAAGACGTCGGATGCTGGGAATACCAACGGTATTGGACGGTCTTCTTCATCAAGCGATCCATCAGGTGCTAAGCCCGGTATGGGAGCCGGACTTCTCCGAGAACAGCTACGGGTTCCGGCCCGGACGCGGTGCGCATGGTGCCGTGGAAGCGGCGCGCGCGCACGTGGAGGCGGGACACCGGTGGGTGGTCGACCTTGATCTGGAGAAGTTCTTCGACCGTGTGAACCACGATGTGCTGATGGCGCGGGTGGCGAGGAAGATCCAGGACAAGAGAGTGCTCAGATTAAATAGAGTAGGGAGACGAGGATGGTTTGCGGCCACAACCACTCCTTGTCCTCCTCTCCCCCTCATCGAACCGGACGGGCGGATTTCCCG
>CANJPY010000128.1 GCA_947476255.1 Chthoniobacteraceae bacterium | reverse complement strand
TTCCGGTTTGTGCGTTTTCGATGCTCATTAGATGGGGTTTACTTTCGTTATGGCCTGTTGATTCAGACGATGTCCCGCTTGCGGCTTCAGCCTCGCGGCTTCATTCCGGACATCACTTTCGGTCGTGAACCGTCTAATTCGACCGGCGGGACTTTCACCCGCGTGGACACCAGCTTTCCCAGCGCACGCCCCAGCTCCGTTTGACGCTCCAAAAATTCAGAAAGTCATTGCGGAGCTGGGGCTCCGCGCTCCCAGATGCTGAGGTCTTTTAATCATCCATAAAGTTAACCGAAATGGTATAAGCTGCCTTTCAACGTGGGCTAAGTCACCAATCAAGGGCAGCCGCCGAGCAGATGGAGGCTGCCCTTCGGAATGACTGGACACCGCCGCCGCGTCCTTAATTTGCGCCGCGTGATTGAGCAGACTCCGAAGACTCGGCAGATTGAGCTGAACGTCCCAGTTTACTCGTCGGCAAGATCGTCGGCCTGAGTCACCCGGAGCACTTCTTCAATCGTGGTCTGTCCGCGCAGCACTCGCCGCCAACCGTCCGTGCGCAGCGTTCCCATTCCATCGAGAACGGCACGGGATTTCATCTCGGAACCCGTTCCCTTTTTCACCACAAGACGCCGCAGGGGTTCGGTAAGAACGCAAATTTCATAAATGGCGGTTCGGCCACGATAGCCCGTCTGCCGGCAGTGTTCGCAACCGCTCCCCTTGTAAAGAACCGTTCCGGGCGGAACCAAGAGGCCAAGCTCCTTGAGATAGTCCTCTGGATACTCGGCAGGCGCTCGGCAATGCTTACAAAGGGTCCGCACAAGACGTTGAGCCAAAAACGCACGCACCACACTTGCGAGCAGAAACGGCTCGATCCCCATGTCCAGCAAACGCGTAATCCCCCCGACCGCGTCGTTGGTGTGCAGAGTGGAAAACACCACATGGCCGGTCATTGCAGCACGAATCGCGATTTCAGCCGTTTCAAAGTCACGAATTTCCCCAACCATCACAACGTTGGGATCCTGACGGAGGATTGCACGCAACCCGTTGGCAAAGGTCAGATTGATTTCGGGCTTCACGTCAATCTGCGACACCCCCGGCAGGCGGTATTCGACAGGCTCCTCAATGGTGATAATACGCCGGACCACCGAATTGATGGAGGTCAAAAAGGAATAAAGGGTCGTGGACTTCCCCGACCCCGTAGGCCCCGTCACCATGATAATCCCGTTGGGCAACGTCAAGAGCGACTGGACGATGTGCATCTGCTCGGACGTCATGTCAAGCCTGTCCAAGCCGAACTGCAAAGTATCACTCCGACTTAAGAGACGCAGTGAAATGCTCTCCCCATTAACTGTGGGAATCGTCGACACACGCACATCGATCGCCCCGCCTGCTGTTTGGAGATTGATCCGGCCGTCCTGAGGCAGACGGCGCTCGGCAATGTCCATATGCGCCATGACCTTGAGACGCGAAATAATGGCACTCTGCAAGCGGCGCAACTGCGGCGGCACGGCAACCTCGTGAAGAATACCATCGATCCGGTAACGGATGCGGAGGTCATTTTCAAGAGGCTCCACGTGAATGTCCGTGGCGCGTTCATGAATGGCTTCACGAATGATCTGGTTCACGAACTTGACGACGCTTGCCTCCGGATCATCGCTCCCAATGTCGTGAGCCTCTTCCCGCTCCTCCTGATTGTCGTAGCGGGTAGACTGGAGAAGTTCCTCCAAGGTTTCGGCACCAACGCCGTAAAGCGACTTAATCGTGCGCAGCAACGGTGCGCGGGCGCACAGCACCCACTCCACTTTTTTACCGGCAAGCTGTTGCTCCGCCAGACGGCGGGCCGCAGCATTAAATATGTCGTATGTTGCAATCTGAACCCCCTTGTCGGCAGCCTTCAAGGGTAGGATGTGGTGTTTGAAAACAAGCCGGCTTGGAAGCAGCTCCAAGGTCGCGCGCTCCACCTGCACGGACTCAACCGCTACGTACTGGGTGCGGCCCATCTTGGCTAACTCTTGCGCGAGGCGAACTTCATCCACCTTGCCAGAATCCAGTGCCGCCACGGTCCAACTTCCACCAGTCGGTGGATTTAGGGCGGCGAGTTCCCTCGCAAGCTCGGGTGAGTCCAGCCCGGTAGCCTGCAACAATCCCACCAGTGCGTTACGTGCGCTCATGGAAAGAAGTTACTGCGCCCCCTCTTCCGACTGCGGCTTACTCCCCTTCTTTTTGGAATCCTTGCCGGGGTCTTTCGCGGCATCCTTCACCGACTCCTTGGCGACTGCTTTCACTGGTTCGGGCACAGCTGGGGGCGGTGTTCTCGGAGAACCAGAATCTGCCTCGTCTGCTGTGCGCACACCCGCGGGACTCGCACGAAACACCTTGTCCGAAACAGATGCCGATTTTTTCTTCGGAGGAGAATCAGGAAGAGACAATTCATCTTCCAAAGTCACCGGAATTTTGAGCGGCTTCATGTTCCGGTCCCGAATTTCGTAGGTATCCTCTGGTCCCACTGTCACCGAAGGTCTGATCAAGACCACCAGTTCCGTGCGATCCTTTTTGCTTGAGGTGCTTCGAAACAAACCTCCCAGCACTGGAATCTTACTTAGAACAGGGACGCCGCCTGTTGTTTTACTGCGGCGGTCTTTGATGAGACCGCCCAAAACGAGTGTGCCTTCATTGGGCACCATCACAGCGGTCTGCAACTGGCGGTTGGAAATGATCGGGTAATCATCCGTACCGATCTTCGAACTTCCGGTAACCTCTGCCAGCGTTTGAGCCACTTCAAGATACACTTCCTTGTCGCTGTTGATCAGAGGCACCACCTGGAGGTCCAAGTTGACGTCGATGTAACTCACCTGGTTTTGCTGCACCAGACTGGACCCCGTGCCCAGCCCTGACTGGGTCCCTTGGATAACTGCAATACGTTCACCACTAATGATCTGCGCGCGCTTGTTATTGCTTGCAAACAGGCTCGGCCGGGAGGTCACCTTGAATTTGCTCGTGGATTCAAGCGCATTGACCAATGCCCCTAGGGAATCACCTGCTGCGACAAAGCCCCCCAGCCCGCCGGCGCCTCCCGCGAGAATGCGCGTCTTGGAGGTGCTGGAGAGCAGCCCCGCAAGATTCAGGGACAAGGCACTGTTGGAGCCATTGACGAGGCCGATTCTTGCGTCGGAAGTCCCGGCATTCAAAACCGTCCCATCAAGGACGCTGCGTTTCCCATTGCGCAAAAGGTACGAGGCCCCAAACTCCTCGCCCTCCGCCAGGGTGAGCTCCCCGATCACCGTGGTGAGCATCACCTGCGGCGTCCTCACGTCAAGTTGTTGGAGAATGTTGCTGACTTTCTCCTTAATATCAGTGCTTCCAATCACCAGAATGGCATTACGCCGCTTGTCTGCCATGATTCGCGCGTTTCCCACCAACACCGTCTGCGGAATAATTTCCCGCGGTTCGGTCTGAAGGCTCAAAGACTGCGCAGAAGAGCTCGCACCGCCCCCC
Source organism: Chthoniobacteraceae bacterium (assembly GCA_947476255.1). Taxonomy (GTDB): domain Bacteria; phylum Verrucomicrobiota; class Verrucomicrobiia; order Chthoniobacterales; family Chthoniobacteraceae; genus Chth-196. The sequence goes on along the minus strand of CANJPY010000128.1, from coordinate 9,087 downwards.
AACCCGCGGCTGCCCTGATTGCCGAAGGGCGACTGATTTTGAGCAGGCGTAGGTGTCTGCGGCCGTTGCCCCTGCGCACCCGCTGTCCCAGTGGCTCCAGCATCCTTGGTGCCGGGATCAGACACTGCTTTCACAAGCGCATCCAAAATGTCCCCCGCGGACACAAACTTGAGCGGCTGCACCATGGGCTCGCTGAAGGGCACGTCCAAGTCAAATTCCTGGATCAGTTTGCGAATCACCGGAATATTCACGGGCCGCGTCACCACGTAAATTCGGTTTGTACGCTCATCCGCAGTCAGGCGTACCTTTCCAGAAAGCATCGAATCTTCAGTCATCCCACCGCCAAGCTCCACGGTGGTGAGCTGCGATGGAGGTGCCCCTCCAGGCTGTCCTCCCCCCGCTGGCGGAGCCTGAGGTACAGGCCGCGGTGCGCCCGCGCCGGGGGTAGTCTGAGGCTTTTCGAAAAGTTTTTCGAGCATCTGCACCACATCCTTCGCTGAAGCCCGTTGCAAGGTGATGAACTCACCCTCCACCCGTGTCGGTTCCAGGTCCGCCGCCCTGATGATCTTCATGACGCCGCGTAAAATTGCGGTATTTTCTGTGATGATTATCGACTGCGCTTTGGGCAACGGAACAATGTTGGGGGCATACTCCTGCCGGGAAGCTGGCATCGCCTGCTGCAATACTTGGGAAAGCTCCGTCGGATCCGCGTACTGGAGCTTTACCAAATACATGATCACCTGCTCCCCCTCGGGAATAGGCTCTGGCTCTGCCAAAATAGGCACCCCCACCTGCCGTGGCGAACGCCCGATTCCCGTTGCCTTGATCAGGTTAGGATCCGAGTCTGAAGGCACCAGATGGTATCCATTCATAAGGAGCGTGATCTCAATGATCCGGATGGCCTCCTCCTTGGGAACTTCGGGAACATTGATGTTCACCTGCCCCTGAACCGTGTTGTCGTAAATGATATGCTTCCCTACGAGGAGTTCGTACTGCGTGAGGACGTCACGAATGTCGGCGTTTGGGAAAGTGAGTTTCACCATCTCACCCTGCGCCCTGTCCGCCTGTGCAATCAGGGGAGCAGGCACAGAAAAGGGAGCGGCAACCAAGGCTGCCAGCGGGAGCATGAAACAGGAGGATCGCGTAGGGAGGGGCATGGCTTATGGTTAACTCTCGGGTGCTTGGCGCTTCATGGCAACAGCCAAGTCATATGACTAAGTGATGTTAGTTCGAAAAAAAACGACTTTCTGCGGCCAAACCCCGATTTCTTACTGGCAAATATCATGGAAGTGACTATCCATGCGGTTGCTATGAACATTACAAAACTCCTCACCATTGCATCTCTGGCGTTCTCCATCTTCGCAGCCCCCGTGTTCGCGGAATCTTGCTGCGACAAGGCAAAGGCCGCCGGCAAGGATTGCGCACACCCCTGCTGCGTCGAAGCGAAAGCCAAGGGCGAAGTCTGCAAGAAGTGCAATAAGTAGTTCAGCAGGTCCGCTAAACAGCGGACTGAACAGACGACCGTCAAAAAGCCGCTCCCGAGTCTTCTCGGAAGCGGCTTTTTTAACTTCACGAACGCTGTTTGTAGCATCGGGCGGGGAGAAACTCGCGACCCCACCGCCCGTCGAGCCCAGCCAGCCCGTGCCGACCAGAAACCGGCTAAACGTGCTTCACACTCTGCCACTGCCCGTTCTTTGCAGAATTAAGAACCGCGTCACACACATATTGGGTTTCAAGCGCGTCACGGAAAGTCGGCGCGGCGGGTGTACCAGAGGCCACGCCCTCCATGAAGTCGGCCACCTGATGCACAAAAGTGTGTTCATAGCCAATCTGCAGCCCGGGTACCCACCATTTGCTCATGTAGGGGTGATCCCCGTCGGTGACGTGGATGGAGCGCCAACCGCGGAGGTTTCCACGGTCGCGGTGGTCAAAATACTGGAGTCTGTGCAGGTCATGCAGATCCCATGCAATGGAGGCATTCTCACCGTTGATTTCCAACGTGTACAACGCCTTGTGCCCGCGGGCATACCGCGTGGACTCAAAGGTGGCAAGCGAGCCGTTGTCAAAGCGGGCAAGAAAAGCACAGGCATCGTCAATCTTGACCTCCTGCTTCTGCCCCGTCGCACTGTGCGTGCGCTCTTTAATGAACGTCTCCGTCATCGCACTCACCGAGCCAATCGTACCGTTGAGCCAGAGCGCCGTATCAATGCAGTGCGCCAGCAAATCTCCCGTCACTCCAGACCCTGCCGCCGCAGCGTCCAGACGCCAGAGGCCTGCGCCTCCCTGTGGAAGGTCGGCACTGATCGTCCAGTCCTGCAGGAATTTGGCGCGGTAATGAAAAATCCGCCCCAAACGCCCCTCGTCAATCAACTGCTTGGCGAAAGTGACGGCAGGAACGCGGCGGTAGTTGTACCAAACCATGTTCGCGACGCCGGCCTTTTCAATTTCGCGCACCATTTCTTCGCCCTGCAGGCCATCCATGGAGAGGGGTTTCTCGCACATCACCATCTTTCCGGCGCGAGCAGCGGCGATCGCGATCTCGGCATGCGAATCGTTAGGGGTGCAAATATCAATAATATCGATATCCTTGCGTTCAATCAACTTGCGCCAGTCGGTTTCCGCAGTTTCCCAACCCCAGCGCTCGCAGTACGCCTTCAGCTTTGCCTCATCCCGCCCGCAAGCCGCCTTCAGCACGGGCGTGATGGGGAGGTCAAAAAAGTTGACCACCTTCCGGAACGCATTCGCATGGGTGCGCCCCATGAATCCGTATCCCACAATCCCTACATTCAGTGATTTTTTCGACATAATATACTTTTTACCAGTGCGTTGTATTCTTAAAATGCGCCGTCTAGCTTACTTGCTGTAGCCGTGCGCCGCGCGCACTTTCAACATCGCCGCCAAAATTGTGTTCCAAGTCTCCTGTTTCTCCAAAAGATTGTTGGAGAACATGCAACCGTCCCAGCAGACGTGCTGAATGCCGCGCTCAGCCGCACCCTTGAGCCAGTACCCGGAGCACTCCGTGATGTCCAGTTTGCCGTTGGGATCATCCGCCAGACAATGACGCCCCGTCTTGTCGTGCGATCCCGTGCCATGCACGGACCCGTCGTTTTGCGCGACATGAAAGTCAATGGTCCACGGACGAAGGGCGTCCGTCATCTGGGTGTAGGCGGCGGTGAACTCGGCGTGGCTGTGTCCAGCCGTCAACAGTCCGTGCTCCGGCGCATTATATCCCAGAAGATACAGGTACGTGTGTGCAAGGTCCGCTTGAAACCCAACAGTACCGGGCATCCCCACCTCTTCAAGCAACTCCACAATGTATTTCCACGAGTGCATTCCGGCCCAGCATATTTCGCCCTCGGCAGCAAGGCGTTCCCCGTGTCCGGCCGCCACACGCCCGGCTTCCCTGAAAGTTTCTGCGATTTTATGCGTATTACCCTTCGGATCCGCAGCCCAATGCGCGGGAGAATCCGCTGAATCAATTCGAATCACTCCGTATTTCCGCACGCCATGGTCGTTGAGAATACCTGCGATCCGACAGGCTTTTTTCACAGCGAGCACGAATTTCTCGCTCTGCTCCTTCGTTCCCATGGAAGAGTCCCCCACGGTGCCAGGCCAGACGGGAGCCACCAGCGATCCAACGGCAAGCCCCTTGCCTGCAATTAAATCGGCCATCTTCTTGAGCGCGTCGTCGCTCGCATCAGGGTCGGTATGCGGGTGAAAAAGAAAAAGGTCGACGCCCTCGAACTTGTGTCCGTCTACGCTTGCATTGGCAGTGAGCTCAAGCATGCGCTCAAGGCTGATAGGCGGATGATCCGTGCCGGGTTCTTTGCCAACCAAGCCGGGCCACATGGCGTTGTGGAGTTTTGGGAAGGTATTCTGGGTACTCATAATCAAGGTGTAACTGTCTCATTTTTCAGCCGCACTCTGGTGCGTACAGGACTAAAAAGGGTTTCTTTTATACAGAGACCCCGCGTGGGAGCAACAGCTTCCGTCTTTCCTTGCGTATTTGCCGCTTTACGACGACAGGTCTCGCACTCAAACTAAACCTCTTGCACCGAATGGGACCACACTTGCGCCAATCTTTGCGTCTCTCTACTAGCCAGGTGGCCATTGGAGCCTACTTTCTTTTTTTTATTTCCTTGCTGCTCGCAAAGCCCGAACTCGAATCTCCTTTCTCTGAAAAAGCGGAGTTTGTGCGGTACGCGGAACGACTCAGGGAGAGTGTCCTCCAGTCCCTCGAACCAGAAGTGCGAGTCCCCTCCTCCGGAAGCCTTCTCGGACAGGGCAAACGCCAACCCCTTGAACTGAGCCCCAGCAGCAGCATCTACGGACGGTATCCGTGGAAAAACAAAATCGTGACCACGATTTTCTGGGTTGGCGAAGCGGCCACAGTCAACAACCCAGTGCATAATCGGTCTTCAAGTTGGGACTTAAATTGGAAAGATTCCTACGGAGGCTTCGACAACCCCGATCCGACGCGCCGACGCGGTTATTCTCCGGCAACATTCACCCCGAAGCTCAATCCCTTTTACTACGCCCTTCCGTACAACGACGTCAGAGGCGGCTCCCACAAGCCTGAAGCGCGCGCAGTCATCCCCTGGTTCAAGGCCTCGTTTGTCAAGGAAGGCCAGAGCGTATGCCGAGACCGTTGGATTGCGATTCGCAATAATCAGGGCCGTGTGTGCTACGCTCAGTGGGGAGATTGCGGTCCTTTTCGTACGGACCACTGGGAGTACGTTTTTGGCAGGGAACGCCCCGCTCCAAACCTCAACAATGGAGCAGGCCTGGATGTGTCTCCCGCCGTCAGGGATTATCTGCGCCTCAACTCCATCGATGTCACAGACTGGAAATTTGTGGATTTCAGCGAAGTTCCCAGAGGTCCTTGGTCCGAGTATGGCGAGAACAATGACTTTGTGCAGCAGGCTCGGCGCTCACGCGACAGAATGGCCACCTCCCCAGCGGAGGGCCCCCGCGTTTTCGTGCGCTGAGACTGCGGTGCGCGGTTTCAGCTCCTGTAGCACCTACCGCCCGCAGACGGGAGCGCCGAAGCTCTCACAAAAATCCCCTTCCCTCTTCCCGCCGCGGCCCCGCCTTGCTTAAGATCGCTGAATGTCTCTAGCCGCCCCAGCCGCACTTTCTCTTCTGCTCCAAGCCCATGAACAAAAGCGGTTGGCACATGCTTACTTGATCACGGGCGCCCAAGGAAGTGGCAAGCGCATGCTGACTCTGGAACTCTGCGCCAAAATTCTAGGTTGTCCGCCGCAAGCCGCGCTTTCCCATCCAGACGTTCACTCGATTGCGCCTGAGTCCAAGTCTCGCAAACTCCTCATCGAACAGTTACGCGGCCTCGAAGGAGAACTGCGGATGCGCTCCTCAAGGGGGGGCCACAAGTTTGGAATCATTTTTGAAGCCGACAGGCTTCAACCCCAAGCGGCCAATGCGTTCTTAAAAACCCTCGAAGAACCTCCGCCAAACACACACCTTTTACTCCTGAGCGAACACCCGGAACAACTCCTCGAAACCATCCTTTCCCGCTGCGTAGAAATTCCATTGCGCCCCCCGGAGGAACGAGCGCTTGGTCCCTCGGAGGAGGCGGCCGCACAAATCATCACCGCCTTCTTCGCCACCCGCAAACCAGACCTCCAAGGCGGACTCTGGATGGCACAGCAACTCCAAGCGCTTCTGGCAGAGACAAAAGAACACATCCACAAGGAGGCCGCTGACGCCTTCAAAGCAGAGGAAAAGCAGTACAAACAAACAGTTGATCCCAAATGGTTGGAGCAACTCGAGGAAACGCACGCCGCCCGCACCGAAGCCCTCTACATTGGGGAACGCAACAGGCTCCTGGAGGTTCTTGAAGCCTTTTGGACAGACGTGCTGCTCCTTCAAAATGCTCAACCCGCGCGACACCTACCCATATGCGCCGAACATGCAGCGCAAGTTTGCCGCCAACTCACCGCCAACGAAGCGTTGAACCGCGTCCAAGCCATCACCAAAATGCGAGAGCATCTTGGCATGACTGGCGTCAACGAACCGCTCGCACTGGAACACGGTATCCTCTACGCTTTCGCTCCCTAGAAAAAGTCTGCAGGCGCATTCTTGAATCTGTCTAAGTTGAATCCGTCTAGGCGCGTACCGCACCGGGCTCCAAACCGGCAGCAACCGCACCCCTTCCTTAAATCAAGCCGAGCTTCATCTTCCCAACCTCGCTAATCATCGACTGGTTCCACGCCGGATCCCACACCACTTCCACTTGCGCCTCTGCCACACCCGCAATTGCCATGATTTTCTGCTCCGCCTCGCGCGCGATCACGGGGCCCATGCCACAACCGGGAGCCGTGAGTGTCATTTTCACCAGAACCTTGGCAGGCTGCCCCTCAGGCTGTTCTACAACACAATCATAAACCAAACCCAAATCAACAATATTCACTGGGATCTCAGGGTCGTAACACGTCTTTAACTCCGCCCAAACCGCCCCTTCGTCCACTCGAATATCGCCAACGGGTTCGCGCGGTTCGCGTTTTCCAAGCGCAGATTCCAGACCGAGCGCGTCCGCATTTTCATCGGTGATCCGTGCAAGTCCATCCGCCGTCGCCACCGTATAACTTCCCCCGAGCGCCTGCGTGATCATCACCGTGGCACCTTTGGGGAGACGAACCACCTCACCGCTCGGGATCCGAATCGCCTCGCAGTCGCGAGTCAGGACTTTTTCTGTATTTTCGTGCATGAATTCAAGGACCGAGTCTACTCGGCTTTAGTCGGGGATTTAAAGACCATCCGAAGCGGCCGGCCGGACTCGGCGGCGGGTGTAAAACTATCCCGCAATGTAGGACTCCGTGGAGCGCTGGTTGTTTGAGGAGCAGACTCAGCCAAGACAGTCTGGGCCGCGGGAGAAGGCTCCAAGGCCGAGCGTAAAGCGCTCTCAACCAACTGCGCACAATGGATTTTCATCGGAGGCAACGCACCCAGAGGCGCTGCAAGGTCGTTGCCTGACATCTCCAACGCTTCCTGCACCGTCTTGCCCGATAAAAGTTCCGTAGCCACACTCGCGACGGCAATCGCCGTCTCACAGCCAAAAGTCTGGAAAGTCGCTCGATCGATCACCCTGCGGCCCGAGGCATCCTCCTTAAATTTCACCCACATCCGGAGCATATCGCCGCACCCCTCCGACCCTGCGGTCCCCACCGAATCGGCATCCACCATTTCACCCAGATTCTTGGGGTGAGAAACAGCATCCTGAATACGTTTTTGGAGGTCGCTCATAAGGACTGATAAAGGAAGCTGCGCAGCACCACCTACTCAAGTTCGTAACGTGGAAGCGCGGGGTCCACTTCGCAACTCCAAGCATCTATGCCCCCCTTCAGGCTCCGCACGTTTTCCAGACCGTGCCCCGCAAAATACGCGGCGGCATCCAAACTGCGGATGCCGTGATGGCAGACAAAGATGATTTCCTTCGCACGATCCCAGCCCGGCAGATCGTGCATGAGCTCTTCGGTAAACAAGATGGAACCGGGGATTGAAACTGCATTAAACTCCTCCCCTGAACGGATATCCACAATCACTCCTGCACCGGACTGCACAAGATCCCGGGCTTGTGAAGGCGTGACTTCAAGCCGTGCGTCGGCCTCGCGAGCCTGAGCCAAAAATCCGACGACCTCGCCAATAACCAGTCCCCCATTACGCTCACACACTTGAGAAAGAGTCTCCTCGGGCTGAAACCCACAGCTGGAACAACCGCCTATGTGATACCCGCGAAAAAGAGCCCGCTGGGCGCCGGGAAACAAAGAGACGAGTTCCTGCATGGTCGTCTCAGCAGTAATGGTGGGCGTGTTCTGCGACATATGAGCGCTCACACTAGCGTCAATGGGGCGCCAAGGGAATGAGAGAATGCCCCCGCAACGAAACAAAACGCCCACAAACGAAGAGCGCTAAAAACACCCCACCAAACCCAGCAGAACTGACCACACACCCTGCCCGAACACACAAACCCGCATGAACCAAGTGACGTCAAAAGAGCCCGTGACGGCTAGCTCCCCTGACGGGCTTCGATGATCTTTAAAATGAACTGTGTCGACGCTGTCGCCTGTTTCAGCGCGCTGATAGCCGCATCATGAACGGCTTTAGACTGCGTTAACCGCGTCGTCTCCCTGGACACATCGGTATCCGAGAAACGACTCTTAGCGACATCAAACTCAAAGCTCGAATCCCCGAGCCTGTTCATGGCGAACTTGAGGCGGGACTGCTCCCCTGCGTTGTTCGCCAAGTGCCCGGAAATCATCTGGATGGACTCATCAATGTCAGCAATGCTGAGGTTCAAAAGAACCGGCTGGTCGTGAAAAGATCCCAACGCCGCAGTGGGAGAACTCGCCGCCCCCCCAGCAGATCCAACACTCACAAAAGGGGTTCCATCATACAGACCGAGCTGCGAAATGGTCATTGATTGATGCCCATCCTCTGTCAACCCGACGGAGAGAGTACCCCGTGTTGGCGCGAAAACATGGGTTCCATTGGACTCCGCGCGCATCTCATCCACAAGCTGCTGCCTTAACGCTTCATACTCGGTCTGATAACCAAACCGATCGCCCATCGTTTTCGAAGCCGTGGAACCGCTGCCGGAGGGCTGATCGATCGGGACCATGGTCGCGTCCGTCGCCCTGGCTCGGAGGTCCGATATGCGATTGAGAATCTTAAAGATCTGCGTCAACGAGGAGGATTGCACCTCAAGAAATGAAACGGCACTCTGGACTTGATCCCTGACGATGACCGCCCTTCCAGAGGCCGCGGTAAACTGCATGGATTGAGCGGTTGCACCCGCATCGTCCGCCGTCTTGTTTAAGCGGGACCCACTGGAGAGCCTCGCCGTCTGGCTTTCAATTCTTTCCGCTGAGGAATTCACCTGGACACTAGCCCTACTTCGCGGACTGGCGGTGTCAAAAACATCTAAACATCTCATTTTCAGCAGTCGGCTTTTAAAGGTCGGCACTACACCGTTTTTTAATCCTACCTCTTCTCAGTACTTTGGATTTTAGGTGGGGCTTGCTCCGGAAGCGTCAGGTTCAGTTGATCCAGTAGAAGACAGACGTCCCG
>CANJPY010000127.1 GCA_947476255.1 Chthoniobacteraceae bacterium | reverse complement strand
GCCACACGGCAATGCAAATGAAGCAAACCGGAGAACAGCCTCCGAGAGCCGGATGCGGGAAATCCGCCCGTCCGGTTCGATGAGGGGGAGAGGAGGACAAGGAGTGGTTGTGGCCGCAAACCATCCTCGTCTCCCTACTCTATTAAACTACTGGCAGGTTCAAATTTTCAACTGACTTCTATGGGTCTCTCTCCGATCTTTTCCCCCCCAGGGTCCACAGCAGCTTTCTCCTCGTGATTCGCCTCTGGCGAGGTGGGAAGCTCGGACGCAGGGACAGGATCGGGTGCCACTGCAACCTCGGCCTCTGTTTGCGCAGCCTGGGGCGTGGGGGCGCCCAGCAGTTCTGCAACCTCGAGTTGTATGTTGGCTATCTGGTCTAAACGCAGCTGCGGATCGGGAATCACAAGCGCCTCACCCGTTTTCGGGAACTGATAGATCCTCAGGAGTGTGCCATCCTCTGCACGAGCCGTTTCGACCTCTTTGATGATTCGTTTTCTCTCCAGCATCACGGCCAAAATATAACGCACGTTGGCCAACTTAGGATCGGAGTCTGCCATGTAGTGCCGCAGTAATTGCTCCGCGGTTTGCTTCCCCAAAGCCTCCGGAGGTTTGGCTGGAGTGGGCTCGAATTTAGAACGCCAGTGCGAAAAGGCTACGGGCGCATCTGCAGGACGTTCCTTATAAGCAGCTTCACAGAGATCTTCTCTACGAAGCCCGGCAGGATCCTGAAAAAGAAGAGTGTGAAAAATTTCAGCCGCCGTAAAGGGCACCTGAGTCGCGATGCAGACCTCGCTGCGCAATTGAATCGTCCAGTCTTGGTTCATAACAAAAACAGCGCAATTACGCCTTTCTTAAAAAGAGACTTCCGACGTCCCTGTTGCCTGATCGCAGCCAAAACAAGAAGGTGCCAATGAGGAAGAAAATACCCAAGGGCATCCAGGCAGCAAGTTCCGGAGAGAGGCGCCCCGCCTTGCCGAGTGCGAGGAACAAGCTTCGGCACATCAATAGAAAAAAGAATAACAATATCGCGAGGCCAGCGCTCGAAAGGTTACCCCTCCTGGAAAATACAATACTTAAAGGCGCCGCTATAAACACAACGACCAGACACGACCAAGGGAGGGACCACCGGTCGCTGAGGGCCGTGCGGAAAGGCGCGAGTTGAACTTCAGGGAAGTCGTAATTGTTTGCTAAATATTCTTTCAACTCCGGTGTCGTGAGTTGCTGGGCATCGAGGCGAGAGGAAGCAATCCGCCATGGAGTTTCCAGCCAATTTTCAAGGAACCGTTGCCCCTGTTCTTCAAAGTTATCAATGTGGAGCACTTCCCCGTTTGCATTGAGGTCGACGATCATTCCGCGCTGCAAGGTCCAGCGATGGGTCACGGGATCATGAACGGCTTTTGCAGCATACCATTTTCGCACGATGTTTCCCTTCTCATCCTGCTGGAGAATTTGCACGCCCTCCATCACTGAACTGCTTGGCCTCAAACGTTTCACAAACCACGTCCTGCCGCTTAACCGGTCTCGGAATAAGTGTCCATTCACTTGATCCCGCGCCGTCTCTTTGCCTTTGGAGCGTCTGATGTCTTCGAGTGATGCGCGTTTCGCGCTCTCAGCCCGAGGCGCGAGCTTGTAGTTCAGCCAGAGGCAGAGCATAGACATGGCGACTCCAACCATAAACAAGGGCATCAGGACACGTCCCAAGCTGCGGCCGGAAGAAAGCATCGAAATGATCTCGTTGCTGCGCGACATCCGGGTGCAGCAAAATAAAAGGGCGAGGAGGATGGCAATGGGCAGTGCGATCAGTAAAATCTGCGGGAGCTGGAGCAGATAAAACATGCCGACCTGCTGTGGCGACGCTCCGTTCCTCAGAAAGTCAGCCCCGTGGTCGCTCAGGTCAAAAATTAACCAGATCCCTAGAAAGGCGCCTATCGCAAGAAGAAAGGGCTCGATAAAGTTGCGTAAAAGATAGCGGTCTAGGATGGACATCAGCAGGAGGACTCTAAAAGAACCTCCTGTAATATTGAACTGCAAAGAAAACAAAGAGGAGCGCGAAAAATGGCGCTGTTCGTGGTAAACAAACATCCCGCCGATCGGGTCGGCCTCAGATTTCTCTTCTAACACACACACTGGCATGATTTCGCTCTCTGAAAACTCAGGCTCCACCTTTGTTGAGCGGGTGCATGCGTTCTTCACCCCCGAGGGCGAGCTGGGCAAAGTTAAGAACTTCGAGTTTCGCGAGGAGCAACAAACCATGGCGGTGGCGGTGGCGGACGCGCTCGAAAATGAGCGTCATCTGGTAGTCGAAGCAGGGACGGGGGTGGGCAAGTCTCTCGCCTATTTGGTTCCTGCAGTTTTGTGGGCCATTGAAAACAGAAAAAAAGCCGTCATTTCTACCTGCACCATCAACCTGCAGGAACAGCTTGTTTGCAAAGATCTTCCGGTCCTCCAGAAAATACTTCCTCATGATTTTGAAGTCATGCTGTGGAAAGGTCGTGGAAACTATCTCTGCCCGATGCGGCTCCAGAGAGCGATCGCACAGGCTGATGGGCTGTTCACGTCCCCGGAGCGCGCAGAGCTCGAACGCCTGCGCGTCTGGTCGGAGCGCACAGCCGACGGCACCCTCTCGGATCTTGCTGTTGAACCCGACAGTCGTGTGTGGTCCGAAGTGTGTTCGGAGGCCCATATTTGCACTGTAAAAAGCTGCGGCTCCAATCCCCGCTGCTTTTACCAGCAAGCCCGCAAAAGGCTGCTTTCTGCGGACGTGGTGGTGATGAATCACACCCTCTTTTTTTTGAACTTTTCCGGGCAAGGCGACGAAGACGATGAAGGTTCGGGATACCTATTCGGAAATGATTTCGTTATTTTCGACGAAGCCCACACCGTCGAGGGGATTGCCGCGCGGCAATTGGGAATGGGCGTCTCGCAGTACGGGCTCAAACAGGCGTTGCAACGATTGTACAATCCAAAGACCAAAAAAGGCCTCTTCCAAATTCTACGTCAGCCAGACGCCGTTCGCGATATCACCAGCCTCCTCGAGCGTGTGGATGATTTTTTCGAGCGTGTTGGAGAACGCGGAGAATTTTCTGAGAAGAAAAAGGAAATCAGGATCCGACAAGCAGACTGGGTGCAAGATACTCTGACAGAACCGCTGATGGCCTTGCAGGCACGCGTCGTTCAGTTGGTGCGCGATCAAGAGGACGAGATTCTTAAGGGTGAGATGCAGGACCTTGGCCGCCGAATCCGGGATGCTCGCGCGGCTCTGTCTTCCTTTTTAAAACTTGAGTCGGATCATTTTGTTTATTGGGTCGAACAGACCGGGCGTACCCAGCGGTTATATTCCCTGAACGCAGCGCCCGTCGACGTGGCTCCTTATCTGCGCTCGATGCTATTTCGTCCCGGAAGAACTTGTGTCATGGCCAGCGCCACCCTTTCAACGGGAAGCAATGCACTGGAGTACTTCAGAAACCGCGTGGGCGCCATGGAGGTGGAAGCACTTCAAATTGGCAGTCCCTTCGACTACGAGCGTCAAATGAAGTTGTATGTCGTTGGAAAGCTTCCGGACCCCAAAGAGGCCGTTGCTTATGAAAAGGCACTGGCGCATTGGATTGAACATTTTATACAGCAGACGCAGGGCCGGGCTTTTGTGCTGTTTACCAGTTATAAAACCATGCAGTCGATCGCCTCGTCCATGCGCGAGCGCCTGGACGAACTGGACTATAAACTGCTCGTCCAAGGAGAGGGCATGCCGCGCAACCAAATCGTAGCTGAATTCAAAAAGGACGAGCGGCATGTGCTTTTTGGAACGGAAAGCTTTTGGAGTGGTGTGGATGTTCCCGGAAAAGCGTTGAGCAATGTAATCATCACTCGGCTTCCTTTTGCAGTGCCGGACCACCCGTTGGTGGAAGCACGCTTACAACAAATCGAAGCTCAGGGAGGCGATTCTTTCTCAGGCTACTCTCTGCCTGAAGCGGTATTGAAACTCCGTCAGGGCGTAGGCCGGTTAATACGCACAAAGTCGGACTCCGGCATCGTGGTGATTCTAGATCCCCGCGTCTTAAGCAAAGGCTACGGACGTATGTTTCTCAACGCCCTGCCAAAGTGCCCAGTGGAGATCGTGTAAGACCAAAAAAAGGGAGCTCCTCTTAGGGAGCCCCCCGTTTTATTTCGCTTTGTTTGGCGTCAATCTATGCCCTTATTTTCGCCAGCAGATCGCCCGCCTCGACGGCATCACCGACCGCCACAACCAACTGGTCTACAACGCCGTCTGCATGCGCGTAAAGAGTGGTTTGCATCTTCATCGCTTCAAGAGTTGCCAGTTTATCCCCCGCCTTCACCTTGCTTCCCATCGTGACGTGTAACGCCGTTACCATTCCTGGAATGGGCGCCCCCACATGCAAAGGATTGGACGATTCGGCCTTCACCCGTGCCTTGGATTTTGGAGCAATGGATTTATCAACAACCACGGCTTCGCGCGGCATCCCATTTAATTCAAAGGCCACGACGCACCGCCCGTCCTTGTCTGGGGCGCTCACATTGATGAGCTTGATGAAGAGAAGTTTTCCCTCCTCAATAGGAACCGAGATTTCCTCTCCCACTTTCAGGCCGTAGAAAAACGCGGGCGTTGGCAGCACGCTGGGATCGGAATAATCGCGCTGAAACTTCGCAAAATCGGCGAAGACCTGCGGGTACATCAAGTGCGAGTAAAGGTCGTCATTGTTTGCAGACCGACCCGTCTGCGAGGCAACCAAGGCAGCAGTTTCCTTGAGATTGACCGCTGCAGGTTTTTCACGCTTGGGTTTGGCCTTGCCCAAAACCGCGCGCACAACTTCTTTGGGCCAGCCACCCATGGGCTCTCCCAAACCGCCCGCCAGCATATCCCGTACAGATTCCGGGTAGGCGGTACCGGGAGGCAAATTGACGACATCGGCGGGTTTAATGCCTCGCGTGAACAAAAACAACGCCATGTCGCCCACAACCTTCGACGAAGGCGTTACCTTCACGATATCTCCAAACAACTGGTTCACCTCGGCATAGGTGCGGGCAATCTCCGGCCAGCGGTGTCCAATTCCCATCGAGGAAGCTTGCTCCTTAAGGTTGGTAAACTGCCCTCCTGGCATCTCGTGCAAATACACCTCGGCGGAACCCGTTTTTGGCGCCGTGTCAAAGGGTGCGTAAAATTCACGGACCTTCTCCCAGTAGTCGGAGTACTCATTGAGCGCATCCAAATCCAACCCGGTATCACGCGGAGTGTGTTGCAATGCTGCAACGACCGAATTGAGATTGGGCTGCGAGGTCGAGCCGCTCATCGATGCGAGAGCGAGATCGACCACATCAACGCCGGAGTCGCTGGCGCGGAGAACAGAGGAGGCATTGATGCCGGACGTATCGTGGGTGTGAAAGTGGATGGGCAGATCCACGGCTTCACGCAGGGCCTTCACAAGAGCTTGCGCGGCATAGGGACGGCACAGTCCGGCCATATCCTTGATGGCGATAAAGTGCGCGCCCATGCGGTCCAATTCCTTGGCGAGCTTGACGTAATACTTGAGGGTATATTTTGCGCGTTTGGGATCCAGAATATCGCCGGTGTAACAGAGGGTTCCCTCACAGATGCCGTGCGTTTTTTGCACCGCCTCCATCGCGGCTTTCATGTTGGAAAGATCGTTTAACGAGTCGAACACACGAAAGATATCCACGCCGGATTCCGCGGCATGCTTGATGAAGCCCGAAACAACATTCGGAGGATAACTTGTATATCCCACAGCGTTTGCACCGCGCAAAAGCATTTGAAAACAGATGTTGGGCACCTTTTCACGAAGCCCACGGAGGCGGTCCCACGGATCTTCGTTTAAAAACCGCATCGCCGTGTCAAACGTCGCCCCGCCCCACATTTCCAGAGAAAACAGCTGCGGCGTCCGACGCGCGACAATCGGGGCAATCGCCGCCATGTCAAACGTGCGCACACGCGTCGCCATCAGAGACTGGTGCGCGTCGCGGAACGTGGTGTCGGTGATTAGAAGTCTTTTCTGCTTGCGCGTCCACTCTGCAAAACCTTTTGGCCCAAGCTTTAAAAGCAGCTGGCGCGTCCCTTCGGCAGGCGTCTGCTTTCCTTCATAGCCTGGCAGTGATGCCGGTTCAAACGGCACGGCAGGACGATGGCCCTTGGAGTGAGGATTGCCATTGACGATCACACTCCCGAGGAACGAAAGGAGTTTCGTCGCACGGTCCCGACGCGGTTTGAAAGTAAACAGGTCGGGCGACGTGTCGATCATCGTCGTCGTCGCATCACCATCACGGAACTGTTTGGAATGGATGACATTTTCGAGAAAGGGAATGTTTGTCTTCACCCCGCGGATGCGCATTTCGCGCAGGCTTCGATCCATGCGTTCCAGCGCCATCGGGAACGTAGCCCCCGAGGCGGTGATCTTCACAAGCAACGAGTCGTAAAAAGGCGTGATAACGGCACCCGTATCGCCCATTCCTGCATCCAAACGTACGCCAAAGCCCCCGGCGCTGCGGTAGGTGATGATTTTACCGTAGTTTGGAGTGAACTTGTTTTCAGGATCTTCCGTGGTAACGCGGCACTGCACTGCATAGCCAAGACGCGGTACTTCGCCCTGGGCGGGCAGCATCAGCTCGGGACCGTGCAAGGCAGCGCCCTGCGCAATCAGGATTTGCGAGCGAACAAGGTCGATGCCCGTAATTTGTTCGGTGACTGTGTGCTCCACCTGAATACGGGGGTTCATCTCGATGAAGAACCAGTCCTTCGTGTCCAGATCATAGAGGAACTCTACGGTTCCTGCATTGTCATACCCGATCTCAGTGGCAATGCGCACAGAAGCTTCACACAGCTCGCGGCGCACGCGCTCGTCGAGACAGACCGAGGGCGCGATTTCCACAACCTTCTGATGGCGCCGTTGGACCGAGCAGTCACGCTCATGCAAATGGAGAACGTTCCCGTGGCTGTCGCCAAGAATCTGCACTTCAATGTGTTTCGCCCGTGGAATGTACTTTTCCAAAAACACCGCTGAATTTCCAAAGGCACGCTCCGCTTCGCCCTGCGCCTCGTCCAAAAGAGAACCCAGTTCTTCGGGTTTGCGCACCACGCGCATGCCCCGTCCTCCGCCACCAAATGCGGCCTTGATGATGAGCGGGAACCCGATCTTTTTGGCAATCGCCATGGCCTCCTTGCGGTCGCTCACAGGATCCTCGGTTCCGGGAAGTGTGGGAACCTTTAGTTTCTGAGTAAGAGCACGCGCTGCGACCTTGTCACCCATCAGCTCCAAAAGCTTGGGTTTCGGTCCGACAAAAGCGATTCCTGCCGCCTCGCACGCCCGCGCAAAGTGCGCGTTTTCAGACAGAAAGCCGTAGCCGGGGTGAATCATGTCGACCCCTTTTTCTTTTGCGAGCGCTACAATCCCCTCGATATCGAGATAGGCTCCGACGGGGCCTTTCCCCTCACCCACGACATACGCTTCATCCGCCTTGAAACGATGCATCGAGAAACGATCCTCCTGCGCGTAAATCGCGACCGTGCGCAACCCGAGTTCGGTAGCGGCCCGCATGATACGAATGGCGATTTCAGAGCGGTTCGCCACGAGCAGCTTTTTGGGAGCCGTGGGAACGGGAACAGGGACCAATTTTTGGGGTGTCTTGCGTGCCATAGGGAAAAGAGGTTCAATTTAAAGGCAGGAGACCCGCCTTTGCCCAGTCAGAAGACGCGGGGGAAAATAATGACGCGGGCTTCAGGTCTCGGAAACCGCTCGGTACTCCACGCAAAGCCGGTCATTAAAACGCGAACCCAAGAGCATTGTGAGGGCCCTCGGGACGCCCCTCAAGAAAGCTGGAGCGCCACTGGACAATGGTCCGACCCCTCGACGTCCTTTAAAATCCAAGCCTTTGCGATGTTCGGGAGTAAACAGCTGCTAGCCAAAAAATAGTCGATGCGCCAGCCGATGTTTCGTTCACGCGCTTTGTTCATCGGACTCCACCAGGTGTAATGCCCACCCTCCGCCTCAAACGCGCGGAACGTATCTACAAAACCCGCATCCATCATTGCACTAAAGCCCGCCCGCTCCTCTAAAGTGAATCCGTGATTGCGGATATTGTCCTTGGGCCGAGCTAAATCACGCTCTTGATGGGCCACGTTTAAATCGCCACAACACAGGACAGGTTTGCGGGCCTCCAAACCCTTGAGATACGCCAGAAAATCCCGATCCCATTCTTGGCGGTAGGGTAGACGCGCCAGTTCCCGCTGTGAGTTCGGAACATAGACACACACCAGGTAAAAACCTTCAAACTCAGCCGTTACGACGCGCCCTTCTTTGTCATGCTCGGCGACCCCAATCCCGGTGTTCACGGAAACCGGCGGAATCCGACTGAGGATGGCCGTTCCCGCGTAACCCTTTTTCTCCGCGCTATTCCAGTAGGCGGTGTATCCCGGCCAGTCTGGAACAACGTCAGATTCCATGCACTTTGTTTCCTGTAACGCGAGGATATCGGGCGCCTCAGCGGCCAGAAATTGAGCGAAATTTTTGCGCATGACGGCACGCAATCCGTTTACGTTCCAAGAAATCAGTTTCATCTTGGTGGACCCTACCCGTTCAACCGGTGCCTGAGAAGAAGAAGCACAAATGCGCTGGGCCTGAGATCTCTACTGCAGAACCGCACTGAGCGTGCGAACGCCGGCGCCTGCCGCTAAAACCTCCTGCGTATGAAACAATTGAACGCCACCCAGCAAACCCTGAACGACCCGCGCCACCATCCCCGCGGTCTGACGTTCCGAGTGGTTCGTGTCCGCAGGGTCCGGCGCTTTTCCGGCAGGAAAATCTGACAGCATCACAGGCCGCCCAAAGTGCTGAAATCTGCCCATCTGCGAGCTGAGGCGGAGACTGGCCTCAGTTGAGGCCGCGTCGGTCCAGTTCAACCGAACACCGAGAGCCACAAAAGCGTCTGACAGACCACTTGCCTTTGCGCCTCGCAAGACCGCATCAAAGTATTTCTCTGCTTCACCGAAGACAGCGGCATTGCAAGACTCCGAGGATAACTCGGTACCACTCTGCGGGCCGTATTGAGCGATAAACCCGGCACCAAATTCTGCGCAAAGCGCTGCAACCTGACCCGCCTCGTTGTGTTGAACTGAAGGCGCATTCATTAAAAGGTCACCCCCCAAAGGGAGGAGAGTCCGCGCGGCTTGAAGTGGTGTATTTTGAAGCGCAAGAAGCTGTGGGGCACAAATTTCTTTCCAGGCTGATACGAACGCCGAGCATGTTTCAATCGCGCGGGTTTCAGCACCGGCAACTGTTTCGGGAAAGAGCCCCTCCAGATCTAATGCGACGATATCAGCTCCTTCGCTTGCCACCCGGCGCGCTGCGGCAAGGGCGCGGGAAACAGTGTCGTTGCTGCACGTCAAAGCCTCCTCGAAACACAATCGAACTGAGCCGATGAGCAAGGGCTGGCGAGGAAACTCGAAGACATGCTGACGCGCGCGTAAAATCATCCGCCGGAGGTGAAAAGAGGAAGGTCCGGCAGTGGCACTGAGAGCGCCCGCCCGCGCTCGAAACGAAGCACCTCCCGGTAGCCAGCTTCCTGCAAAAGGGATACCGCTTCAGGAAAGCCCGCGCCTAGTTCCTCCACGGCGTGAGCATCGGAGTTGATAAGGACCGGAACACCAGCAGTGCAAGCGAGCTCGACGAACTGTTTGGCTGGATAAATCTCTCGGCAGTCTTTTCTCAAGCCTGCCGTATTGACCTCATAAGCGATTCCCGAGTCGACAAGTGCCTGAATCGATGGCTCATAGAAGCGTCGTAAATCACCCCGGGGTACGTAGCCAAACTTCTTCGGCAAGTCGGGATGGCCCACAAAATCAAAGCGCCCGGAACGGATACACTGCTCGTAACGTTTCCAGTAGGCGCTCCAGATCTCTTCCGGATCCTGGTCGCGGTACCTGCTCAGGTACTTCGGATTATCCACCTCAATACCCCCCGGCAGATAATGCACGCTTCCGATCCAAAAATCCCACTCCGCCAGAGTCCGTAATTCATCCCACCAGTTTTCACAGTTGTCCAAGAAATCCACCTCCAGGCCTAGCCGGATGGGGAGAGTGGGATAGAGGGTTCTGGCCTTCTCGACATCGTCAAGATACCGGGGCAACTCTTCGCGATGCATCCGCCAGTCGTCGAAGGGCTCGGGCATTGGGTTATGGTCGGCGAAACCGAGTTCGCTCAGTCCCAAAGAAACCGCCCGCGCTGCCATCTCCACGGGCCACCCCTGCGCATGCTGGCACAAGGGCGTATGCACGTGATAGTCGGTTAATCCTGAAAGTGACATGCTGCTTTTTTAGAACAACGCCGCGAATAGAGCAAAGCTTCGCGGCCTGGGTGGATTGTTAGTCTTGAGCTAATGTCTTTCCCACACTAAAAATTTGCCGAGCCAGCGCACCCCCCATGAAAAGAATTCTCTCTCCTTTTGCTCTTTTTGTCCTTTGCTCCACCTCCAATGTCACTGCGGCGGACTGGCCACGTTGGAGAGGGGCAGATTTTGACGACATTTCCAAAGAAACTGGTTTGCTCAAGAAATGGCCTGCAGAAGGACCTCGCAAGCTTTGGACTACAGACAAAGCGGGGCTCGGATACTCAGGTTTCTCGATCGTGGGAGGAACTCTTTTCACGATGGGACTTCTCGAAGACACGGAGCATCTACTCGCCTTCGACGCCGCAACAGGCGCTCCCAAATGGTCCACTCCTGTGGGTGCAATTCTAAAGAACAACTGGGGCGATGGACCGCGCGGTACACCCACCGTGGATGGAGACCGCGTCTACGCTCTGAGCGGACAAGGCGATCTGATTTGCGCGAAAGTGTCTGACGGAAAGGCACTCTGGAGCGCTGCGATGAAAGATTTCGGCGGCAAGGTTCCGGGCTGGGGTTACACGGAGAGCGTCTTGGTGGACGGCAACAAGGTGGTGTGCACACCCGGCGGCGCGCAGGGGACGCTACTGGCTTTGGACAAAATGACGGGTAAAAAAGTGTGGCAAACTGCGGAATGGACGGACGGCGCGCAGTACTCGTCGCCCATCGCGGTGAACCTGAACGGCTCCAGACAATACATTGCCCTGACCATGCAGCACTTTGGTGGTTTTGACGCGGCTGACGGTCGCAAGTTATGGCTGTCTGACTGGACTGGCAAAACAGCGGTCATCCCCACCCCCATTTTCTTCGGCGGTGACGTATACGTCGCAAGCGGCTACGGTGTCGGCTGTAAGCTGGTTCATGTCGGTGCGCAGAATGCTGTTACGGAAGGCTGGACGAATACGAACATGATCAACCACCACGGCGGGGTGGTTTTGCATAAAGGGTATTTGTACGGTTACTCCGACAAGGGCGGCTGGACCTGTCAGGACTGGAAGACGGGAGAGGTGAAATGGGCGAGCAAGAGTTTAGGAAAGGGAGCCATTCATTGTGCCGACGATATGTTGTATTTGCTGGATGAAGGCTCTGGGACGGTTGCTCTGATTGAAGCGTCCCCAGAGGGGTGGAAGGAAAACGCACGTTTCAAACTTGAGCCCCAAACGACTCAGCGTAAGCCTAGTGGCAAAGTTTGGACCCATCCCGTGGTGGTCAATGGCAAGCTCTACCTCCGCGACCAAGAGTTGTTGTCGTGTTTTGACGTCCGAGATTCCAGTGCCGGCGCTGCGGCTCAAACAAAGTTTACGGATCCCGAACAGGCGAAACAGGCTGCCCTGAAACTTTTTCCTGATTTAGGGGTGGCGGGATCGGCTTTTAATCAGGCTTTTGTGGCGAAGGTTCAGGAAGCGCGTCAAAGTAATGCGGCGCTATTCCAGGACGCAAACTGGCCCTTAATCCTTGCCAAGGCCGTGGCCGCCCAGAAGCGCTAGGGGCTTCCGGACGACACCTGCTCCAGAAGCACTGGTGCGCGGTTCTGATATGTTTTGAATCTTCAACGGTTCACCTTTGGAGCTTGGATGTGTCTTTGGCCACAAGGCCGGAGCAACCTCGCTCGGAGCAGGTTCTTTTACACAACATGCAGCACTATCAGTGGTACCTCATTGTCGCATGCGCGGCCATACTCGCAGCGTTGCTGGGCTTTCTTGTCGGCCGCCTTGTGCGTTCCGGCGAAATTTCCGCGCAACGCAAGGATGCAATCAAACGTTCCAATGCTGTGATTCTTGGCGCAGTCTATGAAAAGGTGCTGCCGTTCATGCCGGACTTTCCATATTCTCCGAAGGATATGGTCTTTATTGGCAAGGGTTTTGATTATCTCGTTCTGGATGGGCTCGCCGAGGGCAATCTGCGAAAGATCGTTTTCCTCGAAGTAAAATCGGGAAGCTCCCGCCTCAATGCCAACGAGAAAATGATTGCCGCCGTTGTTAATGACAAAGCCATCGAGTTCAAAGAGTACCGGTTTAATCCTTAAACCAGCCGCCACATCTTTCGGCGACGCACGTTTTCGACTGTAAACTCGTTTAGTAGGGTAGGGAGACGAGGATGGTTTGCGGCAGCAACCACTCCTTGTCCTCCTCTCCCCCTCATCGAACCGGACGGGCGGATTTCCCGCATCCGGCTCTCGGAGGCTGTTCTCCGGTTTGCTTCATTTGTATCGCCGTGTGGCGCTCGTGGGGAAACGAGTCAGGCCGTATTGCTCATGCAGGCGTTCGTTCAGATACTGCGGCCCGTAATGCGCTCGGCTCTTGGCGTGTTTCTTCCACAGCCATCTCCGGACTCGATTACCCTAAAAACGGCAAAGGGAGATCAGATGCCGGAGGCATCACCGCCATTTGCCGGTGGTTGAGCGAAGCGACACCACCGGTTGTCAGACCACAAAACAAGGCATCCCGGAGGGATGCAAGACTGCGCCAAGCGTAGGTTCTTCACCGG
>CANJPY010000126.1 GCA_947476255.1 Chthoniobacteraceae bacterium | reverse complement strand
GTGACTGCTGCCCCTGAGATTGCGCCATTGAGAGTGAGCCCCTGCACGGCGTCTGAACTGGAGGCGTTGGCGACGGTGAAGGTCGGTCCTTGGGAGGAAGAAAGGGTTGCCAGAGAGAAGGCGTCTGGGACCACAAGCCCATAGCCGTTATTGTTGTTGAAAATCAGGCCGCCACTGGCTGCAGGCAGGTTGAAAGAGGCGGGGATGATGAGCTTGTTGGAGGCTTGGTTGAAGAGCTGTGTTTGTCCGGCACGGCCTATGGTCAGGGTTGGGACAAGCGCCGTGGAAAGGAAACTGATGGTCCCAAGGGCGATGGTGCCGCTCGAAGTGACGCCATCGGCGTACAGTGTCAGTGTGGAACCTCCGTTAAATGAGAGAGGTACACTGGAGCCTATGCCCGTGATGTTGAGGGAAAGATTGCCCGAGCCAGTTTTGCTCACGCTCGTGAGGCCGCTGAGATCGCCCGCTCCCGAAAGTGTGACGCTCAGGTTCGGGTTGGGGATGCTGATGGAGAGTGAGCCTGCTTGGTAGTTGAGAGCGCCCGCAAGAACGATGGAGGCGCCAGCAGAGCCCGTGATTTTGTCAAAGGTCAATGCGTTGTCTTGGAAGTTGACGGTGTTTACCAAGGTCCGCGTGCTGGTGTCATCCGCCAGAAGGCGAGTGCCCGGGCCCATGGTGAGGGAACCCGTGCCAAGGGGACCGGTGAAACTCACCGGGCCGCCTAACCCTGCCGTGTAGAGGGAGGTCACACTGGTGCTGGCGCCCAAATCCAGCCCGCCTGCACTGACGGTGATTCCGCCATCAAACGGATTGTTCGCAGCACTGATTTGGAGCACGCCATTGCCTGTTTTCACCAAAGAGGAACCCCCGCCTGAAATTGTGGCAGAGAGCACGGCGGAGTTCGCGGTGTTGGTGTACATGCGGCCTCCGATTTGGGGGGCGCCGATGTTCAGTGTGTTTGAACCGAGCGCGAGTTGCAGAGCGCCGTTAACCGTGGGAACGAAGGCGGCATCCTGCGTGGTGACGGTGAGGGGCGTGTTGCTCGAAAGCGTGAGGGTGCCGCCGGTGGTTACGGTGGGGGCGGCGTTGCTGCCGTAGTTGTTGAAGACGAGGGCGGCGAGTGTGTTGTTGCCGACCAGGGTCAGGGTGGCGTTGTTGTTGAGGGTGACGGTATTGGAGGGGGCGATCTGCCCCGCATTGGTGAGCATCGTGACCGTGGCATTGGTGAGCGTGAGGCCCCCCGAGGGAAGCACGACGGTGCCGGAACTGCCTCCCAGAGTGAGCAGGCCCTGCGAAACGGTGGTGCCTCCGGTGTAGGTGTTTGCGCCCGTCAAGGTGACGGGGCCCGGCCCGGATTTCACAAAGGCGAGAGTCGCCGTGCCGGTACCTCTCACCTGGCTGAGATCTTTGAGGATGGAGTTGAGGGTGCCACCACCTGTGGCGCCTCCAATGTACACCACGAGTTCGCGAGTGCCGCTGCTCGCAGTGCCGCCCACGGTGAGGATCCCGGGAGTGCTTGGAGTGCCGATCGTCGTGACCTGGTTGTTGCTGTCACGTAGCAAACCGCCGAGTTCAAGGTTGAGCACGTCTGTGGGATTGGTGAATGCGATGTCGCTTCGGAAGGCGCCCGAAATGCGGAGCAACGCGGTGGTGGTTGTCCCTGCGGCGAGTGTTGTGGTTCCCGAAGCGAGCCCCGCAGAGGTCAGGACAAGATTGGTGATTTTGCCGGGCTCGAACGTCGAGTCGTAGCCGACAAAGCCGCCCTGTCCTACGGCGCCGACTCCGTTGTAGGAGTTGTAGGCGGCGAAGTCGGTGGAGTTGGCAATGGCCCAGGCGCCCAGAAGACCGGGAGCTGCCAATGCGGGGTCCTGCGCGATGAGAATCCGGCCTGTGGTGCCCTGTTGTCCCAGATTGGTGGCTGTAAAATTGACCGTGGCGCCGGGCAGGCGGGTGAGGCTCGCGAGGGTGAGTTCGGCCGAATAGTAGCTTGAATTTGTTCCCTGGGTGGGAGTTGCCGTGAAGCTGTTGGCGCCCATGGCGGCCGTCACCGCCCCGATGGTCTCTGTGGCTGCCGCCTTGGCACGACCGGTGAGGGTTATTGTGCCCGTGCGCAGCGTGAGTGGCGCGGCGTCATTGAGGCGGTTGTAGTTTTGAGTTTGGAGGGAGAGGTGGTTGTTGAGAGCGATGGTGGCCGTATTGAGCTCGATCGAGCTCGTATTGAGGAGGGCGGCGTCATTTTCAAGATTCAGCGTATTGCCCGAACGCACGGTGATCCCCGAATAGGGCTGGGCGCTTTCGAGGGTCAGTTGGCTGTTGCCCAAAACTCCGAAGCCAACGTTGCCATTGAGACTTCCTGCAAAGGTGCCGTTGGGCGCGTTGGTCACAAGCAGACCGCTGCCTCCCGTGGAAATAATACTGCCGCTGGTGTTGGGCAAAGTTCCCGGGGAGGAGAGCACTCCGATATATTGCGCATTGCCCGACAGATCCAGAGTGGTGGCCAAGCCCAACCGCAGCGGTTGCCCGGGCTGGAGCGTATTTAAACCGCCATTGAGAGCCAAAGTGCCTCCCGCAAGGACGGTTTCATTGTACCAGAAGCTTTGGGTGTTCAGCGCCAGCGCACCGCTCTGGAGTTTGACGAAGGCTTGGGAACCAAGGCTCACCGGGCCGGTGATATTCAGCGTCGAACCACCCGTGACTTGGACGAGCAGCGTGCCGCCGCTGGCGCTCAGGCTGCCGACGTTAAGCGAGTTATTGCCGCCGGTAGCCAGGAGTGCGCCTCCAGCCAGAGAAAGCGCAAGGCTCCCTCCCGAGACTGAGACGCCGCCAAGTTTGAGTGCGTTTACCGTGCGTGGCGCAGTGAGGGTGGTGTTCGCTGAAAGGCTCCCTGTATCGACACTTGAGAGGGTGTTTAGGCTGCCTGCGGAATAACCGTTGTAGGAGACAAACCCGGTGCCCGAAAGATAGGTGCCGAAGTCCGAGCCGACAGCCACGCGCGGAAGGAGACCGTTGGAAAAGCTCAGGCCGGTGGTGCCTCCGAGAAGCACTTTGTTGGCTGTCCCCAAGCCTGAAATTCCCGACACGTCGAGGCTGGAACCCGGGTTGGGGAGCAGGATTCCAGCGAAGGTCAGGCTGTTGGAACCGCCGGCTCCCATCTTCACCACGGCAGAGGCCTGGGCGATACTCAGGGAGCCGATGGAAACAACGGAGGCGGTGCCGTCGGAGAGAAGCTCAAACGCGCCGCCTGTGACGGTGAGGAGCGTGCCGGTACTCAGACGGCCTGCGGGGTTGTTGCCGAAGGTGTTGTCGATGCGGAGTGCCCCACCTGCCAGGATGTTGACGGCTGAGGCAGAGTTTGCCGTGCCACCAGAGGCTCCGCCAAGGGAGAGCAGGCCGCGGTTGACATTGAGTGCGCCGGTGAAGGTGTTGGCGCCCGTTAACGACAGAGAGCCTGTGCCCTGGTAAACGAGTGGATTGGTCGAGTAAACGGTTCCGCTGAGGAGGGTGCTGCCCGGGCCCTGAAAGGACAGGGTGTTCAGAAGGTTTACCGAGCCGCTAAAAAGGAGTGAGGCGCCCGCGGCAAGATCGTTCTGAACGAATCGATTGGCTCCACTGGTACTGAGCGGTCCGCTGAAAGCGAGGGAGCTTGTGCCGGAAACCACCGCCGGGTCGCCCGCGAGCGAGACGGGATTGAGCAGGGCGTTGGCGCCGGTCAGGGCGTAGTTGGAACGTAATTCGCCGCCGTTGATAGTGAGAGCATTGGTGCCGGATCCGAGCACGCTCGTACCGGCGAAGACCGTTCCGTTATTCAAGATGAGGATGCCTTGATTCAGCGTTGTGGCGCCCGCGTAAAGGTTCGGGCCACTCAGGGTGACGCTGGCGGCATTGGCCGTTTGAATCAGCAGGGCATTCACGCTGGAGCCGTTGTAAATGGTTCCGGAAAACACGGTGGAACCATACCCCTTGATATTCAGTGTGTTCCCCGCGCCGTTGCTGGTGAAATTGTTGATGGTTAGCAGCGCCCCATTGTCCATGGAGTTGAGGATCGTCCATACATTTCCAGTTCCACCAGTCAGGCTCCCCGTCAAGGTGATGGGGTTGGAGCCGGCAAAAACCGAGGTACTGTTGTTTGAAAGTGTAACCAGTGTGCCAGTGCTGAGAGGTCCGCCATACGCGAAAATCCCGGCGTTCCCAATATTCAAACCGCCGTAGCCGATTCCGTACGAATTGAGCCCCAGTAGGCCGGCACTCGCATTCAAGGGGCCAGTGAAAGTGTTCTGGGAAGACGGCGCCAAAACCCAGACGCCGCTGTCGGACTTGGTCACCGTGAGGGCGTTCGCACCGCTGTTGGTGAGGGTTCCGGAAATCACGTTGTTGTCGACGCTGAAGCCGCGCAGCGTGAGCGTGATGGCCCCTGCAGCGTTATTCACCGTATTCGCCAGCTCCAGGGGACCGCTGCCGGACGCATCAAGCGAGACGTTGGCCGTGAGAGTCACCTTGCGTGTGGCGACTTCGCCCGCACCCGCGTAGAGGAGGTTGCCGCCGCCCAGCACGAGTGAGCCGCCTGCAACGTTTGTTCCCAAATTACTGGAGGTCGCCCCGGCCGCTCCGATGGAACTTACAATCAACGCCCCGGTGCTGAGCGTTGTACTACCCGCATAGGTATTGGCACCGCTGAGGATCAGGTTTCCGGCGCCGGACTTGGTGAGGCTGGTGCCGCCGCTGATGACGCCGCTGATGGTGGCGAAATCCAACCCGGTGTTGATGTTGTCGTCCACCTGAATGGTCCGGGCCGCGCTGCTGCCGAGATTCAGGGGACTTTGAAAATCCACGTCCCCGGGGGCGTTGAGGGCATTCAGAATCAGGGTGCTGCCGGCGAAGGTGCCCGAGCCCATGACGAGGCTGCCGCCCAGATTAACCTTCAGGCTTGCGGCAGAAGCCGAGAACCCGCCCCCGTTGGCCCCAAACTGAATCTGCCCGGGGCCCGTACCCGGAACGCGTGAAAACACGCCGTCGCTTTGGAAAAGCGCCCCGTTGAGGGTGAGGTTGCTATTGGGGGAAAGCCCGGTGCCATCCTGTGCCTGCAGGATACCGGCGCTCACCGTGGTGTTTCCAGAGTAGGTGTTGGACCCGCTCAACACCCAAAGGCCGCCCCCGTTTTTGTTCAGAGAAAGTGCGGAGGTGCCGTTGTCTGTGAGGATCGAACGTATTTCGTTGTCGCCTGTGGAGTTTCCCGTGAGCGTGAGGGTGCGTGGGCCCGTGCCGATAAAGGCCACCGAACCGGCGTTGGCGAAAACGAGGGCGGCATTGTTTGCCGAGCCCGCAGCCAAGGCGTTGTTGCCGTAGTTGCCGGAGGAATCGAGGGTGGCGTTGCCGGCAAGGGAGAAAAGCCTGTCGATGGCGAGGGAAGGGGTTTGTGTAAATTGGACGAAGCTGGCGTTGGAGCCGGTGTACTGCAGGGTGCCGCCGTTAAACACCAGGTTGGTGGCGGCATTGGAGGAGGCGCCGATGGAGCTGGGCACTCCGCCATTGGCGAGGGAGTTGACGGCGAGTGTCGCGCTTCCGGCGAGGATGGTGGGGCCGGTGTAGGTGTTGAGCCCCGTAAGGTACACGGTGCCGGCACTGCCACTACGGATCACGCTGAGCGTGCCGCCGCCCGAGTTTTGGATGACCCCGCTGAACACGCTGGTGGCGGTGGAGTTGCTGGATCCAAGGGAGACGGCGGAGGCGGTGGCGCTGCTGTTGTCCAGAATGCCCGCGCCCGTGAGTGCGCCCAGCGTGATGCGCGGGAGGGAAGTGCCGTCGGGCAGGAGGGTGGAAGCGCCCGCGCCGGCGAGGTCGAGGGTGGCGTTTTGGCGAATGACAGTGGCGGAAGTCGCTCCGGGGGAGCCGAGGGTGGCGCTAGTGGTACTTAAGCGCAGGGAGCCCTGATTGAGGGTGGTGTTTCCGGAGTAGAGGTGGGCCGCGCTCAGAATCAGGGTGCCGTCGCCGGATTTGGTGAGGCTGGTGGAGCCGGCGCCTAGGAGGGAATTGATGGTAAGAGTGTTGGCGGTGTTGGTGCCGCCGGTGATAATGACGAGTTCCTGTCCAGAACCGGAAGTGACAATGCTCGAGCCGCTGATCACCGCGGGCGTATTGCTGTTGTCGAAAAGAATGCCGCCGAGGGCTGTGGCGCTTGTGGAGGTGATGACAAGGGACCCACCCAGAGTGAGGGTGCCACCGGTGATGCGCAGAGAGTTGGCGGCGAGGGAGCCTGCGGTTGTGGTGTTGGCGCTCAGGAGGTAGTTGGCCGTGGCGCTGCCTGTTCCGGAGGAGGGAAGGGCGGTGGAACTGTTGAGAGCGGTGAGACCTGCACCGGCGGCGGGGGCGGTCACAAAGTCGAGGGAACCGCCTGCATTCTGGAGGAAGGCGAAGCCGCCGAGGATGCCGTTTTGAGAAAATGGGGTGTTGGTGAAGGTGAAGGAACCGGAGGAGCCGGGTTCGAAGGTGACGGTGGCTCCCGCGGAGCGAGCGCCCAGAGTGCCGAAGGTGAGGGTCCCGCCCGCGGGTAACGCGAGGACGCCCGCGCCCGCCGCGAGAAGCAAGGTGCCTGTTTGTTCGAGGGTGCCGCCTCCGGCGATATACTCCAGCCGGCCACCGGCGGTTTGGCGGCCCAGACCCGGAGCTGCTGCATCGGAGGCAAAACTGAGCGTGGCGCCGGCTGCTAGGAGGTCGCTGGTGCTCGAAGTGGCCCGCAGGCGCATGGTGCCGGCGGCGACCGTCAGGGCGCCGGTGAAGGAGGCGAGGCTGCCGAAGGTCAAGGTTGTTCCGGCCGCGACGGTGTTCGTATTTTGAGAGGAGAGCCAAAGCGTGTTTCCACTAATCGCCGTCACCACGCCCGCTCCCACGTTGGTTCCTGTGACGGTCATACCCACGGAAATTCCCGCAGTACTCGAGGCGACGATGGTTCCAGTTTGGGCGGCAGCGCTTGTACTCGTGGTCGTCAGCGCCCCGCCCGGAATGAGCAGCGTCGAGAGCGGCGCATATTCCCAAACGCCGGAGTCTGTCTTGAAAACCGAGGTGGTTCCCCCGTTTTGATTGATCAGACCGGTGATGGCATTGGCGGCGGTGTTGGTGCCGCCGAGGACGAGGTTTTTGCTGCCAGCCCCGCCGGCGGCGACGCCACTGGAAAAGACCAGGGGAGTTGCATCCTGCTGGTTTGCAAGAAGGATGCCTGCGCCGGTTGTGCCAGCAAGGTTGACAAGGTGCACGGTCGTTTCCCCCGAGGTTCCAGCGTAGTTTAAAGCGCCACCGTTGAGCGAAATAGCGCCGGCCAGAGTGGTGGATTCGTTTAAAACTCCGAGAGTGCCTAGTTGAAGCACTCCTCCGGTGACTGTCGTTGTGGCATTGACGCCGGACCCCGTGGTTGTGCCCAGCAGGATGAGCCGGCCAGGGCCGGATTTGCCAACACCTGTGAGGTAACCCGTGGTCAACGGGGTCGACATGGTCCCAGTCCAAACGGTGTCTCCATTTCCACCAAAAGCCACCTGCCAAAAACTATTGGCGGAACCGATGGGAATGTTTCCGTTCAAGACGACGGTGCCGTTGGCACTGTTATTGATTGTCGAAGAACCCTGGCCGGCGACGTTGATGGTGGCGCCCACCGAGCCCAGAGAAATGCCGTATCCATCGCGGCCCAAGATCGTCAAAGTCCTGTTTGCGGCTCCAAATGAAAAGGCGGCCGTTTGCAGTGTATTCGCTAACCCGCTGCCACCAAGGGCTCTGTCCAAAAAAACGCTGCTGCTGGCAGCCAATGTGATGCCTGTGGTTGCAAAGCTTGCGATCGTTCCCTGGTCGGCGCGCAACTCCAAGAGGCCTTGGTTCAACTCCGCATTTTGCCCGGAGAGGTTCATGCCCAGCGCCCGGCCGTCGGAGACACGCAGCGTCGTGTTGGCATCCAGTCGGACGGAGGAAAGGAAGGTGTTGGAAGTATTTTGAAGCCAGAGGGTTGTTGGTAAATAGCTCAACGCTTTGTAAAGCCTGTTGGTTGAGTTTTCGAAACTGCTGATGGAGCCGCTGACAATGAGGTTGCCGTTGCCCCAAATGGAGGCTGCTTGCCCTGTGCCAAGACTCAAGGGGCCTGCAATCGTTGTGTTGCCATACGCCACGGCGAGGGCGGAGGCGCCCGAACTTGCCTGAAAAACCATGGGCCCGTTCAGGGTATTATTCCCGATGGACAGCAGGGCGGCCCCATTGGGGACGAGCGTGGGCCCGCGCCCGGAAAGCGTCACCCCTTGGTTGAGTGTCAATCCTGTGGCCCCGCCATTCAACACCAGCATGCCTCCCGTAAACCCCGAGCCGATAATTCCGTTGACCGAAATGAGTCCGCTGGCTCCGCTCAAAGCGCTGCCACTGGTAAGGATCAACGCGCCGCCGTTGACGGTGACGTCGCCCGAAAAGCCTCCCGTGCCCCCGCCCGCGAGACGCAGTGCGCCATCCCCGAGTTTCACCAGACTCCCCGTACCAGAGAGATCTCCATTCACTTGGACCGTTGTCCCCAAGGCGGTGTTCAGCGCGCCGGCACTTCCGCCCACCACCAGGCCCCCGACTCCAATGGATAAAGTACTTCCGGGAACTGTCCCTCCGCTCAAATTCACGGCACCCGAACCGGCTAAAACAACGCCCAAGAGAGAGGTGTTGCCGTTGAGATAAATCACAGAAGGCCCACCCAAGGCAAAAGTGCCTGTATCCATGGCGCCTGGAACCCCTGTTCCATCCCAGTTTGCCGGGGTCGTGAAAAAGGGGTCCTGAGCGCTTGTCCCGCTCCAATAAAATCCGGCTGCGAAAACGGGCGCATCCACTAGGAAAAACGCCAGCATTGACCAGAGTGCAATAAAGCGTGTGAAGAGCGGGAGTAGACGAAAGACTTCCTGCGGGCCGTGTTCCCGGAGCGCGACGATAAGAGCGTGGTCCCCGTGCGCGTGCGCAGGCGCACGCGAGCGTCGTCCGTGTGGCGGATGCGCTGTCGTTCTGTTGGGGTAGTGCAAAGGGGTGGACACGGGCAGGGGGACCCAAGGGGGAAAGGACAACAACGAATGAAGACACTCAGGACTTCAGTCGAAACGTCGATTTTAATGCGCATAAAACGCAAGACAAGTGGATAATTCACTGGCGCGGTTTAATTTATTGCATGAAAATCAATTGTGTAAAACAAACAAAACCAGGCCCCGAGCGTGAGAAAGCGGCGCCCCCCCCGAGTCCCCTCTTAACGAAACCGAAGTGACTGAAGGCGCTGCGTCAACGAAGTGCTTTTACTTGCGGGAGTCCACCATTGCCGTATGGCTCTAGATGGTTTTGGAGACGCTTCATGCCTGAGAGGCCTCTGATTTTGGTTCGCTGGAAGCTTTCTCCCGCGCGGGAATCGGCGCGGAAGAGGCTTTTGCGAGAGGCTTGAAAAATGTAATACACTCTGGGGATTGAGGTTGTGCTGTTGAGTGGCGGGAGAAAAGGGGGCTTTCCGACGGAGATGCCGAAGATAACGACTTTTTTTTTTGCTCCCAAGGCGTTCCCCTTTCAACCTAGGGGAGTGATAGAACGTTATACCCTTCCCGAGATGAGCGCGGTCTGGACTGATCAGCGCAAGTATGAAATCTGGCTCGAAATTGAAATCGCCGCCTGTGAAGCCATGGCGGCGCAGGGGCTGATTCCAGCCTCGGATGCCCTGGAAATTCGGGCGAAGGGGCGATTTGAGGTGGCGGAGATTCTCGAAATTGAAAAGCGTACGCACCATGATGTGATCGCATTTTTGGAAAATGTGGCTTCGTATGTCGGGCCGGCGGCGCGCTGGATGCACCAGGGGTTAACCTCTTCGGATGTGCTCGATACGACGCTTGCGGTCCAGATGGCCGAGGCGTCCGATATTTTGGCAAAGGACTTGAGCAGCCTGCTTGAAGTGGTGGCGCGGCGCGCACGGGAGTTCAAGGACACCCCCATGATTGGACGCAGCCATGGGATTCACGCCGAGCCCATTACCTTTGGGTTGAAACTGGCGCTCATGTACGACGAATTCCGCCGCGCCCAGGAGCGCCTGCGGGAAGTGCAGCCCCGTATCCGGGTGGGCAAACTCAGTGGAGCCGTGGGCACCCACGCCCATCTGGATCCGCAGATTGAGGAAGCGGTTTGCAGCCGGCTGGGGCTGAAGGCGGCGATTTTGAGCACACAGGTGGTGCAACGCGACCGGCACGCTGAGTTTCAGAGTGTTTTGGCACTGATTGCGTCCAGTGTGGATCGGTGGGCCACGGAATTCAGGCATCTCCAGCGCACCGAAGTGCTGGAAGTGGAGGAGTATTTTAACCCCGGCCAAAAGGGGTCCTCTGCAATGCCGCACAAGCGCAATCCGATTACAGGCGAGAAGCTAAGCGGCCTTGCCCGCGTGGTGCGTTCGAACGCGGTGGCGGCTTTGGAAAACGTGCCGCTCTGGCATGAGCGCGATATTTCGCATTCCTCGGTGGAGCGGATCATCATGCCGGATTCGACGATTCTGCTGAACTATATGCTGGTGACGTTGCGCAAGCTGGTGGACCGGCTTTTGGTGTATCCCGAGAACATGGATCGCAACCTCAAGTTAACAAAGGGGTTGTATTTCAGCCAGAGCGTGCTGCTGGAACTCACGCGGCGCGGGCTCGAGCGCAAGGCCGCGTACGAGGCGGTGCAGCGTGCTGCGATGAAGACGTGGCAGGGCTCGATTTCGTTGCAGGAAAACCTGGTGGCGGAGCCTGATGTGGCCTCGGTGCTGAGCCGGGAGGAGATTGAGCGTTTGTGTTCGCTGGAGATTCATTTCCGGCATGTGGACGACACCTTCAGGCGGTTGGGTTTGTAAGGGCCGCGGAGCTGGGATTGGAGTAGGAGGGCCTCTTGAGGATGGTGGAACGCCGTCTTTGGGGGGCTTTTCTCTTGGGAAGGGGGAGGCTGTGGGCGGGGTTTACAGGACAGGAAGGGGGGGGAGGAGGTGAGGCTTTGTGGCGGAGCCAAAAATTCTTTGAACCGTCCCTTTGCTCTTGGGACTCTTGTAGTATGTTCATGGAAGCTGTTGTGATCATGAACTTCCGGACCTTTCTCTCGACTGTTCTCAAGACGGGGTT
The DNA here is from genome assembly GCA_947476255.1 of Chthoniobacteraceae bacterium. Lineage (GTDB taxonomy): Bacteria > Verrucomicrobiota > Verrucomicrobiia > Chthoniobacterales > Chthoniobacteraceae > Chth-196. The sequence continues at coordinate 1,830 of CANJPY010000126.1, read as the reverse complement.
GCCCATTTTGATAATGGGTTTGCCTCTTGGTGCTTGTAAAAAGCCCTCGCTTCCAAATTCCGCCAAGGAGGTGGCCGACACCGCGGTGCCGGGTTCTTCCGCGGAGGCAGCTCCGGCTTCGCCGCCACCGGCTCCGAAAGTGCACCAGATTGACACAAAAGGCGCGGTGATTGTGCTTTGTTATCACCGGTTTGAAGAAAAGCCCAAGGATCCCAAGGATGGCATGTCGATCACCCCTGCGGCGTTTGAATCCCAGATGCAGGCCATTACCGAGCATGGATTTACCGTCATCGGGATGCAGGATTTTCTGGCCTGGCGCCGGGGGGAGAAGTCGATTCCCGACAAGAGCTGTGTGATCACCATCGATGACGGTTACCGCTCGGGGTACGACGTGGCGTGGCCGATTTTGAAAAAGCACGGCTTTCCCTTCAGTATGTTTGTTTACACGGCTTTTGTGAAGGGCGGTGCGCTTGCGGGGGGCGGGTCGCTTTCGTGGGCGGAACTGGCGGAAATGCGGGACGCGGGTGTGGACATTCAGAGCCACACGGTGAACCACCAGAGCCTGCGGGTGAAGAAGGGTAAGTTTCAGAACCAGTTTCCCTCGTATGAAGAGTGGCTGAAGAATGAAATTGCGGGTTCCAAGCGGCAAATTGAGGCGCAGTTGGGGATTTCGGTGCAGGCGATTGCGTATCCGTACGGCATCCACAGTGATTTGGTCAGGGCCATGGCGATGGAGGCGGGGTATGAGGCGGCTTTTTCGACGTACGGGCAGCGGCTCACCTACCACAGTCCTGCGGACCAGCTGGGACGTTATGCGGTGGAGTCTACCAAGCCGAAGATTTTCACGGACGCTTTGTCCATGATCGGGGGCGGGGGGGGCATGGCGGAGTCTGCCTCGGGGGTTTCGGGCCAGCTTGCCGCTGTTTCGATGGTCACCATTCCCAATGAGGGGGAGACGGTGCGGGAGCTTAAACCTGCGATCAAAGCCAATCTTGCGACGATGGGGGATGTGGAGCCGGGGACGGTGGAAATCAGGATCAGCGGCGTGGGGGCGGTTCCTGTGAAGTACGATCCTGCCACGAAGCTGGCGGAGGCCGTTTTGTTGCACCCGCTCAAGGACCGGCAGGTAACCGTGTTGTTGTCCGCGCAAGTGCGCGGGCGCAAGGTGGAGACACGCTGGAGTTTTGTCTGTGACGCTGTGCCTGCGACGTCCGCGCCGGTGCACGGGACGGCCGTGCCGGTGCACGGGACGTCCGTGCCTGCGAATGAGCCCCGCGGAAAAACAGGGGCTCCGCAGGGGACTGGGGCTCCGCAGGGGCCGTCAGGGACGCCCCAAGGAGGAGGGGCAAGCGGGACAATGCCTGCGGGAGGGGAGAAGGCTGGGCGTGCATCGGCGGAAACGTCTGCGGCGCCGGTTCCCGTATCGGGCGGGGTGTTGCAGCGATAGAGGCTGGCATGGGGTCCTTTTATGGGGCCCTTGTCGATCGGTCCCTCTTACCTCTGCTCATAGTGGCTGGACTCTGTCTAATTCTAAATGCGGCAATGAAGCGCGGCGCACTTTATGTAAATCTATGCGGAAGAGTTTGATACATGTCAAGAGAACCTCTTTTGGGCCTCACCCACTGGGTGAGCCTCCGTGCGCTGTCTCCAAAGCTGGGGAAGACAGGACTGTCTTCCCCATGTGCTCACTTTCCCATGGAGCGCGAAACTGACTGAACCCGAAGGGTTCCCAGCCATTAGCCAACATCTGAGGTGAACCGCGCAAGCTGTTTTTGATAAAAAAAGAGATCATTTTTCAGGCGGCGGGAAGGAAGTCTAGGAGAGGTGCTT
>CANJPY010000125.1 GCA_947476255.1 Chthoniobacteraceae bacterium | reverse complement strand
GAACAAAGGATTGCGTATCACCTGCGCATCAACCCCCTCGACAAGGCGGGAGGCTATGCGGCTCAGGACGATCGCGGGCAACTCATTGAGGAAACCGTTGGTTCGTTTAGCAACGTGATCGGCCTGCCCATGGAAACGCTCACCCAACACCTGCTGGCGTTTGGGATTGGACCAGTCTGAACCAGCGGAGGGTTCTCGGTTTCCGGAGCACCGGTCCGCAGCCCTTTGACAGTCGCGCCTTCGCGCCTTCGCGCCTTCGCGCCTTCGCGCCTTCGCGCCTTCGCGCCTTCGCGCCTTCGCGCCTTCGCGCCTTCGCGCCTTCGCGCCTTCGCGCCTTCGCGCCCAGCCCCAGCCCCAGCCCATTCCGCCTCACAAGCAATCGGCTGTGCGGGTTTGCACCACGCACAGCCGATCTTATTCAACCGCTATAGCCGACTAAACCTTACGCGTTTCCTTCAGGTTTGTTTTCAGCAGCAGCCTTCGCAGCCAACTCGCGAGCTTCCTGCGCTTTCTTGTTCGCGGCGGCGCGCTGTTCAGTGATCTGAACCACGTTCCGATCGAAATCCTCGTACCGTGAACGCAACTGGTCAAAACCAGCCCGCTCCAGCACATACATATCGCAATAAGCGGTCGCACGAATACTCGCATTTCTCTTGTCACCCGAAACCAGCGCCATCTCGCCAAATGGAGACCCCGTCTTGAGTTGAGCCACGGCATTTCCATTCACGATCACTTCCACAGCTCCATTGGTGAGGAAATACATCCGCGTTCCAAACTCACCCTCACGGATGATGTAATCCCCGGGGATGTAAGTCTCCGTGGTCAACATCCCAACGACCTCACGAATGAAAATTTCCTTCACCCCTTTAAAGAATTCCACCTTCTGCAGAATCTCTTGGTTGAGGAAAACCAGCACGTCCACCGACAATGCATGCGGCAAAGATCCCAAAACTTGCGCGTCCGAGACACCTTTTCTGGATTCCCACAGGTACTGATAATAATCCCTGACGCGGTCCTGCATCGCCACTGGCAACTGCTTGACTCGCATGAATTCACCGATGACCTCGTTGTTGCTGTCAAACGCCGCCCTCGCCGCATTTGCGTTGGCAATCAAAACTGGAATGTTACCCACTACGAAGCCGTAGAAGGACACACCGGTGATCTGCGCTATGATCGTGAAAATAATCTGCGCGTTGTTGTCCTTGCTCGGGCTGTAGTCACCGTACCCGATAGTGGTCATGGTTGTGACAGTCCAGTAGACAGAGCGCAAATACACTTCGAGATTTGTAAACGTGCGCTTCTCTGCCTCGGCGATCGTCTTTTGAACGAGTTGTCCGTCCTCCATCACCCACGCAACCTTGGCAGGACTGGTTTCAATATCCGCAGGAGACCCGCCGACCCACCACCAACCCAGTGAGAAAAGATGAATCGCCTGCAAGCCCCAGTACCCCAGAGAAATCAACTTCATCAACGCACCCGGCATCTGCAAATGCGTTTGAAGATCCCCAAGAACCGTTGAAACCTTGAAGGTCTTTGAAAGTGGCAGAATACGCAGCAGCAAAGTCCACTCACTATCCCAGTGATACACATCCGCCAGATACTCAAAGGGAATTGCCGCCAAAATATCCGGCACCATCCAACCGCGCAGGTAAAGGCCGAAAACGGATTTCCAATCCTTCACCACTTCCATCCGGTGTTTTCGCGTACTGGCCAGATCCAAACCCAGATCCAAGACCATGATGGAAATCATCACCCAGTAAAATAAGTCATGGATCACCTCCCCGGTCAGCAAGCGGTAGGAGAGAGTCATCCCAAACAGCAGGTTCATGGGGACTAGAAACAGTCCCCAGCTGCCCCTTAATTTACCGTCGTGTCTAATGAGTGGCATGGCGTAAAAATTTGGAAATTGGCTTCACGGTCGAAGCACAAACTGGGCCAGCATGGAGTCATTAAGACGAAATTATTCAGCAGGCAGGCAACTTCGACCTTCTGCGACTGCAACTCCAGACGCCGTCCTCTAGAACGGCGCAACTCGTTCCCCCCATTGCAGCGTTCATCGGCACCTTTTACCGCCTTTCACGGACCCACGATCCTTTTCAACAAACTGCGCTCTCCCACACAACACACCAGCTTTCTGGCACCACAGTTCATGCCCGTCGCCATTGACGGCGGCATTCCTCCAGCCCAGCCTCTTTCCCTCGTTTTATATTGGGGACCCGCTTTATACACGACCTGCTGTTGCGAAACCTACTTCCGATCTGCCGGCTTCAACCTCAGTTTCATCAGACCCTCCACTGCCCAAACGCGCTATGACACCCTGGCCCCAGAACTATGATCCCTTCAACAACGCTTTCCTTTCCACCGCAATCGCCTCCATTCCCGTTGTCATTCTTCTAGGAGCCATTGCCCTGTTTCATATCCGCATCCATCTCGCTGCTTTTTTCGGACTCGCAGCAGCCCTCCTCATTGCCGTTGGAATCAACAAAATGCCTGCCGATGTCGCTTTTGCAACGACGGCCTACGGCGCGGCCTTCGGCTTGTTCCCCATCGGGTGGATTATCTTAAACGTGCTCTTTCTGTATCAACTCACTGTTGACCGGGGCCATTTTGAAGTTTTGCGCGCAAGCCTCGCACGTGTCGCGCCCGACGCGAGAATCCAACTCATCCTTATCGCCTTCGCTTTCGGCGCTTTTCTTGAAGGCATGGCCGGATTCGGAACGCCGGTCGCCATTACCGCAGCCATCCTCATCCAACTCGGATTCAAACCGCTGCACGCCTCCGGCCTCTCGCTCATTGCAAATACCGCGCCAGTGGCATTCGGTTCCTTGGGAATCCCGCTCACCACTCTCGAACAAGTCACGGGCATCGATGTACACTTAATCTCCGCAATGGTGGGCCGACAATTGCCCTTCTTCTCCTTCCTGATTCCCTTCTGGATCGTGTGGGCCTTCGCCGGTTGGAAAGCCGTTGCCGGAGTCTGGCCCGCAGCAGCCATCGCTGGATTGTTTTTCGCCATCCCTCAGTATCTCGTTTCAAATTTTCACGGCCCATGGCTGGTCGATATTCTTGCGGGCGCCTCCTCCATCCTTGCGACCGTGCTCTTCCTTCGCGTTTGGAAGCCCAGCCAACTCATGTGCGTCAACAACGGCGTCCCCGAATTCTCCAACGAAGAAACGGCTTCGCAGAACAGCACACAAATCCGAAGCCTCCACCCCAGTGAAGTCCTGCAGGCGTGGATGCCCTGGCTGATCTTAACGCTCTTCATTCTCTGCTGGGGACTTCCCCAGACCAAAGCGCTCTTGGATCACGTGGCTGCCCCCAAGTTTGAGGTGCCGCACCTTCACAACCTAGTGCAGCGCATGCCCCCGGTCGCCCCGCTCAATACACCGCCGGAAGCCGCCGTCTTTAAACTCAATGTCCTCTCCGCCACAGGGACGGGAATTTTCTTAGCTGCACTACTCGCAGGCGCCCTCATGGGATTTGGTCCAACACAACTCTTAAAATGCTATGGAAAAACTGTTTGGAGCATACGCCACTCTCTTCTCACCATTGCAGCAATGCTCGCACTCGGTAACGTCACGAAATTCTCCGGTGGCGACGCAACCCTCGGCCTTGCACTCGCTCATACCGGCTCATGGTACCCGTTTTTCGGTACCCTTCTAGGATGGCTTGGCGTGGCCCTCACCGGCTCAGACACCGCTTCAAACGTTCTTTTCGGCTCGCTGCAAAAAATCACCTCTCAACAACTCGGCATCAGTCCTGTGCTAATGTGCGCCGCAAACAGCAGCGGCGGCGTCATGGGGAAAATGGTGGATGCCCAAAGCATCGTTGTCGCCAGTACCGCCACCCATTGGTACGGCCACGAAGGTTCGATCCTGCGCTACGTTTTTTGGCACAGTCTGGCTTTGAGCATTCTCATGGGCGTTTTGGTTTATCTTCAGGCTTACGTGGCTCCGTTTACCTTAATGGTCCCAGCTCCCTAGCCTTTAGCCCCACAGTTCCAAGCGACAACAACCTCAACGGACCGAGCCGCCACACACCAAAAATAAGGGCCCGGTGTTGACCGGGCCCAAATTAATTCTGCTCTGCTAAGCTGCTTTTCAGAGACTACTTGGCGGCAACAACAGTCGCCTTGCCATGGGTAGCGTCCACTTTCACAGCCTTGCCCACCAAGCCGTCCACCAGATCGGAGCCTTTGGTTGTGGGAGTGAGTGTGATCGAGGCAACCTTAGCGTCTTTGCCTTCAACCTTGAGGGTTTTGGTTTCCTTGTCGAAGGACTTGAGCGTGCCTTCTGTGGTTTCGATTTTTCCGCATCCAGCGTGTGCGGCGGAACCCAGTGCCAAAACGGCTGCGATAGTGAGGAACTTCTTCATGATGTATGGATTTTCTAGGGGTTGAGGTTGGATTATGCGGATAAAAATCCGCAATACATCCACTTCGGAGGAAATCCGGATTGAATCAAGACAAAAATAAAGGCTAGTTCTCTGCAATGATTCCTCCCCTCACCCTTTGCCGCTTCTTTTGCGCCCTCCTCCTCGCGCTGCTCCCCTCTGCAGCCATGGCGCATCCCATCCCTGATCTTCCCGTCCACGGCATCTTCCAGACCGGAGGCAAGGCGCTCATTCGCGTGGACGTGAACCCTCGTTGCTTCGACGAGGATCCAACCACCGCGACTTCGCTGACTCGGATTGTTTTTGAAAACATTTCGCCGGAACGCAAAACTGAGTTGCTCAAGGCCGCCGACGAACTCATTAAACGCGAAATCGAGTTCTATTTGGAACCCGCTGGAAGAATTCACCCCGAATTCACCTTTGAGTTTTCCGGCGAAGCAGGCCGTCCGTTGGAGACGGACGAGTCCGTCGTGGTGATTTCCGCCAAGTGGTCCACACAACTCCAAGCAGAAGCCACCGGCTGGAGCGTCAGGTCTTCTCCCTCCAACAAACTCGCGGTTGTCTTTGAGAATGAGGTCAATGGCACGCCACACCCGAGGGTTGCCGTCCTGTTTCCAAACGAACGCAGCTACACATTGGACCTCACCGCCCTCATGGGGGCTCCTGCGCAGAACGCAACCCTCGGCAGTGTTCCCGCTCTCGGGGGTTCGGGGCACATCGCCAGCACCATGTGGAGCTTTGGCAAGCAAGGCTTTGGCCACGTCATTCCCGAGGGACTCGATCACATTCTCTTTGTGCTGGGCGTGTTTTTACTGGCGCGCGGCTGGAAGCCACTGCTCCTCCAAGTGAGCGCTTTCACCGTGGCTCATTCCGTAACTCTAGCCCTGGTGACGCTCGGGCGGTTCAATGCCTCCCCCAAGATTATCCAGCCCCTCATTGCGGCAACGATCGCCTTGGTGGCCTTCGAAAACATCTGGAAGCCCGTCTACAGCCCCCGCCGCCTCCTTTTCATTTTTGGTTTCGGCCTCGTCCACGGGATTGGATTTGCTTCCGGCCTGAATCCCCAGGGATCCATCCTGGCGGCTCTGGGCGGGTTTAATCTGGGCGTGGAAGCGGGACAAATTGCCGTCATTTTGATTGCGCTTGTTCTCACGGGTTGGTTGCGGGACGCCGATTTGTACCGCCGCTACGTGACCATTCCTGGTTCAGCACTCATCGGACTGACAGGCGTTTACTGGACAATCGAGCGACTCGTCCACTAGCGCTCAACACGAAGTTCAACACCACAAGCGCTCTCTCAAGCGCTCTCCACTTAGTTAATCCTGTGCCTGCGCTGGGAAAAAGATAGAGTCGTTTTAATGTCGCCGAAAGACCTTTTGGAGAGGGACGCAAAACTCCTCTGGCATCCCTACACCCAACACAAAGCAGCGCAAACCCCTTTGGCTATCGCGTCAGCAAAAGGCGCGTCGCTCTTCGACGAGAACGGCCAACAGTACTTGGATATGATTTCGTCCTGGTGGGTGAACCTCCATGGACATGGCCGAAAAGAGCTTTCCGAGGCGATCGCGGCTCAGGCAGACAGGCTCGACCACGTGCACTTTGCCGGAGTGACGCATCAGCCTGCGGTTGACCTGTCGGAGCAGTTGCTGGAACTCGCTGGTTTTGTTGATAAAGGGAGGGTTTTTTACAGCGACAACGGCTCCACGGCCGTCGAGGTTGCGCTCAAAATCTGCAGCCAGTTTTGGAGTAATATCGGTGAAACTCGGGATTCCCTACTCGCCTTACGACACGGATACCACGGCGACACGGTTGGCGCCATGAGTGTAGGCGGCACTTCCGGTTTTTTTAAATCCTTTGAACCATGGATGTTAAAAGTCGAGTATGTCGCCGCTCCAAACTGCTGGTGGAATTCCTCCACCGAAGAGGAAGAGGCCCTTTCCCTCCAGCACCTTGATAACCTGATAAAGAACCGCGCCACAGATTTCTGCGGTTTCATCGTGGAACCCCTCATCCAAGGGGCTGCAGGGATGCGGTTCCATCGGCCAGCATTCTTAAAGGCTGTTTGTGAAATGGCGAGAGCAGCCGGAATCCCCGTCATTTTTGACGAAGTGATGACGGGGTTTTACCGAACTGGCAGCCCCTTTGCCTTTATGCAATGCGACTTCATCCCCGACCTGCTTTGTCTCTCAAAGGGCATCACGGGTGGCATTTTACCGCTGGGAGCGACCATCGCCTCTCCGAAACTTTTCGATGCCTTCATGGGTGATTCCTTCTCCCTGGCCCTCGCCCACGGACACAGTTTTACGGGTAACCCCATCAGTTGTGCAGCCGCGCTGGCGAGTATCCATTTATTGAAAACAACGGATGCCCAGAACCTTGTTTCTCAAATTTCCGATAGCCTCACAAAAAAGATGACGGCTTTGGTGCACTCCTCTTCGAAAATCGAAAAGCCCAGGGTTCTGGGGGGGATCGCCGCTTTCGAGATCAAAAGTTCCAATCCCGACTATGCCTCCGCAGCGGGAAAACCACTGGCGATCTTCGCACAGAAACACGGTGTGATTCTGCGCCCCTTGGGAAATGTAGTCTATTTGATGCCGCCCTATTGCACGACAGATTCAGAGCTCGCGCTGGCCTTCGACGTCATCCACAGCTACTTGGAAACACTTGAATAAAAAAGAGCTCTTTCGATGTAGTCAGCTCGCAGCGCAGCACGCAGATCGCGAACCGAGTGCAGGTAGGCTTCACGTTTCGGCTCACTTAAAAAACTGCACCGAATCCGGAAAGGCCATTCCTCCTCCGCCTGCAGCAGCAGTTTCTCCAGGTCCGTTTGCCTCAAGTCGGGGGGGCAGTCCGCAACGCTCCACCGCGAGGTGGTCGGGCAAGTCTCGCCAGTTGCGTTTACGGTTCCGACCACGGATGGCCAGAGCTTTTTCTTACTCAGTTTTTTCAGAACGCTGCTTGTGTTGAGCAAATCGCGAGCGGTACTCAATGAGATCCGCCCTGAGCGACTGAGGAGCTCCCAGTTTTTCAGATGCATGTCCTCGTTGCCCGTAAGAAAACAAAACCAGACCCGCTGCATCAGCTTTCGCTTCTCGATCGCCGGCAAGGTTCAGAGTCGTTCGATCAGGCCAATCACCTGCTCCATCGAACTGTCGTACTTCGTGTCCCGCCTCAACCCACGCCACCCTTCATTGGCGGTTTGCTCCTGTCTAAAAAGGGCATCATACTGCTCGCGTGCCCGCGCACCTCATACCCGCCCTCCAAAATCTTGACCGAGATCTGGCAGAGTCCTTCCAGCGGCAACTTCGGGTGCGCTGGACTCACTCCTCAACGGCGCTGGACGGCAACACCCTCGATGAGATCGAGGTTGCCCGTAAGCGCACGCGGGACTGGCTTGAGGATGAATTCACCGTCACGGTCAGTGGGGGCAAGTACGCCATTTACGAGGCGCAGAAAAATCTTGTCCTGCACGCCAGAGAGGGAGATGCGAGGAGCGGCGTTGCGACGAAAGTCGGCGAAGACTTTCCATTCGAAGGACAGCACGGGAGCGATGCGCTTTCCGCCCCAGAGCGAGCGCACCGCACCCGCACTGTAAGGCTGGCCGCGGTGTGGAGCGTCACGTGCTCATGCAGATATTATCGGGGAATCTCACTGCACTAACTCCTCAACGGCGACCGCACCGATGACATCGTGGCGTGTCGTCTTGAGCAGTCGGGTGAAATCGTCATCGGGATCGATGCGGTGCAGACGGCATTGGAGATCCTTAAGATTTCCCTCCGCGAGCAGTCCTGAAAAAAATGGGAAAAGCACGGGGCGGGCGTATTGCGTTTCTAGAAATGACGCCCCTTAACGCCTTCGAAGTCGTGGAAGACCACGCCGAATCTTTGTGGACGCGAGGCGGCTTCCCCGAAAGTTACCTGTCTCAGACTGATGAACTGAGCTTGGAATGGCGGGTTGATCTCATCCGCACCTACTTGGAACGCGACGTCCCCCAATTTGGCCCGCGCATTCCGGCGGAAACCCTCCGCCGTTTCTGGACCATGCTCGCTCATAACCAGGGCGGCTTGCACAACGCTTCGAAAATCGCTTCAGGGTTGGAAATCAGTCCGCAGACAGCGGGGCGCTACACTTATCTTTTAGTGGACTTATCATTGGTCCCAAGACTTCAACCCTACCATGTGAACGTGGGTGAACGTCTCGTGAAATCCCCTAAGCTTTACATCCCGGACACCGGTTTACTCCATGCCTTGTTAAACATCCGCAACCGGGACGAACTGCTGGGACATCCAGTCGTGGGGGGAGCTGGGAAGGGTACGTCATTGAAAACATCCTGGCGGCGACTCCGTCACGAACCGTCCCTGGATTTTACCGCACCAGCGGTGGAGCCGAGGTAGACCTTGTTCTCGAGCTTCCCGGGGGGGAACGATGGGCGATCGAGATCAAAAGAGGGCAGAGCAGCAAGCCCTCGCGGGGCTTCTATGAGGCCTGCACGGATCTGAAACCGACCCCCAAATTTGTAGTGTACGCGGGGTTAGAGCGGTTCCCTCTTGGAGCCGAGGTTGAGGCGATCGGTCTGAGGGAATTGATGACGATTTTATCGGGATCCGCAAAATAGAGGACATGAGGTTGCGTTAACTCGTATCCCGTGTCCCGGCGATCAGGCAGAGCCATGCTCTCACTCAAACAGTCCGATATAGCCGTCTTTTATCCCAAAAACGTCTGATTTCGCTGATCATACAATCATACTGGGGGTTGCTCCTGCCTGACAGCTTTGCACTCGCCCCGACCTCCCGGCCGCTCCGACATGGAATGCTCTCGAGAATTCCCTGAAGGATGAAGCCGCCCGGCTCCTGATTTATCATTGGACTTGCACGTTTCGTTGCGGTCCCGTCTCGGTTTGAGGCGCGTCTTGAGGCGGGTAAGCGGAGCCCATTGCGTTGTTAAGCGGCCAGAGACTCGCTCAACAATCAGCCTCTCCAGCGACCACGCAACGGAGCAGCGTGCAATACTGCATGAGGTACCATGCTCCGCTCTCTCCCATCAAACCCGTCCAGCAGAAACGCAGACTTGGTCGCATTAAAGGTCGAAGCGCCGTTTTTGAGACGCAGGGCGAGTGGGCGAGTCAGTCCCTCCACTCCTGAAAAATCGCCTTTTACCAAAAGGCTGGCAGAAACATTGCCTCCCGCACCTCGGCGCCCTTCGCAGGAGTTTTCCGGAGACGCTGTATTACACCAGTCCAACTCCAGCACGAGCGCTCGCAACAACCCGCGTGGAGTCTTCTCGCGCACAGGCGCTCCATCCCGGTCGTGGGTTTTGCCATCCGCGAGTTTGCTGTCTCTGGTTATCTATGTGCTCCAAAAAGCAATCAGCAAGGAAGCCGCCGGGGGAATGCTGTTCATTCTTGCCTTCCACGAATTTGGACACTGGATCGCCGCCCGCTGGTTTCGACTGCCAGCCCTCTGTCCCATTTTCGTGCCGTGGATCGGAGCCTGCGTGGTCCTCCTCAAACAGGCAAAAAGTGAGTATGAAACGGCTATCATTGGGGCCGCGGGCCCTCTGGCCGGGATTGCTGCAACCGCAATGGTTCATGCGGCAGCAGTGCCCTGCGAGGCCCCCATCCTGTATGAAGTCGCCGCTTGGGGCTACACCGTTCATTTGCTCAATCTGATACCCGCGGGGAGTTTAGATGGAGGGCATATTGCCGAATATATCGGCCGCTGGCTTTGGATCCCCGGCGCGATTGCCTTGGCCGCCGCTGCTTTTTTCATGCAGGACGCCACCTGGCACGGCCGCATTCTGTTGGCAGCATTCATGGTTCATGCTGCTTTTCGCGCTCTGTCAGTCCTCCTGGAATGGATGGGGCTCAGAGCAAAACCCAAACCGCCCGCAAACTCCCGCGGAACTCAAGCGACGCGCCCTTTCCAGCAAGAATCGCACTCAGGTCCGGGAGGCTGTCATAGGTCACTAAAAAAGCGCCGAACTCGCCCGCCGCACCTTCCCCGACGGCAGCCTCAATGCCGATTCCCAGCGCGTGCAGTTCGGAGGCGAGTTCCCAGGAGCGGCACGACGGGAATGCTGCACTTTTCGGGTCGGGCTTGTTCAGCAAGGTGGGGCGGAAAGCGAGGAAGGCGAGGATTTGCTCCTGAATCCCAGAGCGCGCGGCCCACGCCCTGAAGCAATCGTAGTGCGCGTCGACATGGAAATGCAGGAACCGGTTCGCTAAGGGCGCGGGCATGTCATAGACCGCCGCGCGGTCTTCCTTGCGATTCCCCGCCGCCCATACAAACCAGCCTTCGGGAACAACATACGATCCGACACGCCTGTCGAGAATCAACTGCTGCGCAATGCCCTGAATAGCTGGCGGCGCCATGTTAAGTTCATCGAGAAACAAAATCCCCTTCCCCGCGTTTGGCAAAAACTCGGGCGGCAGCCAGCGCGACACAGTGCCATCAGCGACCGGGAGTCCCCGGAGATCTGTGGGGGCAAGCTGGCTGAGGCGGAGGTCGAGCAGTTCAAGCCCGTGGCGGTCCGCGATCTGCGACACGATAGAGGTGCCAATGCCCGGAGCCCCCCAGACCATGACGGAACGCTTCAAGCCTGCGGCGATTATTTTTGACAGTGTGGATTCAAGTTCAATGGGTGACATAGGCGAATTGGGTTTTCCGCGCGAGCGCGCGGGGTGAAAGCAACAGTGTTGCACACGCTTCCGCAAAACCCTTCGAGGTTGCCTGCGTCTTCCAGCGGGCTTTCCGCCACCCCCTCCGCAACGCGAGGGAGCGCCCGACCGTCGGAAGCAGCGCGCAGAGGCGTTGTGTAATAATCAAAAACGACCGCAACACCGCGGTTCGTCCGATTCAACTCATGACAAACAGTCACGCTCCAATGCCAGACCCGCACCACACTCACCTTCCCCATTTTCTTACCCGGCCCATCGAAGAATTGACGCCGGACAACGACCCGCAAGCATTTGCGTCCTTTCAAAGAGCCCTCTCGAAATGGAAGGCCAGGTGTGCGATCGACGAAGCCGCACGTTTGTCCAGTTTCCAGTCCGACAGTACGAACGATGGCGGTGAGGCGGCAGAGCGATTCGAGCGATTCGCTTAAACACGTCCGGGATTTGCAACGCCAACTACCGGACGACGTTTGGAGCCAGAGCGGGCGGAGTCGGCGACAAAGGAGCGAGACAGACGGGGCGTTGGACGCGCATGCACGACAACGCGCGCATCAGCCTTCCCCGCCGCATAGAGCACACCGCCTACCCGAGGAGCTTCCTAAAACGCGCACGGGCCCTATCCATGCCGGTGCTCGCGACCTCCTCGATAAACTCGACGTTCAGCAAGGCACCAACCGGCGGGATCTTGGGATCCACCACGATTTTAGGAACATCGTGCCGTACAAAATCCAAAAGCCCCGCGGCCGGATAAACGGCCAGCGACGTCCCCACGACCACAAAGGCATCAGCGCCGGCGGAAAGACGGGCGGCCGGCTCAATTTTGGGAACGTCCTCGTTGAACCACACAATGTTGGGCCGCAAGGGCGATCCCTCCGCACAGACTTCACCCCATTTCATCTCCCATCCGCTCAGAGGGTAAACAAGGTTTTCATTCGTGCTGCTGCGCGCCTCAAGGAGGCTTCCGTGGAGATGAAGCACATCGGAGGAACCGGCGCGTTCATGCAGGTCATCGACGTTCTGTGTAATCACGGTGACGCGGAACTCGTCCTCTAATTCGGCGATGATCCTGTGGCCAATGTTGGGTACCGATTCCATCGCACGCTTCCGGCGTTGGTTGTAAAACTCGAGGACCAGCCGGGGATTCCTCGCCCAGGCCTCGGGCGTAGCCACGTCTTCGATCCGGTGCCCCTCCCACAAACCATCGCCGCCCCTGAACGTCGGAATGCCGCTCTCTGCAGACAAGCCCGCCCCGCTCAGTACGACCACGTGTTTTTTCCTGGGAGATGTTTTAGCGTCCTTTGCCATAGCTCCCACGTACCGAGGGACACACAGTCGGTCCAGAATAATAAATGGAACTCCCTCCCGTGTTTACGGGCCGCCGGCAGTTGCCCCCCGATGCGCCATACGTTCCGCTCCTGAAAAACAGACCGAAACTGACGGGGGCCATGGACGGAACGCTGTAGACGGGCCGTGCGCTCTGCGGCGGCGGCATCCGATAATAGACGCTCTGCGGCGGAGCATAATAGAGCCCCGGGGCCTGACGGGGCATAGGCGACGTTCTGCACGGGAGCGTACTCTCGGACGGGCACGGCGCCGTACACGCGCTCCTGCGCTCCGGTATACACGCGCTCCGACTCGCCCGCGCCGGCCGGTTCCGGATCCGCTTCCAAGGCGAGGGACGGCCGCTCCCGAGGCGACGACGGGCACTCCCGCACCGCGTTCTTTGCGGGCACTTGCGGCTGTGTAAGATGCTGGTAAACATACATGTACGAGTGGTCATTGTTGCGCACACTTTTGCAGGACACGAACGGAAACAGCCCGAAGAGAGCCATTGTATAAATATAGAATTTTCTCAAGGGATGCTCCTTTCCGGGGTTCGTGGGAACACAGTTCTGACGATCACCGCCCGTAACGCTGGATCCCCCGCCCCGGATTTGATTCAAGCGGCTGCAAAAAATCCGCCTCTGAACCCGGACCTGAAACGCGTGGAGAATCCGTCGGCAGCTCCTCTTCCTGGGCCGCATACCGTCTCGTCCGGGTGGAGTTTGTCGTCACAGTTTCCACGACCTGCCGTGGAGGCGCGGCCTGATGCTGGTAAAAATAGAAAGAACTGTGGT
>CANJPY010000124.1 GCA_947476255.1 Chthoniobacteraceae bacterium | reverse complement strand
GGGAGAGACGGGGAGAGACGGGGAGAGACGGGGAGAGACGGGGAGAGACGGGGAGAGACGGGGAGAGACGGGGAGAGACGGGGAGAGACGGGGAGAGACGGGGAGAGACGGGGAGAGACGGGGAGATGAAGTGTTTGAGGCCGTGCAGCTTCCTCGTTTCCAGACTCGATCTATGGGTTGGGAGTTGTACGTGGGCGGGTCGCGCCCTCCTATTTCAAGCCTGCACCTTGGCCTCGGGCAAGGGGGGGGAACGCCTACCTGGCGCGTTCGCGGGCGGTGAGGTATATTGGCGAATGAAAAGATGCATGCAGTTGGTGGTAGTCCTTTCTTTTGCGCTTGTGGCTTGCACGAGCGGACCATCCGCCCGCAAGGGAACGGCCGTAGGAGCGCTGGGGGGCGCCGCGGCTGGGGGGCTTATTGGGAGGAGTTTTGGGGGCGCCGCAGTGGGGGCGGGTATTGGCGCGCTCGGCGGAAATATCATCGGGGGAGAGCAAGACCAGAGGAATCGCCGGTAATTGGGGGACTGGGTAATTGGGGGACTGGGTAATCGGGCGATTGGAAGAGCGGGGATTGGATAATTTGGTGGGAATAGCCGCAGTGCAAGGCAGGGCTGTGGACGCGGTCCGTGGACACTTTTGGCTCGCCCTTTGGGTGTAAAACGAGGCCCATGAAAATGCATGAACTGGTTGAACTCCTGCAGCAGGCGTTTCAGGAGTGGTTGGACGACAAGGGGGCAACCCTTGGGGCAGCCCTCGCTTACTATACGTTGTTTTCGATGGCGCCGGTTGTTCTCCTATTCATTGGGCTGGCTGGACTGTTGCTCGGCCAGGAGGACGCGCAGGGGAGGGTTGTTGAAATGTTTCGCGGACTTCTGGGGCAGGAGGGAGGGGATGCGATGCAACAAATTGTCAACAATGCCAGTCACGAGAAGACCTCGAGTATTTGGGCGGCAATCTTCGGTGGCTTGATGATGCTCTTTGGGGCTTCCATGGTTTTTGTGGAACTGCAAAGTTCGCTAAACATTGTATGGGGCGTTCTTTCGAAGCCAGAATCAGGCGTCGGCGGATTTATCAGAACTCGTGTTTTTTCATTCGGTCTTTTTTTAAGTGCGTTATTCGTTCTGTTTGTGGTGCTCACACTGGCCTCGTACATTGTGGACGCTGGAGCATGGCTGAGCGCCGCTTTGCCTGCGGGGGAAGTGGTAGGACATGCCCTGAACTTTGGCTTGTCTCTGCTCATTTTAAGCGGGCTTAGTGCGACGATTTTCAAAGTCGTGCCGGACGTCAAAATAGCGTGGTGTGATGTGTGGTTGGGGGCGTTTATCGCGGCGCTGCTTCTTGCCGTCGGCAAGTTTCTGGTGCAGGTGCAGTTTTTGACGCTCCATCATGACTCCCCTTTTGGGGCAGCAGGCTCCGTGGTTGTGCTGGTGGTTTGGGTCTATTACTCGGCACAAATTCTCTTTTTCGGGGCGGAGATTACGCAGGTTTACGCAAGCCGTTTTGGTTCGTATGGCGCATCCTCACGAGAGTCATAATCCCGGGCGTCTCGGCGAATTGCTGTGTGGCCCGGACTGGCTGGGCGTGTGTGTGCGCTGTTGTGGAGTGGGCGAGGAAACCCATCAATGGTTGGTCGGGTTGCCGGTGTTGGCTGTCGTCGCACAGATGGAGTTTAGATGTTGGGTGGATTCTTGCCTATCCGAGGGTTTGTGCGCGCTTGTTTGTTTAACTTCGGCATCAACATGACCTTTATGGCGCATCGAGGCACAGAATGGGTGGCGGGATTGCTCCTCGTGGTTGGACCGCTGTGGGGCGGTGAGAGCGCTGCCCGGCTTCCGGTGGGGCGTCGTTTGTTTGTGGAACCTTGTTCCGCTTCTATTCGATTGGGGAAGGTCAGTTTGGTTGTGACTCCACTGATTCATAGAGGGAAGACCTGCACCGGCAATTATCAGTTAAAAGTATCGCCGTATTTTTTTAAAAATGAAAAAGGCACTCTGGTATTGGATGCATCAGATGCCCTTGTGATGAAACTGATGTCGGGCAAACCCGCTAGCTTTGTTGGCAAAGCGACTAACAGCAGGAACGGAAAAGTGCGGAAGATTTTTGGAAAGGCTGTGCCCTCGGCTGGCGAGACGGGAAGAGTGACATTTTCAATCAACACCGAGTTCGGGCAGATGGTTTTCAACACCAAATACCATTTTGGAGATTAGTGGGGTGCAGGGGGGGGAGGGTTCCGTTTTTGTTCGAACGCTGTCAGCGGCGGTGTGTAGAGGCTCAATTTATGGTGCGCAGGGGGTTAGAAGGGGTTAGGCAAAGCCTGATTGCGCACCTTGCGACCGGAGGGGAATGGGGTTCTCTGCGGAGTGCAGTGCGCTCAGCGGCGCGAGCAGCACAAAGGCGAGAGCCGAGCGCAGCGAAACAGCCTGCCAAGTTGATTTCGAAAAGAAGCAGGCAATGGTGAGTGCTGGCTTCTATCGGAGGGATCGTGAGCCGGTGAGCAAAGGGGAAGAATCGCATCGGAGAAGGCGGCGTTAGCGACTAGGCAAGGATCTCATTAATGACATGTCCGTGGACGTCGGTGAGGCGGCGTTCGGAGCCGTTGAAGTAATAGCTCAACCGCGTGTGATCCAGCCCTAAGAGATGGAGGATAGTGGCGTTGAAGTCGTATAAGGAGGTCACATTGTCGACCGCCTTCCAACCGAGTTCATCGGTGCTCCCATAACTGAAGCCGGGCTTTACGCCAGCCCCCATCATCCAGCAGGTGAACCCTTCGATATTGTGGTCGCGCCCTGTGCCATTGGCCTGAACAAACGGCATCCGCCCAAATTCCGTGCACCAGACGACGAGGGTCTTCTCGAGCTGCCCCCGTTCCTTTAGATCACGCAGAAGAGCGGCGGTGGGTTGGTCGAGAATCTCTGCGTGGGCACCATGGCTGTTGACGATTTCAGCGTGGCTATCCCAATTGAGTTTTCCGCCACTGGCATAGGCCCCGTTAAAAAGTTGCACCACACGGACTCCTTGTCCGAGGAGGCGCCGGGCCAGAATGCAGTTGCGCGCATATTCCGCTTTGATCGTGTTGGTGGAGGTCGCTCCGTAGGCCTCAAGGGTTTTGGCGTTTTCTTTTCCGAGATCCATGAGATCTGGAATGCTGGCCTGCATACGCCCCGCTAATTCATAACTGCTCACACGGGCTGCCAGATCCGAGTCGCCGACAAAACGCCTGAGATGCGTTTGGTTCAACTCGCCCAATAGATCCACCGCCGCGCGGTTTGCGCTCTCTTTGGCGAGAAGGGCTTTGATGTTTTGAGGAGGTTCCTTTGCACTGAAGGATGTGCCCTGAAATGCCGCAGGCAGGAAGCCGCTCCCCCAGTTGTTCGGCCCCGCCTGTGGACGACCGCGAGGATCTGCAATCGCCACAAACGCCGGGATGTTTTCGTTCATGGTACCCAGCGCGTAAGTCGCCCACGCACCGAAACTCGGATAACCCTCAAAGGTAAAACCGGTGGAAAGGAAGTTTTCCGACTGCGTATGGGCGCTATTTTTGGAAGTCAGCGAGTGAATGAAACACATGTCATCGGCCAATTCGGCAAGGTGAGGCATGAGTTGGGAGATCATCTTCCCGCTTTTGCCTCGCGGCTTAAATTCCCAGAACGGCTGTGCCAGATTTCCAATGGGTCCCTGAAAAGTGACTTTGGGCGCATTAGGAGGGACTTTGCCATGATGCTTGGCGAGTTCGGGCTTGTAGTCCCATGTGTCGAGATGACTCACCGCTCCGGCACAAAAGATAATGAGAACCTGCTCCGCTTTGGCGGGATAATGCGGTTGCCTTAAAGCAAACGGACGGGCGGGATCAATTTCCGGGCGGATGGCCCCCGGTTTGTCACTGGCAGCACGCACCTCGCGGGCGAGGATTTGCGAAAGTGCTAAACCTCCCGCAGAGGTTGCAATGTTGGAAAGAAACGAACGCCGGCCGATGTGTTGCTTGGGGGAGGAGCAGTTCATGGGAGGAAAAGGAATTCGTTGGTGTTAAACAGGGCGCGACAGACCGTCTCGATGCCCTCGGTCTGGGCGGTCGTCAGGCAGGCCGTAAGTTCACGTTCACTTGGGTAACGTGCCAGCGTCAGCAGAAAGGCCTGATTGACCTGTTCTTTGAGGTCGGCGGAGGCTTCTCTTTCCAAGCGTTTGGAGAGCAGTCCGGCTTGTTCTAAGGTGAACTTTCCGTTGAGCAGGTTGAGGGCCTGGAGCGGCGTTGTGGAGGTACTCCTTTTTGCCCGCACCTGCCCGCAATCGGGAAGGTCAAACGTTTTGAACATGCCGTCATCGGCTCCGCGCATTTTGGCGAGGTAGATCATCCGTCTCCAGGCCTCGGGACCCGGGTTATCTTTTGGTTTCCATTGATCAAAGGCTCCTTTGGGTTTGTAGATATTGACGCCCTCTCCGCCCATTTTGAGGTCAAGGACCCCAGAGATGGAAAGCATCGAGTCCCGGATGGCCTCGGCATCGAGGCGCCGGGAAGGGAAACGCCAGAGCAGACGCGAGGCCGCGTCGATCTGTTTTGCGACGGGGTCAGGTTCGCTTTTTTGACGATAAGTCGCGCTCGTGACGATGAGCCGGTGGACGTGTTTCAAAGACCATCCGCTCGAGATCAGCTCCTGCGCCAACCAGTCCAGCAACTCCTGATTCACAGGGTTGCCACCCACAGTGCCGAAGTCTCCCGGAGTCTCCACAAGGCCGGTTCCGAAGTGGTTTTGCCAGAGTCGGTTGACCGCCACACGTGCCGTGAGCGGTGCCGCCTTGGTCGTGAGCCAGCGGGCGAAGGTTGCGCGCCGCTCTGTATCAGGGGCATCGGCAGGGAGCTCAAATCCGTCCAGAATTTCGAGGGCACCGGGACCTACGGGATCGCGGGGCTGTTCGGGGTCCCCACGGCCCAGAATGTTGATCAGGGGAGGCTTGGAGAATTTTCCGGCGAACACCTCGGGCATGACGCCCAGTTTGGCGGCGCTGGCGGTGAGTGCGGCGAGTTCTTCCTCCAAATACCTCCGCTCCTGCATCGCCTGTGCATCGAGCCCGCTGCTTCGCGACTCATCGACCACGGTCTTCCATTGCCCCTCTTTTTCCGCAACCTCGATCCGCCAAACCGAAGTCAGCCTGCGAGCATGCGCAACGGGATCGGTCTTGAAGAGTTCGCGGTCACGGCTCCATTCAAACTGATTGATGCGTGTCGACTCCTTGAGCTCGACCTGGACCCACGCTGCGGGTCTCCGGTCAGCAACCCAAGTCGAGGTTTTGCCAAACTTCCCGTCCGTCAGAAATTCATCCTTGCTGTTGAGCTGTTTGGCGGCCCCGGAAGAAGTGACCTTCACTCCCTTTGCCGGGGTGGAAATAATGGACGGTTTCGAATCGCCTTCCGGTGCAGGGAAGACCGCAATCTCATCAAATGCAGGCCCTTCGCTTGTGGCGTCCGTTGCCAGGATGGTCATCCTTACAAACTTCGCCTTTACCGGTTCAAAGTGATCGATCGTGCGCCCCTCGGTCATTTCCCGCCAGTGGGGGAATTTGGAGAGGTTATTGTGGAGTTCCCCGATACGCTTCGCAATCCGGGCCCTTTCCTCGAATCGCTCCGTTTCCCCGTCCTTGCGCCAAGGACGGCTTTCGTATTCGACTCCCGCGAACACCGAGACCACGCGATAGTAGTCCTTCTGGGAAATGGGATCGAACTTGTGGTTGTGGCAGCGCGCGCATCCCACGGTAAGCCCCAGTATGGAGGCTCCCACATTTTGCACAATCTCATCCAGGGCATTAAACCGCGCGGCCTTAATGGCGCTGGGCACCTGTCCCACCTCCGCAGGCGTGGGAAGCGGCGCGGTGACGAGGAATCCCGTGGCAGGGTCGATGCCGACGGTGTCGCCGGCGATTTGTTGGAATACAAACTGATCGTAGGGGAGGTCGCGGTTCAGAGCGTCAATGACCCAGTCACGGAACGGCCAAGTGTGGTTTCGAAGTGTATTGTATTCATAGCCTCGGGTGTCGGCGTAGCGGATGACGTCCAGCCAATGTTGCGCCCAATGTTCCCCGAACCGGGGCGACTGGAGGAGGCGCTCCACGACTTTCTCGTAAGCTTTGGGATCGGTGTCTTGCACGAACATTTTTACGTCCTGGGGTGCCGGTGGAAGGCCCGTCAGATCGAGAAAAACACGGCGCAGCAGGGTAGGGCGGTCTGCTTTCGATGAGGACTTGAGGCCGTTTTCCGCGAGTTTCGCGTGAACAAAAGCGTCCAGGGAGTTTGCAGAAAACTTTCCTGCGAGCGGCTGAAACGACCAGTGATTGCTGGTGACTTTTTCGTGGGTGATTTCTGCCATTTGCCCGGGCCAAATCGCGCCTTGGGCAATCCATGTTTTGAGCGTTTCAACCTCAGCGAGGCTCAAGCCTTCCCCTTTGGGAGGCATCCGCGTATCCTTGTCGTCGGTCGTGAGCGTCTCGATCAAATGACTGCTCACCGGGTCCCCGGGGATGACCGCCGGACCAAAGTCACCTCCCTTAAGCAGCGCTTTGCGGCTGTCGACTCGGAGGGAGGACTTTTGTTTTTTTGGGCCGTGACATTCCACGCAGTGTTTTTGCAAAAGCGGGAAAACGTGGCTCTCGAAATCAACGCTTTCAGCGGGCGACGCGCTGGCACCCAGCAGAACGAGGGGAATGAAAAGGAGGTGACGTGAGTTCATTGATAGGGGGTTCCTGCTTCGTACTGGGCTCGGATTTCCTGGGGGCTCAGGGCTCGTGAAAGAGCGACCAATTCGTCCACCCGACCGCTGAATCGCCGGTTCCCGGTGCCGTGGGCATCCTTGAGGTTCCAGTTTCCAATTTGGGCTTTGCCAAGCAGGGCCGGCAGCCCGCCCGTCATCTTGACGGAGGAATCAAAGACGCCGTTTACAAAGAAACTCACCAGCTTTTGCTGGGAATCATAAACGGCAGCGAGGTGGATCCAGCGGCCAAGTTCTCCGAGGACCGGGGCACGGGACTCCGGGAAGTGTGCGTGACTGGCTGCCGCTTCTTCAGCTGCCTCTCCGAACATGGCAAACCGCATCTGACCATTTTTGAGGATCATCCAATGCACCTGCCCCGGCTTGTTCCATCCGTCCGTGTGATAGAGCGAACTGATGCCGTCCGGGACCTGATCCAGACGCACCCAACTCAATAGCGTGAGTTGACTGACCGAGGCATGGAGATCGAGGGATGCGTTGTCTTCCGAATCCACAAATTCCAAGGCATTAAAACTAGGAAAACGCCCCTGCACATTCCGGGCGCCCTTTATGTCGATGCCTTCCTGGCGACTCTCAAAATCAACCAACCCGATCAGCGCCGGATCCTTCTTCAGTGCGGCGTGGATCGCCAGAGCGCGTTTCACCTGGCCGTTTCGTGTCCCTGCAACCAAAGGCTTCATTTCCTCAGGACGAATGAAAGACCCCGCGCGAATGTCCATCGGTTGCGGCCCACTTTCGTTGGTATAACGAACCGCTTGGTTTTCACTCAGCAGCTCTTTTCGCGGGCCTCCTGCCGCCCCGGCCTCGACCTTGCCTTCAAAGACGTGTACCTCAGAACGTTCGCCGCTGCGCACATCGACCCCAAACCGGGTGCCTAAATCCAACACATCGGTATGAGGGGTAATCACGCGCAAGCCCTGCCGCCCATCCCGAACATGGGCTGTGATGCGCCCGTTCTCGATACGTACGGTTTTTGCATCCTGAACGGTAAACTTGGCGGGCGCCTCAATCACAACCAAGGCGTCCGCTTGGCGAAACCTCAACTCCACGAGTCCTTTTTTGAGTTCGAACTCATGTCCGACGAGTTCCGAGAAACCGGTTAAGGAGAGTCCGGTGATCTCCCCGCCGACTTCACGAAAGAGCGAGACATCCGGGCGCACGCAAAGCCAGAGCGCGGATGCAGCGATGCAGATGGAGGCAGCAAGCTGGAGAAGAGTTCGGGAGCGAAATCTGCCTCGGGATCCGGAAGAAAATGGGACGACTTTAGGCAGGGCGTTTGAGGTGCCATTTCTTTCGCTCTTATCCCCATCGGCCAGGATTTGTCCGGCCAACGCGGAATCGCCGGTGAGAAGCGCGTGTAAATCGCTCAATGCGACAAAGCGTGAAAGCGCTGAAGAGTCCTCGTGAAGGCGTGTACGAAGGACCGCTTCATCCTGGTCGGTAAGTCGTCCTTCGAGGTAGCCGGCAACCAACGCCTCAAATTGGGAGTCTAAGGGTTTCATGACGCGGAGGAGTCCCCAAGGTGCTCTTCCCGCCGCTCGAGTCGCTGTACACAATCCAGCAGCAATTGGCGGGTCCGTTGTAACTGCTTGTACACGGCCTCCCTGGAGGAACGCGCCTTGTGCGCCAGTTGCTCAATACTCTCTTTCTGCCAATAATAGCCGCGGATGAGTCCGGAAGGCTTTTCGGGGAGTTTCTCCAAACACTGTTTGAGGAGCGTTCTTTTGTCTTCGAATCCGTTCTCCTGCGCTTCCTGTTCCTCGACCACTTTCTCAAGAAGTGCTTCATCCTCCAAAATGAACGAGCGACGGCCCTCGCGGGCCGCGTGTTGCCGCGCCTTGTTTAAGGCAAAGCGCAGGGCCCAGGGAACAAAAGGACGGCTGCCATCGAACTGCTCGAAGTTTTCCCAAAGAGCGATAGCCGTCTCCTGAACCACGTCGTGCGCATCCTGTGGCCGGGGGAGAAGGGCACAGACATACCGGTAAAGATCCCGCTCAGCTTCCAGAAAGAGGCGAAGAAATTCGCCGTGAAGATTCTTATGGGAGGTAGAAGCATCCATTCTCTAGAACTTCCAGATAATGTCCTGGATTGGACATTTTTTTCGAGAGCGTTCGCGCAGACGCTACGGCGTTTCAGACGCAGCCAGGTCCCCGCAACTGGTGCGTCGCTAAACGAAGTGGCCGCATTGGCACGCGATGTCGGTCTTCGCCAGACTCCGCGCGTATGCATGGCCAGGGAGATCCGCACACCGGCTGTCACAGGGTTGCTGCATCCCATGCTCCTTCTCCCGGTACACATCGAAGAAACGCTCACTATCAGGGAATTGCAGTTTGTACTCAGGCATGAACTAACCCGCATCAAACGCGGCGATCTCCCGCTCCATGCGTTGCTTTGCCTGCTGTTGGCCCTGCATTGGTTCAACCCGATGCTCTGATTTGCCTTCTTCAAAGCGCGACTGGATCGCGAGTCAGCCTGCGACGACGAGGTGCTCCACCATGAGCCGCAGCCGGGACGCGTCGCCTATGGACACACTCTGCTGGAGGTGGAGAACGTCCTCAGTTATAATCGACTCAGTCTCAGCTTTGTGGGAATCTTCCAGCGCGGCGGCGCTTTTTGTTCCCGCATTCAATCCATCGCAAAACAACCACCCCAGCATCCAGCCATGAAAACCACGCTCAGCATTAGCATAGCGCTACTCTGCTTTTTCGGGATCACCAAGGCCGCCCCGACGGACGCCAATGCGCCACAAGTGCTGATTGACGCCAAATTCATCGACGTCAGTGAGGAAGCGCTGGCATTGATGGCGCCTTTCCATATCCATGCGGTTTCATCAAACGTCATGGGGATGCTCAATAATGTTCAATTCAGCGCATTCCTGAAGAAGGCCGAAGGCGCCAAGGGGGTGGATGTGCTGATGGCGCCACAAGTGACCTGCCGATCCGGCCAGGAAGGCAAGATCCAGACCGGTCGCGAGTTCGCCTACAAGGACGTGAAAGGCAAGGCCTCCACGAAGAACCTCGGCACCAGGCTTACGCTGCTTCCAAAAGTGACTGGAGAGAATCAGATCGATTTGTATCTTTCATCGGAGATCGTCGAATTTGAGGGCTTTCTGAAGCACACGAACGGGTTGGAACAACCCATTTTTCAAGAGCGCAAACTGACTGAGAATGTCAGCATCGCTTTCGGGCAAACCGTTGTCCTCGGATTTCCTGCCACCGCCGCGAGGCAAACCACCGAAGATCGCTCGGCAGGGCGCGTCACCACAAAGACGAAAAACGGGATTAGGCACACGATGGTCTTCGTCACCGCGCATCTCGTCGATTCCTCCAGCGGCAAGCCCGTTGATCCCGAACTCCGAAATTGAATGAGCGCTCCCCGCGACCACACCGCGCGCGCGAGCTATCGGTCTGGGGGCACACGCGATTTCTAACAATGCTTCTCCTCGGTTGGCCTCGGGATTGGAAGTGGTTTAAGCAAAGTGGAAAAGAGTGGTTCAGGAAAGCGGCCGTTTCGTTTCCAAATTCCGGGCTCTTTTCCTGTTCCAGTGCTCCATCACTTTCCTGTTTTACAGCGTAAAAGAGGCTGTGCTTCCGGTTCACTGGTGCGTTATCGCAGCACGTGCCGCCTTATCACGACAATGCTTTTGACCAACGTGCGCAGCCCGTCACGCAGCAACACCCAGTCCACGGGGAAATGCATGTTCGCCTTCAAACAGGTGGTGTCCACAAAAACGCCGACAGTAGCCAATTCGCTTTCCAAACCAATTTGCAAGGCTCGCTCCTGATTCACAAGCGCCTTGGTCAGGGAGACTCGCCCAGCTTGGATACGGCCTTCTGCGCCCGCAGCTACCCGCAACTACCCGCTATAGCACCTCTCCGAGTTGCACCAAACGACCCCGTTCTGCTTCGGACTTGATGCCTGCATGAATAATCGCGGTGACTTCCAAAATCTCCCGGTGCGGCACGGGTTCCTCGCGGGTTGTGATCATTTTTCGAAATGTATCGGCCATGTTCAGCATCTGATAATGATGCCCAAGCCAGTAATGTCCCTCGATGGCTGGGGTATACGTGTAGGCTTTTTTCGAAAAATACACCGAGGTGGAGCAGTACTCAGAACGGGCGTCAGGGCGGCCACACCAGATCTCGGCTGGAGATCTGTCGGGATAGGAAACCATGACATGGGCGGTTTGCCGGTAGCTGCTAAAGCTGACGCTATCAACGCCGGGGCCACAGAGGGTCATCACCATCCAAGCCGGAT
Organism: Chthoniobacteraceae bacterium; assembly: GCA_947476255.1. Lineage (GTDB taxonomy): Bacteria > Verrucomicrobiota > Verrucomicrobiia > Chthoniobacterales > Chthoniobacteraceae > Chth-196. The sequence continues at coordinate 2,278 of CANJPY010000124.1, read as the reverse complement.
GTTGGCCGTAGATGCGCCAGCGCTCCGGCGAATGGTCTCCAGCCTGACTTGCCAGCACAAACTGGAGCGGCCCAAACTCGTCAGAGGCTTTCATGCGGAGCGCTTCTTCGGTGCCCCACTGGTAGCGGTAGATGCTCGAAGACATCAAGGGGGCGCCGTGTTGGCGCGCAAACTCAAGAATCTTGCGGGTCTCAGCGACAGACCCGCCAATGGGTTTGTCGCAGAACGTTGGCAAGCCGCGCTCAAGGGCGGGAGCGATGAGATCAAAATGGTCCTCGCCGAACCCCGAGGCATCTCCGAGCCACACCGCATCCACCTCGCGCACCATTTGGTCCAGGGAAGAAGCGGGTTCCACACCTGGAAACGCTTCGCAGAAGATACGCGCCGCCTCGGCGTCGGGCTCGTAGTAGGAAGCGATCACCGTGTTGGGAAAAGGCCAGCGGTGGAAGGACGTCCGGGGGTTGCGGAGGTAGTTTTGAAACAGACGGATAGTGCCTGGATCCTTGTATTTACGAACGGCCTCCAGGTTGCATTCCGGATGAAAGTACTGGGCAAAGTGCCAGGTGTGGCCGTTCAGTCTTTGGACCTTTCCCAGGATCCTCGAGGAAATGACACCAATGCGTAACGGACGCCCTGGTGGGGTGGGCGCGGCGGGGGAGGTCGCAGCGAGGCCGGCAACCGCTCCCAGTCCGGTGGCAGCCGCAGAGGCGACGTTGCGAAACAGAGTGCGACGGTTAAGTCTCATGTGGTGAGGCGTGAAAAAATATGAATTGTGAAAACCAGCGGCGGGCTGGTTTCTTTTGTGGGTCGGCCCGCCGCGTCAGACTGTTATGGGAAAAAACGACGCCGCTTACTTCTGGCGGTAATACTTCACGTCATCGATGGTCACCTTGTTGGAGACCAACAGGCGCAGGACCTGCTTGGATTCGTGCGCGATGCCGGGGGAGCTGAAACTTGCGATGCGTTTTCCATCCACGTCCGCCGTCATGGTCTCCCCGACAATGGTGACCTTCAGCGAGTGCCAGGCGTTCAAACTGATGTCGTTCGGGAAAGACTCGGATTTCGTTTTAAGGAGGTCTTGATCTTCCTTTGAAAGAGTTCCGGCTTTGCGGGCGGCGTAATATTTGAGATTCATGCCGCCCGTCTTCATGTCCTGCAGGGTGATTTTTTTAACCCCGAACGTTGCCGCGCACAAATGACCGGCGTGCACTTCCTTGTGAGACAAATCGGCAAAATTCAGCATGAGGGTGTCTTTCTCCTCGTGAAATTTAAACCGCATGATTGCCGTGCCATCGATAAACGCAAAGGCATGTCCGACATCGACTGCGTGAATGGCTTCCGGGTGGATATAAACGTGAAGAGCGCCATCGAGGAGGGCGACCTGCTTGTTTCCTTTTGCACTCCAGGAACTGCTTGTATTCCAGCCGTTGCCGGGTTCGTCTTTGATTTCCTGAGTCTCCTTGCGCTCGAACTCATCGGAAAACACCAAGGTGCCAAGGTTTTCTTCGGCGATCAAAGGAAGGACGAAGCACAGAGAGAGGAGGGGGAGGAGGCGACGCATAAGCAAGATTTGATAATCCAAGTCACATTACGGGTCCCACCTGTGCGTGAACAGCCCTTTATCCCGAACTCCGAAATAGAAATGGCATCGTTTTGCCCAGAGGGGTTCGGTTAAAGAGAGTTACCACACAAAAAGTAACCTCAACCCTCGCACAAAACGATGCCTCCTTCTTTTCGCCCCCCGTTCGCCAAAAATCCAGTTCTTTTGCGCAGCACAACAAGGCCTGTCACACCCTTTGGCGGCATGGTGAGCCTGGTGGAGTTTTTTAGTAAAATTGGCCTCGCCGCCAAACTGCAGGAGCACATGCCGTTTGTACATGCGTCTTCAAACTCCATCCCTCCTGCACACACGTTGATGGCTTTTCTTTGCTCGGTGGTTGCGGGAGCCAGTCGCTTCGCCCACTCCGAATGGCTGCGTTCTGACAACGCTCTGCACGCCATGCTCGGGATGAAGCGCTTTCCAAGTACCGATACGGTGCGAAATCTGTTTTTACGCTTCACTCAAGGAACGATCCAAACTTTCTGGCGTCCCCTTTGGCAGTGGTTGCTCACTATGTTTACCGCACCAGCGGAAGGGTTCAGTCTGGATTTGGATTCCACCGTTTTTCAACGCAGTGGCGAGCAAGAGGGTGCTGCAAAAAGCTACAATCCGAGCCGCCCCGGACGCAAAACGCATCATCCCCTTTTGGCGATATTGGGAGAGGCGCACTGCGTGCTT
>CANJPY010000123.1 GCA_947476255.1 Chthoniobacteraceae bacterium | reverse complement strand
GGAGGTTGGCCATCCCCGAAAATGCCCTAACCGAGCATCAATCAGGAAACAGCCGCGCCCTCAAGGTGGTGCACTTTGAACCTACCCGATTTCGAACATTGGTGGTGCACTTTGAGTGTTCACTGACAAGACAGCCCTCGTCATGTATTGGGTGTTCGGCTTTTTAAAGCTCTCGATTTGAAAGAGGATTACTGCCATTAGCCTACCGCTTTTGTCTGGCTCGTAAGATCCCCATACGGCTTTGGCGGTAAAGCAGCCTTCGGGAAGGAGGTAACAGGACTCTTGCAATTGTGGAGGGAACGGGACAAACGATGATTTTTTTGATGTTTTATTCATATAAATGTAATGTTAAACAAAAATTGATATTTGTTCAATATTTTTATAAAAAAATACAAAAATTAGCCAGCGACAAAGCTTCTGTTTGAAGTCTGGGGCTGGCTATTGTCTCACGACGGGTGTTTAGCGAAAATAAAACACCAGAAATTCTACATAGCTTATTGTTTATGCAGGCGCATGCAAGATTTCACTGTGAACACTTCTTTTTGATTCCGAGAAGCATTCAAATCATTAACTATTTTGACTGCGGTGTCAAAAAAGATACCGGTTTCTTTTACAATCTCATCAATTGTTACAGGAATCCCAAATTTGTCATAATCACAGGCCGTTTTTCTGTACAATACCTTCAAAACGCGTTCAAGGTTTAGTGCCTCTTTCAATTGTTCTGTTTCTTGTTCAATGGTGGCCTGAAGCGTCCGAATTAGAGCGTAGGACTCGGGGAACAAATCCTTTGAATGATCGCTACCCTCTTCCCATACAAGCACGCCATTACTTGTCATCCCGGGATTCATCATCGATCCCGTTTTATTGAGCGCTTCCATTTCCCGTTTTCCTTTTAACAAGTTTGCTTTGAGCTTTTGGCTGTCATTAGAGCTGAGCGGGTATGCTCGAATGCCTTACTCTCTTCGTCCCTCAATCTCGGGCCCCAATAAACAAAATCGTCGACGATTCTCTGAACAATCGAGAGAGAATTTGGATCGATGACATCCAGCATTTCAGGCGCATTATCGGCTTCTATTTTAATTTTCGACGCTTGTTTTGCGCTTTTTTGGCTCTTTTTTATCTGATTCATAGGAACATTAACTTTCTTTTCTTTTTTTTGCTTATATCGCTTGTTTGTTTGTTTTTACTTTCATATATTTGTTTTTTTAGCAGGATGATTTCATCTAGCCTCCCATTAATGAACCAAAATGACAAGCTTTTATTAGCTGAAATCTGACTTTTTGAGTTTTTTTTGCAGGATTTTGCATTCCTGAATCTAAAATAATATTTTAAATATTTTAGAGCCAATCAAGCGTTGCTTGACACATGTATAGCCTATCGCTGAACGAATAGTCTATATCGCGCAATTCACGTATATACTTGTAAATTCCAACCATTTTGCTCGTTTGAAGGCCGAACTCGATGTCGGTCTGGATTTTCTGGCGGCTGATACGCCCTTTCTAACAGCACGGACGGACAGTTGCGGAAAATCCATCTCACTAATGAGCAAAATTTTCTAAAGCCGCTTGAAATCGTTCAGATTTGAGCAATTCTTCCTGTGTGACCGCTTCACTTTCACCTTCTGAGCTGGCAAAGGAGATAGGGCGCAGTCTTGCCAAACAGCGAAAATCGCTAAGGCTCACTCAAGCTGCCGCTGCAGAGCAAAGCGGGCTTTCCCTGTCCATGCTCAGGAGGGCGGAAAATCATGGCAGCATCCCCCTTCAGCAACTTTTGAGGCTGGCCAATACAATCGGCTGTCAGCTCCACCTTGATAGAGCTCCAGCAAAGCTGGCCCCAAGTGCTCCAGATCCCTGTCTCAACCAACAGCATCCAGGGCTGGTATGGTCCAACTCAAAGGCTCCAAAAGAGATTTATCTTCGCAAGGCCCTTCTCCATCCCCGCTTTGGACAGCTGCTCAAGCTGGCAAAGGACTTCGGTCTAGAATCACTCAAGGATGAATGGATGAACCTCACTAGCGAATTCCCCGGCGAGACCCAGCGTGTGGAAGTGGAAGTCACCAGAATTCTGCGCAACATGGAGATTGCTGTCGCACTATCCCCATGATTTCTCATCTCGACCTGCTTCCTGAACCCACAAAAGCCCTTTGGTTGAGGCTCAGGGATGAACCCCTCTTAAAAGGTGGAATTCTCATCGGCGGTACAGCCCTTACCCTGCGAATCGGACATCGCAGAAGTGAGGATCTTGATTTTGCATTTCTTTCAGACCGCCTTCCCTCTGCAGCCATCAACCTGCTGCTCAGAAAATATCCCGACTGGATCCGCAATGACAACCTCCTGAGCTATGAAGAATTTCAGATTGCCGGACAGTCACTTCATGACTACCAGCAAGACTTTGTTTCAGGAGACGGCGTAAAGATCACCTTTCTTGCCGAGGAGAAGCCAGTCTGGGCGCTTCTTGGTCATAAACGAGAGCAGTCAGGCTCATTGAGGGTGGCAACCACCAAAGAGATTTTCGGACTCAAGTGCTTGGTCAGCGCCAGACGATCCAAGTCACGCGACCATTACGACCTTTATGTCCTCTTTCAGGAACATGGATTTACGGTATCGGACATGGTTGAGGCTTTTGAAAAAGCAAACCGATCCGCTGACATCGATATTGCCTTCCGCAGACTGTGCTCAGGTATTCTTGGACCTGATGACGAAGGCTATGAGGCATTGATCGAGAACCCGCCCTCGAAAGAAACTCTGAAAGCCTATTTTCAAGAACTCAGAGATCGGTACGAGATCGAACAAAGCCGCATTCTCAAGAATCAGGGATTTGCTAGTGGCGCCCCTAGATAAGCTGGAAAGTTTCCGGTTTTCCGATTTTCCGGTTTTCCAAGGGATCGCTCAGCCGGCTCAATTCAAGTTCTTGAACTTTGACATGGAAAAAGGGGTGCCTTTTCTAGCCTTCTCAGATCCTAGGCATTTTCACTCGTGCTTTCTGCCTCCCCTTCCTCTTCTTCCTCCAAAAGGTCGTACTCGGTAGTCAGAAAATGAACCATGGTCGCGAGCTCTGAGAAGCGTTCCAGCTGATTTGCTAGAGCGTTCTCTTGACCGTATTCCTCGAGCGTATCTTCTTCTCCTGAGCAAAGACCCTCAAACAAGTCCCAATCACTCAGACTGTTGATGATGTAGTAGAGCTGGAAAGTGCCACAGCACATCTCCCAGATCGACCTGAGGATTTTTGAGTCTTCATCTTCAAACCCTTCATGGAACCTGCGATGAACGTCACAGAACTCGTCATACTTTTCCTTCCAGTGCTCTGGGTACTCCGACTGGTCAATTTTCAGATCCAGCAGCTCAGACAGAATGCTAGTGGTCAGAATGATGGCCCCACGCAGTGAAGAGGAAGCTTTGATTTGCGACCTTGCAGCCTCAATCCATGCCTCTTCGTAGATAGAGAGCCAGTCGGTCAGCTGTAGCCTAGCAGATCGTCTCCTCAAGGCTATTAGTTGAACCATTTCCTTGCGCCTGTTTTTCTTTTGTTTTTGAAGCAGATCCACGGACTCAGTTTCAGCGGCTTCAACAATCGCCGTGAATTCGAGTTGTGGAGGATTTTCTGTTTTTCGCCCTTGGCGCATGAGATGAGATTAAATTGGCTGTCGCTGAGATTGAAGAACAGGACTCTGCGCCAGTGAGAATTCTGGCTCTGATAATCAAGTTCAGGAGACTGCCACGGACATTCCTCCCAGAACGAGAAACAGGGCAAGCCATGGGCATTTCTGTGCGATCGCTAGGTGGTTGACGAGAATACTTCCTGACCGTTCGCTGACCCATGGGAATACTGGTCATTGTCCCTCAACCCAGAATCATGGAATCCATATATTTTGGAGATCCGTATTTTGCGATCAACAGGAGGACAGCATGGGCCATTCCCATTGGTTGTTTTGAGCCTGTGATAGCCAAGACATCTTGTCCCATGTGCTCTGAACACTAGGAACGTACAGACGAAGAGTATTCAAGGATCAAGAAATTCTCGGTTGCTGTAGAGATCGTCAAAGTCAGTTGTTAGGGGCGACTGCAGCATTTGCCATCTCTGCGGGCAGAGAGAGCAAGAAGGCTCTTCTAGAGCGTTTGTGGGCAGATTAAGTGATTTAGCCAGCTCAGCGTTTGTGAGTATTCCTCTTTTTTTTATTCAGCAGGGGATGAATCCACCGCTTTTGTGGCCGATCTTTGCGTGGAATGTAGGAGTGGTTGTTTCTCTGAACTCCGGAATCGAGGGCATCACCCTTGGGAAGTTCCACTATAGCGTGCAGCACCTGAACCGTATTTCTGTTCAAGTTCAGTAGATTATCAGTCCTGCGCTCCCTTTCATAAACCTCAACCAGCGAATAGGCCCCGTAGAGATACCGGATGAACTTTTCCAGAGTTTCGTATCGAGTGTGAATCTGTCCCGTGGTGGTTACCCTTCGGTCAGGGAGTTGCATCTTGTCCGCGAAATCAGGAGCGATAGGGCTTTTTTTGAAGAATACGATGGCATGAGTGTGGGGCCCGAGCCCGGCTTCAACACAGGGTTCTCGGGTGGCAGCTCGATGCGCACCGGCGCCGCTTGGATCCAGCCCGCAGCCAGCCGCACCGCAATTCCCGCAGTCAACTTCCGCTTTGATTTGATGACATGAGATCCCGCGATCTTCAAAGGGATGAACTCCTCAACACCCTCCCAAGCCAGCCTTCCTTACGAAGCGATCAAACTCGGGATCGACGCCCGCGCCAAATATTACTGGGTGAGCCGACAGGTCGACGGCGCGACGACGCAGCCGGTGCAGAAGATGACCTACGACGAACTACTTCTGTTCGTGGTAAACCAGTAGAAGCTCGCGAACAAAGTCGTCACCTGTTACGAAGCGGGAGGCTTCGGATTCCATCTGCACCGCCGATTCGAGAAACTCGGCATCCAGAATTATGTGGTGCGCCCCCGGGACTGGATGAACGCGGCAAAGGCGTGAAGAACGACCGGCTGGATGCGGCCGCGTTATGTCAGCGTCTGGATCGGTACGAGCGCGGGAATCACAAGGCGTTCAGTGTGGTAGTATTCCGACGGTGGACGAAGAGAGGGAACGTGCCATCACTCGGCAGAGGCAGCAACTGGTGCGAGAACGCCAACGACTGGCGCCGTTGGGCAGGAGTCTCCTTGCGACGCACAATATCCATGTCACAGGGATTAAGCGCGCCCCGCGACGACACCGCGCGCGAGCTGCGGAAACGGGGCCAAAAGCAAACTCCTATCAATAAGCTTTGTTATGTCGTGAGGAATTGCGGCATTGCTGGACTCGATAAACTTAACTTCAATCGTGATTTGATCGGCTGCAATGAGTGAAATCGGTAAAAGCAATAAAAGCGTGTTGAGGAGGATGGTAAATTTCATGTTCGTTTTTTTGGTTTTGGATTGAGACAGAGATGTCGGGTGGCCTAGACCGAGATGAACCGCGACTGAAATGTGGCTGGACGCTGCGAAGCGAGCAACCAGCATGACACATGTCAAAAGTTGTGCTCCATCGACTTGTTAGGCTTCGTTGGACTCTCTATTAGTGTCCTGAAATAGATGCTTAAAATATCGCTCCGGTGCGTTTAAGAAATCTTTAGTCAGGGAATAGTGATCGGTTTCCTTATAGGACGTCTCTCGAATGCCATTTTCCGTGAACGAGTATAGTGTTGCTCCTGGATAAGCCAATAGAATTGGGGAGTGTGTCGCAATAATGAATTGGGCCTGATTAGGTGCCTCTAAATTATGTATTATTTTAAGAAGGGATAATTGCCGCTGTGGAGATAATGCCGCTTCAGGTTCATCAAGGATATATAAACCCTGTTCGAATCGATTATCAAACAGGGCTAAAAATGACTCGCCATGAGATTGGTGATGCAGCGATTTTCCTCCGTATGCCTTTAGGGTGGAAACCCGATCTAAATAAGTCGCAAAGTTGTAGAAACTTTCTGCCCTCATGAAGAAGCCTTCGCTTGTTTTGGGAAGCCAAGACAATCTAAGTGTCTTTGCAAATGCGGATTTTTCTATAAAGGTGTCTCGAAAGTGATTTTTATCACCTCCTTCTGGATTAAATCCACAACACTCGGCTGTGCCTTCAAGCAAGGTTGATTTACCGCTACCGTTCTCTCCAACGAAAAAGGTAACATTCTTTTTAAATTGTAGATCTATTCCTTGTTGAAACGCTGGAATATTGAATGGAAAATTAGTATCCCTAAAATGTTCTGGAGGCGAACTGAGCTCTCGCAGGTATGGCGCACCCATACGAGTTGGGGATCTGGGAGTGCGTCTTGATAGTTTCATATAAAGCCAGCGTTTATTCCAATGATTACATCGTTTTATTCACCGGAAGGTGACGAAAAAAGGCCTAACAAAGCGCTCCACAACAGTGATTTAACTGCAGAAAGACGAGTCGGCAAGAGACGTTCGATCGATGAAACGGGAGAGGGTTGCTTGGATAGCAAGATTCCGGAGACAGTCGGTTCAAAATTCGTTGTCCGGAAAGAAAGCAATCGCTCCATTTATAGATCCAATAAATCACGAATTGCATCTTTTACGACATTGAATTGCTCAAGCAATAGCTTACCCAATCTCCGTTTAAGAGCGTTGTGATCTATACTCGCAATCCCCTGTACATTTACAGCTGAGTGTTTGGGCAGCCATTTTGGCTTGCCGATATCCACTTCGCCTCGCAATCCACGCAGCTGCGAAGTCAAAGGAACGACAACGACTAAAGCGCGTGCATCTCTGGGTTTTGGAAAAGCCAGAACAAGAACAGGGCGCTCTTTTGCGGCCAGACCGAAGTCTACTGACCAGATTTCACCGGGGTGAGCGTCAGTATTCACCCAGAGCGTTCTCCCAAGTTTTTCCCTGTTCTTCGGTTGTGAGTAGCCGGTCTACGTTGGTTGTAATCGTGAAGGGCATGTCGTTTCTAAGCTCCACTTGAGCCAAGAAAATATTGAAAGCATCGCTCGGCTTCATGCCGAGACGAGCAAAGATTTCCTCTGCTCGTTTGAGACGCTCCGTGGGGACTCTGGCGCGGAAGAGTGTTGACGTAGCCATGCTTCAATTGTGCTCATTTGTGCTCATTTGTCAAGACAATCAAGGACGAGAACGAGTGAATCACACGGCTTGAGCAACATTAGGAGCGAAAGCCGGTGTCCAAATCCAAACAGACGTTCCTGTCTTTTTCCGGATTCGGGCTCCTGCCCGACGCACGCGTCCAAGCTTCCGAGCGACGTGGATCAACGGGGCCTAACGTCTCGGATCAGGCGACGGCGAGCGCAAGGCGTTGCTGGAACCACAGATAGCCTGCGAGCCGTTGCCTGAATCCGTTTTGTTCGCCCTTGTTTTGGCAGGTGGTTTGCCAATGAGTCATCGCGCCAAGAAGACCTCCCTGATAATGACGATGATAACGCCGAGAAGCAGCCCCAATATGACTCGCCAGCCTCGAGGAAGCGCTCCTGCTGCCACCAATGCCTCCGAACAGATGCCGTCTGACTGTCCCAGTCGTTCTGAGTGCCCCAGTCTGCTGCGGAGGAAAATGTCTCTCCCTCGTCTCCGGTCACAATCCCGCCAAAGTGCGGGGCGATAGACGCCATATACTCGATGATCCTGGGCCCCTCTGGATTCTTCGTGAACACTGAACAATCTCCAGGCGAATAGTGTAGAGCCAAGTTCTCGTCTCCGTCCAAAATGGCGGTAATGAAGTGTGTTTCTTCACCTGGAAGCTTCACTTCGGTGCGGCTCGCAACCAAGTCCGTCCAATCTTGGGCACTGATGCCTTTGCTCGATTCAGGTCTGCTGAGCGTGATGTGATACCCCATGGCGAGCGGCTTTGTTAGTTGGGCGCACGCCAAAGTTGAGGGACCACGATGCGAAGCTTTGTGGTCCCTCTTGAACTTACGGTTAGGTTGGCGAAGGATGACGCGAACGGCCACAATGATCTGCCGGAGCTGAACAAGATTCAAATGAGCGGTTTGATAGACGCCAGCTGAACGGAGCAGCCTTTTTCCGCTGCTCACCTCTTGTTCGAGCACTCCGGAATTTTCTCTCACCCGTTTTTCCGGTTGTTTGCATTTTCGTGAGAGGGTCAGGCTCCCTGTGTAATATTCTGATTTACAGGGGATAAGAGTTTAAAACTGCACGCATCGACGAGACTGCCACCTGCTGAATCAATGACAGGCGCGACAAAAGTTCCGGTTTTCCGGGATTCCGGCGATGCTCCAGAACCGCTGCCTTGTTCAATTTGTCCCAACTGCTCTCACTGTCCGTGGGCAAGTCGCCGAGTCGCTCATCCTCTTACGTCCGGAATCTGGAAACCCGGAAACTCGGAAAGTGCCACAGAAGACCGCCTCACGTGCACAAAATATTCATTATGAGTTTTTAAAGAATCAGTAGCCGCTGATTGCGCCCAGTATGGGGCCCAAATCTGACCAAGGCAGAACGCTGCCACGTTCCCTGTCTTGAGGGGCGCTGCCGCCGTAAACAACCCATGGTGTGATCGCCTCATCCTTGAGTGCGCCTCGCCAGTAATCCAGTCCCCTGAAAAAATCAGTCGCAACAGTCTCCCCAGATTTTACTTCCACAGCATGAAAGCACTTCGGAGCGGTCTCAACAAAGGCATCGATCTCGTGTCCTTCCTTGTCCCTCAGAAAGTGCAGGCGCGGCTTGATACCCCGGTTGGTTTGGGCTTTCAGAAGTTCGGTCATCACCCAGTTCTCAAATAACGCTCCCCGCTGCGGATGAGCGAGCAAGTGTTCCTGGCGGCGAATTCCAATCAGCCAACCGGCGAGCCCTGGATCCACAAAATAAAGCTTGGGAGTCTTAATCAATCGCTTGGAGGGGTTGGTGAACCACGGGGGCGTCAAAAAGACAAGATGACTGGCCTCCAATACCGATAACCACGCGTTCGCAGTGACACGGGTAATGCCTGTATCCGCTGCCAACGATGAAACATTCAGGAGTTGCCCAATCCTTCCTGCGCACAGCTGCACAAACCGCTGAAAGGCGCTCAGGTCGTGGATATTCAAAATGTTCCTAACATCGCGTTCGAGATAGGTACTCACATAGTCCTGAATCCAAACACAGGGGTCCACTGGCCGGTCATGGACAGGAGGGAACAGCCCGCGAAAAAGGAGTTCATTCACAGAGCTGGGGGCGCATCCGGAACTTTGCAGTTCACCCAAAGAGAAAGGGAGCAGCGTCATGATAGAGGTGCGTCCCGCCAGCGACTGGTTGATGGACTGAATCAGATCAAACTGGCTCGAACTTGTGAGGATGAACTGTCCAAAGCGCTTCTCCACATCCACCACTCCCTGAAGGTAGGAGAACAGGCTTGGGCACCGCTGGACCTCATCGAGAATTGCCCCCTCGTGGACTTGCCGCAGAAATCCCCGTGGATCCTCAGATGCATAGGCACGCGTGTCCGGATCCTCCAAAGTTAGGTAGGGCAGATGGGGCGCCAGCAAACGTGAAAGCGTCGTTTTGCCGGACTGCCTGGGACCAGTAATGGTGAGGATAGGGAAACTCTTGAGGCGTGAACTGGCCGCCTCAAAAGCGAGCCTAGGAATTGGATCGGTAGTCTCACGCGCAAGCATGGCCGCATGATATGTCAGATATACAATCAGTCAACAGTCGTCACAGTAGGCGCGCTTTGGTTGCGCGAGTTCTATATTCTCGTGTGCGGCTTCATCATGGTATGAGCTAGAGAAACAGTTTTTATGAAAAATGAACACCCAATGTTCATTTTTCGTGGTACTATCGGGCGTGATTCCTCGTTCTGAGATCAAGAATTCTGTCCAAGCGGCGCTCCAGCGCAGTCGGGTTGTTGCACTCGTCGGCCCTAGGCAGTGCGGCAAAACAACCATCGCACGCGAGTTTGTACCGGTAAATTCCGCCAACTATTTTGATCTTGAGGACCCTGTAAGCCTAGCGCGATTGGAGGAGCCCAAAACAGCACTGGAAGGACTGCTCGGAATCGTGGTCATCGACGAGGTGCAGCGGCGGCCGGAATTATTTCCAATCCTGCGAGTTCTCGCTGACCGTCAACCACGGCCCGCACAATTTCTCATTCTGGGTAGTGCCAGTCCGGAGCTTTTATCGCAGTCATCCGAATCTTTAGCCGGAAGAATCGAGGTCCTCGAGATGGGTGGCTTTTCTATCTCTGAAGTTGGGAGCAACCAGCTCGAACAACTATGGCTTCGCGGGGGATTTCCACTGAGCTACCTTGCAGCTGGGGACCGCGACAGCATGATCTGGCGTCACCAGTTCATCCGCAGTTTTTGTGAGCGGGACCTGCTGCAGTTTCACCCGGGAGTTGCTCCAGCGACAATGATGCGGTTTGCCGCGATGCTCGCCCACTACCATGCCCAGAGATGGAACGCCACTGAGATTGCTGGCAGCCTTGGCGTGACGCCGCCTACCTGCCGACGGTATTTGGACGCTTTGAGTGGCGCCTTTCTCGTTCGCCAACTTCAACCGTGGCACGAGAATCTAGGAAAGCGGCAAATAAAGGCCCCCAAGATCTATTTTCGGGATAGCGGCCTGTTTCATTGCCTCAGCGGGATCCGTACCCAGGCTGATTTGCTGACAAATCCAAAGCTCGGTGCTTCTTGGGAGGGGTTTGCCATTGAGGAGATGATTCGAAAGGAGGCACCTGATGAAGTATATTTTTGGGGCACCCACAGCGGAGCGGAATTGGATTTGCTGTTAATCAAGGACGGAAGGCGCAGCGGAGTCGAAATCAAGCGCGCAGATGCCCCCAAGCTCACTGCCTCAATGAAGACTGCGATGCAGGATTTAAAGCTGGATCAACTTTCCGTTCTGTATCCGGGGACGCAGACCTATTCGCTGGCTGACAATGTCGTAGTTATACCGATCAGCAGTTTGTAAGGAGGTATTCGCCTAGCCAACCGCATCTACCGCTGAACAACCCATCGCGGCAACCTTGCCGCAATGCAGCACTCCATCCCAATCAAGCCGCGCCGCAGCGCGTCTGAAATCCGCAAACTTGTCGACTGCTTCCGAGCCAGCGCCTTATCTCGGGCCGATTTTGTCCGCCACGAAGGGATTTGCCTGTCCACTCTTCATCGTTATTTGCAAAGCCAATCCCCTGAACCCGCTGGGCTCAGGCATTCTGCGCCGCCCTCCTTTCTCGAGGTGGAGTCAGGCGAACCTCCGGCCGTATCAAGCGCCCAGCGCGGCATGTACCGTATTTTCCTCAACGCTGGTGTCGCTCTGGAGATTCCTCGGGGTTTTTACGCGGCGAGTTGGCCGTCCTCCTAGCTGTGATTTCCAAAGCCCGCCGATGATTCCCTCCGGACCAGCCACACGCGTCTTCATGGCGCTCGAACCAGTCGACATGCGCAAAGGCTACGACGGCCTTTACGGGCTGGTCACCCATCAACTCGGCGAAGATCCCCGCTCCGGGCACCTTTTTGCTTTCACCAACAGATTGGGTCTGCGGCAAGCGCCTGAAAAAAGGCGGCTTTAGCTGGCCCGCCCCGCAGGACTCTGAGCGCGGCAAAGTACGCCTCTCGGCCGCGGCTCTGGCAATGCTGCTTGGAGGAATTGATCTGGGGCGGGCGAAGAGGAAGGCGTGGAGGCGGGAAAGTGAACAAAAAACGAAATCATTTTTATTTTATCTTACTCTGCGTCAATTATTTGCGTAAGCATTTTCATCTTGAAAGGCGCCTCTCAAAAACTAACCAACTACCAGCTTTCCACAAAGCTGGAGGCTTCTTTTTTGCGCATCGCACAGCTCGAGCAATACGCGTTTCTTCTGGTCGAAGAACTCCGGCTTTTAAGGATTAAAAAATACGGCGCCGGTGCCGAACGCCTCAACGGCGGCCAGCTCGCCCTTTTGGAACTCGAGCCCGGAGTGTGCGGCGCCGAGGTGGCCGCCGAGGCAAACGTGGCGCAGGAGGATAAAGATGCCGCCGCTAACGGTTCGCCCGCCAATCCGCCCGCCAAAGCACCCCCTAAACAACCGGTGCGCGCACCGCTTCCCGCACACCTGCCCCGCGAGGAGCGCCTTGTCCACGTGTCCGCCAAGGAGTGCCTGTGCCTCCAATGCGGTGGCCAAAAAAGCTCATCGGCTACCAGACCAGCGAACGACTCGCCTCACACCCATCGAGTTGTATGTGGAGGTGACCAAACGCGAAAAGCGCGCCTGCGCTCACTGCGAGAAAATGGGAGTGAGCATTGCACCGGTGCCGGGCAGTATTATCGAAAATGGGATCCTCGCCGACAGCCTCGTGGTGGAGACGATCATTAAAAAATACTGCGACCACTCTCCTCTCTACCGGCAAGCGGCCGGGGTTGGGCGCGATGCGGGAGTGGAAATCAGCCAGGCCGCGCTCAGTAGTTTTGTGCTCAAAGCCGGGGAACGGCTCGGCTGCGTGGTGGCCGCCATGAAAGCCAGTCTTCTGGCTGGCGACTACATTCAGGCCGACGAAACCACCGTCCCGGTGCAAAGCCGGCGCACCAAGGGCAAAAATCACGAGGCCTACTTTTGGGAGTACAGGCTGCCGGGGGAGCCTGGTGATTTACGATTTTCAAATGGAGCTTGATCCCAAGAATGTCCGCAGTGTGTTGGTGGTGGCCGCCATTGGGAAGCTCTATGCTATTGAGAGGCAGGCGCGCGAGGCGAACCTCACGCACCCTGAGCGCGAAGCGATGCGAGCCAGAGAATGCCCAGCGTTGCTGGCCGCATTGAAGGCACTGATTACCGAGACGGGTGCCGGAGCGCTTCCCAAAAGTGCTTTGGGCAAGGCCTGCACGTACGCCCCCAACCAATGGGAGCGGGTGGAGCGTTACGCGGGGCCTGGGCACGGGAGGGTCGATATCGACAACAACTGGGCCGAGAACGTCATGCGCGAGATCGCTCTTGGACGCAAAAACTGGATCCAGATTGGATGCGAAAGTTCGGGCCCGAAGATTGCGGCGATCCTGTCTGTGCTGGAAACCTGCAAGCGGCTTAAAATCAACGTCCGCGAATACCTTCTGGATGTGCTGCCGCAGCTTGCCTACCGGGAGACGCGTCCCGAGTTGCGCGACCGGTGCACCGAGGTTCTTGCGAGAATCACAGAGCATCCGAATGAGTTATTTGCGGGTTGGGAAAAAGGGGGACCAGCGACTGACACGCATGACGCGCGCACGGTCTGAAGTGAGAGGCAAACCGGCCCGTTTAGATTTGCTGTCGCTCTTTTCGAATCCACCAAGCAGGGCCAAGCACGAAGCCGCGTAGCCCGAGAAAGCGCCCACGACATTGGTTTAAAGAAGCTTAAACCTAGAAACGGCAAAGAGAGATCAGATGCCGGAGGCATCACCGCCATTACGGTGGTTGAGCGAAGCGACACCACCGGTTGTCAGACCACAAAACAAGGCATCCCGGAGGGATGCAAGACTGCGCCAAGCGTAGGTTCTTCACCGGTATCACGCAGCTTCAGACAGCCCCAGCACACTCTGGCATCCCTTTGGGATG
>CANJPY010000122.1 GCA_947476255.1 Chthoniobacteraceae bacterium | reverse complement strand
CATGTGTATTATGGCCTGCTGGTTCAGACGATGCCCCGCTTGCGGCTTCGGCCTCACGGCCTCATTCCGGGCATCGCTTTCGGTCGTGAACCGTCTAATTCGACCGGCGGGACTTTCACCCGCGTGGTTTCCGGCTTCCCCGGCGCACGCCTAAAAACGGCAAAGGGAGATCAGATGCCTCCGGCATGTGATCCCTCATTGCCGTTTCTAGGATTACACCCGTTTTTCAAACAAAATACGGGAGGGGGGGAAGGGACAGAGGACTTATTGACGAGCGGTGTTCAAACGTTCGTGGGGGGGCGCCGCAATCGGAAGCATCGCCTGCGAGGAGGCCAAGACCACACGGTTCGCCCCGACAGCCTCCAGAAAGGCATGCAGCCATTGCCAGCAACGCAGTCTCCAAGCTCCAGCCAAGGGCAAGCCCGCCCCTCCTGTGGGCTTCTCTCCGCCCCGCAGCATGGGGAAGAAATTCCAGACCAATAGGTTTTGGGCCGTAATTCCCGCCGCAATCACCTCCGGGTTCTCTTTCCATTCCGCCTTGCCGAACAGGGCGTCGAAGAGCTGGGTCACCATACTCTGCCACCCGCTAACTCGGCCGCCCAGAAAGTTTGCGCTTTCCTGCTGCGCCCAGTCCTGGCCTTGGTCTTGGGCGGCCGCCAGTGGGTAAAAGTCTGTGAGCCCCATGACCGTTGGACCAGCTTCGGGTACTCGCCCGGTGCGTAAGAAATGAGCAGCCAAAAAGGCGTCCACGAGCGGGTCAAACAGGAGCGACAGCCCCCGGGGGGGCACCGTTTTCCTGCCCCGAAAACCGTGCAAATGCGCTGGAGTGCCTTTCCTCCGCAGCAAGGTTTTGGCGGAGTGATCCGCTGGCGGACTCCAGTCGCCTGCGAGTTGAGGATTGGCGAGGATGTTGAAGGGTTCGCAGCCCACACGGGAAAGGAACGTCGCAGCCTCGGTGGCGCTCAGTGTGGCGATCTACCCTGCTAAACGCCGCAGAGGATCCTTCTCTGGCACCCACGCATCAAACGCCTCCCGGAGACCTACTTCTTCCACTCGCTCACCTTGAATTTAGGATTCGTCGCATTCTCGCTCACGGCCCGGCGCACCTGCTCTGCCGCCCCTTGCGGGAACTCAGCGCTGATCTCCACATTCACGGTCACCTTTGCCATCGGATCGCTCACCAACTGGCTGATGACCTCCACGGCGATTTGCAGCAGTCGTGCCCGGACCGTAGCCGCATTCACCTCCACTGTCCCGTGGAACGACTTCATCTTGGGATGGCTCGGCGTAACGGGCTTTGTAGGCGAGTAGACCACGGGGGTGCTGCCAGGCTGCGAGGCTGTTTGGGCGGCCGTTTGTACACCTCCCAACTCAACTTGGGCGTGGCGGCTTCCTGCACTACGGGAGTGGGGGCGAGAGACGCCCGGTAAGCCTTCGCTACGCCAGTTTCAAGAGCGGCGGTTCCATACTCAGGCAGCGCACGGCGGCTTTCCTTTTCCCCAGGTGAGGCAGACGCTTATTCAACGTCCCTTTTTCGTCAAAGTTACATAGAGTCGGTTTGCTGCTTCTGGAGTCCCGTGAGCTCCTGGACATCAATCAAATCCTTTGGCCGGCCAGAGGCCTTTTTATTTCTTAATAGGGCGTCCAATCCGATGAACCTCAGCTTCCTTCCCTGATACTCGCATTCCACGGCAGTTTGCCGGCACTCCTCAAAACCCACTCCGTCAATACCGGTGAGAATCTGAATTTTTCGCGGCTCCCGGCCAATTTCAATGACAAAGAAAGGCTTCAGAAAGTCCTCCTTTTCGATGCCGATTCCGCCGAACCCAAAATCCTCAAGAACCCGAATCAACTTTTCAGCATTATCCCCGTTGATACTGACAAAAAAATCAATGTCTCCAGTGTACCTGGGGAAACCATGAAACCCTACCGCATAGCCCCCGACGATGAGGTACTCAACGGACCTTTGTTCCAAAAAAGTAATGAAGTCGAGAAAGTCGGAATTGAGGTTTTCCATCGTCGTGGGTTTGGCAGATCACGGCCATAGCAGAAAGACGCTCGGAGGGAGAGCATTTAGCCCACGCATTGGGGCGGGTCCGAAGGCTCCGGAGAGGGCGTTTAGTGATGGTTTTTTCGATTGGCATAACCGCTCGCTATTCAACCTCATTATAGACCCAGCACCGACCCCAAACAATCTCAATGACACATTCTCTAACGGTCTAACCATGATCTGCTCCCAGATGATTTCCCCGCTCATTCAAAGGCGCGCCTACGGCTTCAGAAATTTTCAAAACTACCGCCTGCGTGTGATCGCTGCCTGCGGTTAACCAATCCGTTCCCCCCCTGAATCAACAACCCAACTCGACCTTCAACTTACAACACACCCCTCCCCAAGCTTTGGTGTAGACCCCATCAGATCCCTTAAACGTTGATTTGAAGGGATTTGCTCCTTAAAAAAGGAGCGGAGTCTACGGGGCTCGAACCCGCAACCTCCGCCGTGACAGGGCGGCGCTCTGACCAATTGAGCTAAGACTCCTTTGCTTGGGGCCCAGAAAGCTAAAGGAGCCGAAAACCAGGTGCAACCATTTTTTATAAAATTACGTCTCCCCTCCCTCGCCGCCTCTGAATCCACAAAAAAAACGCTTCTGCTCCTCCGAACTCATCTCTTGCTCTTAACCTTTTCACCCTCTTTTCCGTTCCTATTCGCCGCCCCACTCCCCCCCAGAACGCAGCGCCAAGAAACACGACCGCCCGCAACCTCTGGAAGCCGAGTCTTTTCAAGACACGCCACCCCCAGTCTCCATACTCAACCTCGCACATTTGCCACGGTCTCTTTACACTGCTCCCTATGTTAAACGAGCAGGCAAAAGACCAACTGAAACTTGTCCATACCCAAGGTGTCGCCGCCTGGCAGGACAGACGCCGATCCCCAGCTTCAATGTTCGGAACCCAAGAAACGGAATTCCTCATCTCTATCGGCTGCAGCGCCCAAGAAATGTTTGACTTCGTCGATGATCTTCTTGGCTACGGAGAACCCGATTATGAAACGGTCCTCAGAATCCAAGACATTCGATACTCGTACTTTACCAAAGTCATGAACCTCCGGCACTCTGAATATATCGCATCCATGGCTGCGCTGCCTTCGAAAGCCACGGCAGTCGATGGCATCTCTTGGTTGCCACGCCTCATCGTCAAAGCCCGCCTGAAACTGCGGGGCGAAATGCCGCCGGATCTCATGTACGGATGCGGCGGCGACAGGCCTTTTCTGCGCCGGATGGGCATGACCCTTCCCTCGTTTTTACAACTCGTATGGGATCACTATGACGATGACCGGGCCATTGTGGACGCCGTTAAAAAGTCCGCCAAGTCAGTCTCAAGTTAACCGAAACCAGAAACACATCCAACGCACTGTGCGCCAGTTGGTAAAAGAGCTGAAATTTTTCGGCTTTTTTGAGGTTCACCAGGCCAGATCCACTTTCTTACCCAGTCAAAGTCGACGCCGATTCACGTTGAGAATCCAGTCACAAACACTAATATCGCCACACTTTCCAGTATTCTATCCGCCAGCAGCTCATTTAAATATCGCAACCACGCCGCTCCCTTCATCGCGTATCTAACGTCTTTTTCAAAGGCTGGTTGTTCTGTTACACCATCATTCCTCCCCCCAAATTTATGCCCCCCGACCCAAACTCCTTTGCAGCGATGACGCGGCGCCAGTGGTTCAAAGGCGGCGGGGCCATGGCAGGGGCAATGTTGTGGCCTCAATTGTTGAGGGCGCAACAGGCCGCAGTGATCGGCGCTCCTGCAAAACAGGTCATCGTGATTTATTTGCAGGGAGGCCTCTCGCACTACGAAAGTTTTGATCCAAAACCAGACGCCTCCTCCGCTTACCGCGGTGATTTCGGGCATATCCGGACCTCGTTGCCGGGCGTTCATTTTTCGGAGCATTTGCCCCTGCTCGCGAAACGCGCGCACAAGTTTAATCTGATCAGGAGCGCCTACGTCAACTCGCCCAGTCATCCGGTTGCCATTCATCAAACCCTTACAGGCTGGGATCTTCCAGATGCGTCAGTGGAAGGCAAAAACCGCAACCTCACCCACCCTTCCATCGGCGCCGTCATTGCCGAAAGCCTTAAATTCAGAGCCCCTCTCCTTCCGCCATACGTCGCAGTCCCTCATTCCGGCCAGTTGGGACGGCGAGTGCATTACGCCTCAGCGGGCCCTCTCGGGGCCTCGTGCGAACCGATGGATTCAGGAATCCCGCCCGAAAGGGCTCATGAGGCCTTCAGCGGACCTCCCGATTTAAATCTGCCGGGAAAACTCTCCCTGGAGCGCATGCACGAACGTTTAAGCCTGCTCAAGGCCATGGATGGATCTCGTTATATGCGCGAAGTCGAAGGACTCAGTCCCTTTTACCGCGATGCAGTGGAACTCCTTTCCAGTGGTGCGGCGAGCGTCGCTTTTGATCTTAACCGCGAACCGTTAAAACAACGCGAGAGATACGGCAATCATCTCTGGGGGCAGCAAACAGTCCTGGCGCGCCGCCTGTCGGAGGCCGGAGTGCCCTTCACTCTGGTTAACTACACCCTCAACCAAGACCACGGCCAAGACTGGGATACTCACGTCGACAACTTCAATTTAATGAAGGATGTGTTGCTCCCCCCCATGGACAGGGCAGTCAGCGCTCTTCTCGACGACCTTGAGGAACGCGGCCAACTCTCGTCCACGCTCGTCGCCATGTTCGGAGAGTTCGGACGCACCCCAAAGATCAACGCCAATGCAGGGCGTGATCATTGGGAAAAAGTCTTCTCCGTCGTGCTCGCAGGCGGCGGCTTGAAATCGGGGGTCGTGTTGGGGTCCAGCACGCGCGACGGGGATCTCCCCGACGAAAGACCCGTCCCGTTTAACGACATCCTCGCCACCATTTATCATCAACTCGGAGTCCCCACGGACACGGTGTTTTATGACAAACTGGGCCGTCCCAATCCAGTGCTGGCCGTGGGAAAACCCATACCCGAACTTCTGCTTTGAGAGGCCTCCTTGAAACGCCGGGCTCGACTCTTTGGGATTCAGCCCGCGTTCGTGGCTCGAGTCGAACACAGCCATCACCAGGCCTCCGCAGTTCTGACGCATTCTCAGTTTGAGCTTTGTCAGTCTCTGCCAACTGGTTTCTAATTCACCTATGGACGGGACGCCCAATTATTGTTTTGCGAGTGACAACACCTCAGGGATGTGTCCGGAAGTGATGCAGGCCTTTGTGGAAGTCAATCGGGGCCGGGTGCCGTCTTATGGAGATGATGTCTGTACGGCAGAAGCCACGAATGCCTTCCGTGCGTTGTTTGAAACCGCATGCGACGTTTATTTTGTATTTACTGGAACGGCGGCCAACTCTTTGTCGCTGGCCTCTTTGTGCCAGTCCTACCACAGCGTGATCGTCCATGAATACGCGCACGTAGAGACCGATGAATGCGGCGCCCCCGAGTTCTTCTCGAACGGTACGAAGTTGCTACTCGCGTCGGGGGCCAACGGGAAGATGGATCCACATGTCCTCGAACAGATCGTTTTAAAACGGAGGGATATCCATTTTCCAAAACCGCGTGTTGTCAGTTTAAGCTGCCCCACGGAACTCGGCACCGTTTACACGCCCACGGAGGTGTCTGCGCTGGGGGAAGTAGCAAAGCGGCATGGGCTGCGGGTTCACATGGACGGCGCACGGTTTGCCAACGCCGTGGCTTCGCTTGGTGTTTCACCGGCAGAACTGACGTGGAAAGCCGGCGTGGATGTACTCGCATTCGGGGGCACCAAACTGGGGAGTCCCGTGGGAGAAGCCGTTGTATTTTTTGACCCGGCTTTGGGGGAAGAATTTGCGTACCGATGCAAACAGGCAGGCCAGTTGGCGTCAAAAATGCGGTTCTTAGCGGCTCCTTGGAAGACGTTGCTCGGTCAAAATTTGTGGCTCGAAATTGCGGCGAGGGCGAACGGTTTTGCCCGTTTGCTTCGGCTCGGGATGGAGCAGTTTCCAGAATTGCGATTATTGCACCCAACGGAGGCCAATGCGGTTTTTGTAGAAATGCCCGAGCACGTCCACCAGCACCTCAATGCCCGCGGTTGGCGCTATTATTCCTTCATTGGTGGCGGTTCCCGCTTCATGTGCTCTTGGAGTACTACGAACGAGGATGTGGAAGCACTTTTGAGCGACATCAGAGTGGCTCTGTCTTGATTGTTTTCAAGACCGTCTCGAAAATCGCGCCACGTCGATGCTGTATCCTCCTCGCCCCCCCTCCCCTGCAGGGGTTTATTCGAAAACAAGAGTACCTAGCGAAGTCGGGTGCCACGTCAACAATTCATCGGCACCGTAGCTGTTTCGCGTGTAGATCATGCGGACAATATTGAAGGCCAGTTCCTTAACATCGCCATAGTCGTACCCGTTCGTCTTGAGCGGGAGCGACGCCTCTATGACGAACCGGTGGGCGGCCTCGTCGAGCCGTACGACGCACTGGACACCATCGCGGTTGTCTTTGGCTTTGAAAAAGCCCCGGAAGGCGCCGAACGCGTTAATGTCGTACTGGCAGGTTTCGTTGCGCCCTGCCTGCTGGTCGAGAAGACCAAACATCATCTCCACCCCGCTCTCGCGCCAGATGTGTGTTCCCGCGAGCGTCTCCTTCGGAGTCTGCGCCCAAATCGGCCCCACTTGTTCGCAGGTGATTCCAAGCACAAGCTGGTTACCAACCCGGAGAATCTTCGCACGCGTAGGGTGCTTGGAGGGTAGAATCGAACTGCGGATGGAAAAGTCTTCTAACCGTGCGGCCTTCTCCCACTCAGGATCGTCGAGAACGCCGTCCAGCTTTGGCATGCTCGTGATCCGGGGGACGTAAACGGTCTTGTCGAGAAGCTGCTCGAAAAACTGCACCCGCTCGGGACGGGATTTTGCAGGGAGATTGGCGCGCAGTATTTCAAGGGATTTGGCCCGCAAGGCCGCCGCTTTGGCCGGCGCCCGCAACGAACCCTGCACCGTAGCGCGCGCCTGGCGGCCAATGACATCGAGGATTGAACCAATTCCCTTGCTGTAGTTTGCGATAACCATCGGCAAATAACCCAGGCGCATCTCCAAGTCCCCCGTGGCCGGTGCAATATTGCGCTCCTTTTCGTAATAGCGGACAGCTTCGGCGAGTGTGCTCCCGTCGTCATTCAAGTAAAACGACAGCAGTGCTGCATTCACATCCTGGCCAGTCGAAGCACGATTGAGGCGATAGGGTTCATGCGTGGCGAGAGCGAAAAGCTCGTGTGCGCGAAAGTGCCGCATCACCTGGGCGAGACGTTCCTGCACGAGGGGTTCGTTTTTGGTGAGCGCAATCGCCTGTTCAAGGGTCTGGCGCTCCCACGCGACATCCGCTGCGCTATAAAGTGCAGGCTCCTCTCGCGGCATGTCGCTGAGATTCGCAAGATGCTCAAGAGCGGTGGCATGCCGCACCTCGAAATGCGCGTAGAACGCCTGCATCAATGCGGCGCCCGCACCAAACATATCGTGGCAGTACTGCGCCCAAAGCTGTTTCAAATCCAGCCAGGGATCGGACGTCAGTCGCATCAAGATCCAATAGTAGGCGCCGTCGAGATAGAAGTTTTGTTCCGGGGAATACTCGTAATACGCGCCGAGGCAGCGATTCTCCGCGGCCCACTGGAGGAAGCGGGCCACGGCTGGCAGGTCGTTGCGGGGCGTCAGGCCTGAGAAACGCCAGTCGTGAAAGAACCAACCTGCACCGGCCTCGGAAAACTCCATGATCGCAGCCTTCTGGGCCCGAGCGTATTCGGGATCCTGCATCATGTAAGTCTTCAACACAACTTTGACGGCAACATTCGGCTCGAATGAGATGCCCTTGGGCGGACGCTTGGCGTTCACATAGGAAAAACAAGTGATCGTGAGATCCGGAAACTCGAGCCGGCTTCTTCTCGCGACTTCATTCACAAACCGGAAATAGAGCTGACTATAAGACCCGTGTTCCCGCACCGATGCCTGGCACTCGTGGCATTCACAATCGAAGGTGATGTCCATCATTCCCATGCTGACGTACGTCAGCATCGGACGAGTACGCTTCTGCTCGCGAATATAGTCCATTGCTATTTCCGGCAACGCCTTGGCTGACAGGCAGGGATTCCAAATCTTGGTTCCGATACTCAGAGGCACGCGCCGTTCACCGCCGCGCATTTCGTAAATTTCGGGATGCATTCCGCCGAACTTCTCTGGGGGAAAAACGTTCGCGAGATTGTGAAAGCACTGCAGCGTCATGCGTGTGCCGTTTTGATTCATCCGCAGCCACTCGGCATTGTCCTTCCAGTAGGGAGCAAAGAAACTCGTCTTGAAGAATTCCTTTCGGAAGACATCAAGCGTCCCGATCTCGAGGCCGTCCTTCTTTGGACTGCTTTGCCAAAGTTGCGAAGGCGCGTAGAAACGCATCCCCGCCGCGACGTTTAAAAACTCGGACACCGCAGTGGTCGTACCCGTTGGACCGTTCAACGGATTCCCCGCGATCACGAGCACATTGCCTCGCCGGTTTAAGAGGATTCCGCCGGGGTTCTCTTCTAGTTTGATTTTGTCCGCAGCCGTCAGAAAGCGAGTGGCCCCCACGGCAATGACAACCTTGTCCTCGGGAACCGACATCCCTGCTTTCTCCACAAGCAGCGGAAACTGAGGCGCAGTTGCGCGGTCCGCCTTGGCATCCGGCAGATAAGGTTGCGACGCAGCGTCTCCCTCGTAGCCCCGGATAAGATGATACTGCAAGAGGCGCCCCGCGTAGTCACTGCCATCGAGAATGACGGTATTCGCAGGCGTTATCCGAAGCGAAGGCCCCTGTGGGGCATCGGCCTTGGCCGCGTGCAACGCGACGGAGGCAAGCACCAACATCAGAGCAGACAACGAGTTCAGAAACGGCTTCAGCATAAACGATTGGGGGGAAAAGGGCTCCGCTGTGTTGAATGCAACAAATGGTTTTCAGAAGTTCAGCCACGCGAATAGGAAGAGGAATGGGAGAGGACGTTTTTTGGGAGTGTGGGAGGGCATAACAGTCCGCCCACAGCTCGACCGGTAACCGGGCTCCGAATCACCGGCCTTTGGCCCGCCAGGCTTCAAACAGCTCGCGGTATTCGGGCGGCATCGGGGTAAAGTCAATTTCCACACTGGGCAGAGCGGCCTGAATCTTTTCGAGATCACCTTCAGGAAGCGCCACCTTTCCAAGGTTCAATTTGCGAAGTTTAGCGGCTTTTTTGAGATGACTCAGCCCCTTGTCAAACGACAGCGCGGCGCCAACAATCGTCAACTCTTTGAGGTTCGGTATGGTCGCAAGTGAAACCAAGCAGGCATCCGTAAGACGCGTGGTTTCTTTGGGACCGAGTTTGACGTTCTCCAAAGTGGGATGATTGGCGAGCGCCGCAACGGTGCGGTCGTTTGCGTACGCGTTGGTGAGAAGAATCTCACGATCTTCATCCGAACGGAAGGGCACTGCGGGCAGTCCTTCCTTGTTGTAAAGATTCACGACTGGACTCCACGCCCAGCCGTAGCGCACGTGCTTGGGATGGGGAATTTCCTCAGAGGACACGAGAACGGTATCCCCGTCGATGACGGCATTGGCCCACACAAAATCGCCATCTTCACCAGCGATGGCAAAGCCAGTGAGCTTATCCTGACCCTCTTTGATGCGAAGGCCGCCTCCAATGTGCTTGAAACTCAGACGCAGCCGGTTGCCGCCGGGAGGATCCACTTTGAGCGCCTCAAATTCGGGACCGGAAGCCACAAGATCTTTCTCTCCATACACCTGCTTGCGTGCCACAAGGGAAAGACGGCGGCCCACCTCCTGCTTGTTGCGTGGGTGAATGTTCGTGGAATCGCCAATGTCCACAGCCAGAGCGAGGCCAGTGTTGGGGACATTGCGCACGGTCAGCCACTGCGACTCCCGGATGCCTTGATACCCAGACACCTCGGTAGGCTTGGTTTGGGGCGCGTTATAGTTCGCAAGCGAAACAATCAAAAACGGGAAGTCACCCGCCCCAAAACGCGAACGCCAGTCCTTGATGAGTGTCGGAAGCAAGCGGCGATAAATTTGAGCAAAGGGGCCGTTCGCTTCCCCTTGATACCAGAGCGCCCCTTTGATGGCGAAGGGCACAAGCGGCGCAATCATGCCGTTGTAGAGGCCTGTGATGGTTTTGTAATTGCCGGTCCGGGGAGTCGGCATGGGCTCGAGCTTACCGACCTCCACCGATTTTTTGCACCTCCACACGCCCGCAATCCCTAGGCTCTCATTCCCCCCCCCTGTCTCCGGACGCAGGTTGAGATTAACGGGATTGGAGACAAACCCGCTCGCCCCCTTCTGACTGACCACCGCAACACACAGAAGGTTGCGGCCGGGCTTCACCAACTTCCGAGGGATTTGGTAAGTGCGCCGACCAGAACTTTGAATCCCCCCCACGACTTGACCATTGAACCAAACAATGTCGGTAGTATTCACCACCGAGAGATTCAACTGCAGGTCCCGACCCGCGAAAGACTCGGGAATATCGAGATGCTGCCGGAACCAGACCAGACCATCGAACTCCTTGAGTTCTGCAAGCCCGGCTTCTTTCCAGTTCTTTGGAACACCGATCTCGAGCCAATCGCGAGTATCAAGATCGACATCAGAGGAGTATTTCCTGCGCGCACTCTCGGGATCGACCTTCGCCGCCCACTTTTCCAGTGCCGTAAAATAGGAGAACCCGGGTTCAAAGGGGGCGTTGGCCGCCTCGAGTTCATCCATGGCTACGGTAAAGTCGTCTGGCATTTCGCGAGCAAGAGCCTCTGCGCTCACCCATGCCTCTGCGGCCGTCGCTCCTACCGAGGCGTGTAAAATGCCGATCGGCACCTTTTGAGTGGACTCAAGCTCCCGCGCAAAAAAGTACCCGACTCCGGTGAAGTTTGCTGAAAACTCGCTTTTACAAGGCTCCCATTTGGCCACGGGAGGCAGGGTTTCGGGGGCGAGTGCAGAATACAGCCCCACCGTAAAGGACCTGATATTGGGATTGTTCGCCCGTTTCACCTCTTGTTCGGCATTTTCGGAAAGCCGCACGGGCCAGTTCATGTTGGATTGCCCGGAACAAAGCCACACATCACCGAAGAGCACATCTTCAAATTTTCGGGATTCTTCCTCGCCCGCGACTTCCAACGTGTGTGGCCCACCCGCCGAAAACGGACCGATTTTCGCCGCCCAACGGCCGTTGGAATCCGCCACCGCTTCCGCCACCTGTTTACCATCGACGTGCACAACCACCTTGGACCCGGACTTGCACCACCCCCACACGGGGGCGCGCGTGTCGCGCTGGAGAACCATCTGACTCCCAAAAAGAGGATGAACGAGAGGCAGCGGACGTGGCTGCACGGGCCACCACGGCTGGGGACCAGTCATCGGGTTGCTCACCTGAGCGTAAATGGGCCCGGTAACAACAAGAGCAAGCAAGCAAAGAAACAGTTGCTTCAGGGGTGAAAGGCGTGGGGAGAGCATCGACTTGGATTAGTGGAATGACACCCGTTTGTCCAGCGTCACGAAACACCCAAGCCCCACCGAGGTTTCCACGGTGGAGATTGATATGACACGTGTCCGAGAGCCACGCGCCCAGCGGCACAGGGGCACCACTCCAACGCCTGCGGCCATGCAGTCCGCTGCGCTCAGAGCCTCCAAGGGGCCCTATTCCCGCTCAAATAGACGACTCGCCGATCCAAGGATCGATCCCTCGCCGACAGAAGCCCCCCCAGCGGAAGGCGCACTGGCAAGAATACGATCAGCCATGCGCGAGAACGGAAGACTTTGCAACCAGACCGTTCCGTGCCCGCGCAGCGTTGCGAGAAAGAGCCCCTCGCCGCCGAACAACATCGATTTCAAATTGCCCGCCCGCTGGATATCGTAGTCGATGCCGCTGGTCATGGCCACCAGACAGCCGGTGTCCACCCGCAGCATCTCGCCCCTCAATTCGCGCCGTACAATCGTGCCGCCTGCATGAATAAACGCCAAACCGTCCCCGCGCAGTCGCTGCAAAACAAACCCTTCCCCGCCAAAAAAACCGGCTCCGATTTTTTGGGAGAAAGCGATGCTCAATTCCGTCCCGTGAGCGGCACACAAAAATGCCCCCTTTTCGCAAATCACCTCACCGCCGAGGTCTGACAGCTGCAAGGGCACGATCTTCCCGGGATATGGCGCGGCAAAAGCAACCCGCCTTTTTCCAACACTCCCCTTGTGCGTGAAGTGCGTCATAAAAAGCGACTCTCCCGTAACCAGCCGCTTCCCGATGTTTACAAGAGCGCCAAAAAAACCGCTGTTGGCCGAGGAGCCGTCCCCCATTTTAGATTCAAACACAATCTCCTCCTCCAAGTAACACATCCCCCCTGCCTCGGCGATGACTGTCTCCCCAGGATCGAGTTCGATTTCGACCAACTGCATGTCGTCCCCAAAAATTTCAAAATCGATTTCATGCGAGCGCCGCCCACTCGAAGTCACCATCGTCAGCTGCGGCAATGGGGGCGGCGTGGAACGCGAGGCCGCGAACAACTGGGGTAACAACTCCCGGGCAGGCGCCCAGTCCGGCAGGCCTTCAGACCACAAAAACGTCTGGGGCTGAATCACCCCCGTTTCCACAAGACCCTGCAGAGAATCCTCGGACACCTTCGTTTTTTCACCTCCAGCGTTACAATAATACCAGGTTTTCATTTCTTTGTTTTTAAGCCCGGCCACTCGTGAGCGGCACGTGTTGTTGTTGTCTGAAGCGATAAATCTGGCGGAACCGGTTCACGCCCGACAACCCTTAGCGCGCCTTTTTCTCGGCATTAAGTTCCTCGAGTACAATGTCCTTGTAACGAATCTCCGTGGCGCCACTGTGAATCTGCAACGCGATTTTTCCAGTCCGTGGAATCGCGTCCTCAGCCTCCGTGTAATCCACCGTCTTGATCCCGTTCACCCACAACTCAATGTGTTTTCCCTCCACCCTGATCCTGTAATTATTCCACTCTTTGAGGGAAAGCTTCTCCGCGCATTGCCCCGCAGTCTCCAGCGCGCGCTTGATGGCTTGCCCGGTTCCCTCGGGGGGCGCGGGACTCGGACCTCCTACACAATCAAAAATCGCAAGGAATCGATTGCGACGCGACTCGTCGTAAAGAAAACCGTCAATGCCCGGTGCAAAATCAGCCTGATACCCAGACACCTCATGGTGGTTGGGTACACGCTCACTGCGGAACTGGATCCCGCCATTGTTCTCCAAGCGCCGGTAACTCAAGCGCAGTTCAAAATCGGAGTAATCGCGGATCGTGCACAGGAAGTCGTTCTTCGGTTGTTTTTGCGCAAGAGTCCCAGCGACAATCTCCCCGTTATCAACGCGCCATACAGTACCGACATTGCCCTCCCAGTTCGCGAGGCTCTTGCCATCAAACAGCACTACAGGCTCAGCACGAGTCACCCAGGGCAAACAGAGAAGCAGCGCTAGGATCATCTTTTTCATAACAAGCGGTGGGGCCCACCCCTACACGAAAGATCCATTGCAGCCAAGTGCTTCTCGTCAAGAGGGCCTCGCCAAACCAGGGCTCTTTTTTCTCGAGAGCTAAGAGGCTTGGAATAAACGACGGAAATTCCCGATAGACAAAAACGTCACTTTTTGCTGTGTTGGTTTGGGATGAAACCAATATCAGCCCCCTCTTTCGCAACAGATTCCCACGCGCGCAAACT
>CANJPY010000121.1 GCA_947476255.1 Chthoniobacteraceae bacterium | reverse complement strand
CTACAGAAAGCACAAACCGCCTTACTGGAAAAATATTGGGAGGACGCGCGCAATGTTTATTCGTTGATTGGTGGCGGGTGGATCTTATCTCAAGCAAACGTTTTTTCCGGAACCGGTTTTGCAATTCTAACTAAATAAATGGTATTACGCAGGAAACAAACAATGCCGCTCAGGAGGCCCGCTCCCCAGCGTTTCTCAAAATATGCCCGGCAGCGATGTCCTCCAATTCCGCCAGTGAAGCAACCTGCGAGAACCGCATCCGCAAGTCTCGAGCCTCCTCCATTCCCCTCGAGTACGCCATTAAACGGGACCGCATAAACTGCATGGTGATTCTCTCCACGCCCGAACGTTGCGCCGCCTCTCGGCAGTGGCGGATCATGTGCGCCCACTGTTTCTCAAGGGGCGGATCGGGCAGAACCTCCCCCGTCTGAAGGTAATGACGTATTCCGCCAAACACCCAGGGCGCACTCATCGCCGCGCGCCCGAGCATCACACCGGCCACTCCGGTTTTCCGGCGCAAAGCAACATCCTGCGCGCTGGCCACGTCACCATTCCCAATGACAGGAATTTTCACAGCCTCCACCACGGAAGCGATAACGTTCCAGTCCGCATCCCCACTGTAGCCCTGCTCCTTCGTGCGCCCGTGTACGGCAAGGGCGCGGATGCCGCATCCCTCGAGAATTCGAGCCGTTTCCACCGCGTTAATGGACTTTTGATCCCAACCGATCCGGATCTTTGCGGTCACCGGATGGGGCGCAACCGCTTTCACCACCGCCGAGGTCACGCGTTCAAGCAGAGGGCAATCCCTCAAAAGCGCTGAGCCGCCGTTTTTGGAGACCACCTTGTTCACGGGGCAGCCGAAATTAAGATCAATAAAATCAGGCTGCTTCCATTCTAAAACCATCTGAGCCGCTTTGCCTAAATGCTCGGGATCCGCTCCAAACAACTGCACCCCTAGCGGTCGCTCTGCCTCCGTGAAGTCCAAATACTCCAAAGTCCGCGCATTTTTTCTAAAAATCCCCTCGGCGGCTACGAACTCAGTCACAACCACGTCCGCTCCAAACTCCTTGCAATATCCGCGAAACAGCGAGTCGGTAACTCCAGCCATGGGAGCAACGAATAGGGGAAAGCGGTTGTGAAACCACGGAAGCATCCCCTAAATGTAGTCAGATTTAATCCCAAAGTCCCTATTCAAAAAGGACCGTCTTTTTCCAAATGAATTCCTTAGAGCAAACCCTTCTCACCCGCCTTCAATCCGCGGGCCCGATATCCTTTGCTGAATTCATGGATACCGCTCTTTATGATCGGCTTCACGGCTATTACGCCTCGGGAAAGGCGAGCATCGGCGGGCATGGAGACTTTGTCACGGCAGTCAGCAGCGGCCCCCTCTTTGGGCGACTGCTCGCCAGACAATTTCAAGAAATGTGGACGCTCCTTGGGTCCCCGGGTTCCTGGGTTTTAGTGGAGCAAGGTGCCTTCGACGGCCGCCTCTGCTGCGACATTCTTGAGGGACTCCATGAGAACGCGCCCCGTTGCTTTGAGGCGACAAACATCCACCTTGTGGAGCCTTTTTCGCAGTTTCAACTCAGACAGGAGGCGACACTGAAACCGTTCGCCGCGAAAATAACGTGGCATCGCTCCCTCGACACCCTCCCAGAGTTCACCGGCGTCCACTACTCCAACGAATTGCTGGATGCCTTTGCCTTCCATATTGTACGTCGCACTGAAAAGCAATGGCTTGAGTTAAAAGTCACCGCACAAGGTCGTTCTCTGGCTTTTACACCCCATCCAATCCGTGATCCCGCATTGATCGCCCGCACGCGCGAACTGCCGGCGGCCGAACCCGGGTTCACAACCGAGGTCTGCCTGACCCACCTCGAGTGGCTCCAAAAATTAAGCCGTAAGCTCATCTCAGGGTGGGTGCTGGCCTTCGACTACGGCATGAGTCAGCAAGAAATTTTTCTCCCCCACCGCAAAAACGGCACGGCAAGCGCCTATCACTCGCACCAGAGAGAAACCAACCTTCTCGCGCGCCCGGGAGATCAGGACCTGACGGCACACGTGAATTTCAGTGCTCTCACAAGGGACGCCCACGCGACTGGCTGGAATCTAGCTGGATACACAGACCAGCACCACTTTTTCACAGGCCTCGCGCCGCTTCATTTCAAGGATGCAACCGAAAAGCTTTCCGTGCCCCAGCAACGAGAGCTGCTGATGTTTAGGACAATCACCCACCCCCAACTCATGGGCATTCAGTTTAAAGCTTGGTGTCTCAGCCAGGGTTCACTTCCCGGACTAAGGGGCTTTACTCATGCTTCAAGATCAATGTCAGGACTCGAGGCGAGCCAGCAGACATAGGGGATTCCCCTCACGAGCACTGGATTCAGCCCGAGCCGATCTGCGTCTGCGCCTTACCCAGCAGCGGTATGTTTCTTAGAAAAAAACGTCACCTTCCCGATTGCCGCGAGAGCTTTTTAAGCGCTAATGTTTACAAATGTTCAAGCGTTCCGCGGGCAGTCCAATTTCCGTTGTCACTGGGGGTGCCGGTTTTCTCGGCTCACACCTCACCGACCGCCTTCTCAAAGAAGGACATAGAGTCGTCGGACTGGATAATTTCATCACTGGCAATCTGGATAACATCGGCCACCTCGCTGGCAACGAGCACTACCGTTTTATCCAGCAGGACGTCTCAAACTTTATATTTCTACCAGACGATATTGACTTCGTCTTCCACTTCGCATCGCCAGCCAGTCCGATCGACTATTTGGAACACCCGATCCCGACGATGAAAGTCGGCGCACTCGGAACGCACAACACTCTGGGACTGGCCAAGGCCAAGGGGGCCAAATTTTTAATAGCGTCCACCAGTGAATGCTACGGAGATCCGTTGATCCACCCGCAAACCGAGGACTACTGGGGGAACGTCAACCCCATCGGACCTCGGGGCGTGTACGATGAAGCCAAACGATTCGCGGAAGCCATGACCATGGCCTACCACCGCTACCATCACATCGACACAAAGATTGTCCGTATTTTTAATACATACGGCCCCAGAATGCGCTTGCGCGATGGGAGGGTCGTGCCGGCGTTCATAGGCCAGGCCCTTGCAGGAGAACCGCTGACGGTCTTTGGCGACGGCTCACAGACCCGCTCCTTCTGCTACGTAAGCGATCTTATCGACGGCATTTACAGACTGGCTATGAGCGACTTTCACGAACCCGTGAACATAGGGAACCCCCGTGAAATGACCATTAAGCAATTCGGCGAACACATCTTGCGCCTCACAGCCTCCAGCTCGCAGTTCGAATTCCTCCCGCTCCCCGTAGACGATCCCAAAGTCCGGCAACCAGATATCACCCGTGCAAAACATATCCTAAACTGGGAACCTAGAGTGGACTTTGAAGACGGAATCCGCCAGACTATCGAATTCTTTCGTGACAAAATCCAACCGAGAACCGTTTGATTCTGGCAACAGAAAAAAGAGCCTTGTGTCTGACGCAACTTATTGAAGCAGAAATCCTTCCCCCAGAACGATGAAACCCTCCCCTATTTTAGCCATTTCCCTTCTCCTCACCACCACGATACCTGCAGCCTATGCGGCGGGTCGCCGGGTGGACAACGTGCAACCGAAACTGAACCTCGTCACCAGCCCGGAGATTGTCGCGCAAATGAAATACGTGACGCCTTCCCAGCCCAAGCGAGCACGCCCCGTGACCCCAGGAGAACCCACCCCACTCTGGTTTGAATTTGAGGCTGACTTTGACACCGCAGAGGAATTCCCAGAACTCGTAGTCAAATATTCTGTCCTCTTGAAAGTGGGCCAGAACCTGAAGCTCGTGGAAGGCGAAGTCACGCATGTGGATATCGGCAAAGGCAAGGACCGCCACTCCGTGGTCTACATTGCGCCCAAAACGTTGAACAAACTTGGGGAAGGAAAAACGTTCACTCTCTCCAATGTCAGGGCGTATTGGGTCGAGATTTTTGCAGGCGGAGAAGCAGTCGGGGGCCAATTCAAGGCCAATCAAGGTGCAGCCATTTCCTACGAGGCAATTGCCAAGGAAAAAGACAAGCTCGACAAAGTGCCGGATGTCTTTTTGAACAAGACGCAAACGCCCTTTGCTCCGCTTTTCTACGACTATTACGAGGCTGTAAAAGCGTCGAGCAGGTAATCCGCTTCTCAATGACACTGGACTTGAGGCGAGAACTTCCAATCCCTGCCGAAAGTTAAGTATACCCCGCCCCACTCCACTCACCCCTGGTTAAAGCAGCGCACCGCTCATGTCCACGCCGCAAAGGATCATCACTTTAAATATTGGGTCTCAATCACTTTCGCTTGCAGAGTTCCGTCCCGGGAAAAAACCGGGTTCACTCAACCTTCATGCGATTCAGACCCGCGACTTCATGGCGGATCCGGCGGCCGATGCGACCCGCGTGTCTCAAGCGACTTTGCTCCTAGGGGAAATGGTGGCAGAGCTCAAGGTGAAGAAACAACCGGTTCGGATCACTCTCCCCGCGCAGGCCACTTTCAGCAGAATGGTGAAGGTTCCCTCCATCAGCGGAACCGATCTGAAGGAAACCGTATCGCACGAGGCGAAGCAGAACATTCCCTACCCGTTGGAGGAAGTTGTCTGGGATTATAGAACCGTTTTCGAAACAGCTGAACACGATCCGGAAGTGTTAATTGTTGCCGCGAAAACTGACATTCTTGAGGACTGGACGGCCATGGTGCAGCAGTCCGCTCTGCAACCTACAGGCATCGAACTTTCGGGCGTCGCTTTACTAAATGCCTTTCGCTACAATTACGGGGAACCCGAGGGCTGCTCGCTCCTTATCGATCTTGGAGCCCGAACGACCAACCTCATCTTCGTGGAGCAAGGAAAGTTTTTCCTCCGCACCATTTCCTCGGGTGGCAGCACTTTAACAACTGCCGTTGCCAAGGAATTCGGTGAGAATTTTTTCATGGCTGAGTCTCGGAAAGTGTCTTCCGGTTTTGTCGCGCGCGGCTCAAATTTTGCCGATCCTGACGATCCTGCAGTCGCCAAACTCTCAAAGGTGCTGCGCAACGCGGCGACACGCTTGCATGCGGAGGTGGCACGCTCGGTGTCCTTCTACCGTTCACAGCAAGGAGGGACCACCCCTGAACGTGTGTACCTGTGCGGCGGTGGCGCCTCTGTACCTCTCATGATGGAGTTTTGGGAAGAAAAACTGGGAATACCTGCCGAACCATTCAATCCATTAAGGTGCGTGGGCCTGACGGGCGCGGCAAAAAAAGCGACTCCTCTCCCCAATACATCGCTTCTGGGAGAACACGTTGGTCTCGCCCTCCAAGCCGCGTTGGAATGCCCAGTCTCCATCAACATTATACCGCCGGCAGTGCACCGGAAGAAGCTGGTGTCCCAGTATTCGTTGGTAACAATCCTTGCGGCGACAAGCCTTTGTGCGCCTTTAGTTGCGTGGGGCTTGCATTTACAAAAGGGCGCGGACATCGCTTCGAGCAAATCAGATGCGCTGAACTCAGAAATCAGCGAAGCCAAAAAATGGGACAAGGAAATCAAGCTCAGTCGCGAAAAAATACAGCAAACCCTTAACCTCGCCGAACCCTTGGAACGGGCGGCCATAGACCGAAGGTATTGGGTCACGCTCCTCGAGACAATACACACGTGTCTTCCCAAAGACTTGGTTTGGGTCTCAAACCTCGAACTACTCAAACCCACCCCAGCTCTGCCCGCTGGTCTCGGCCCGAAACCAACCACACCCGCACCTGATCCGAAGTCTGGGACGGTTCGTTTGCTGCTCAAGGGTTTGTATTTGGAAAATCCCAAGGGTGTCGAAGTGGTGGATCAATTCGGCATGGCTCTGCAATTCAAAGCGGCTCTGGATGCTGTGATTGCGGAACGTACACAGGGTGGAACACAACTCAATGCGGAGGACTCGAAAAACATTCGGGCAGCGGAGGTTGAAAAAATCAATAAAACCTGTGTGGAAGCACGCTGGGAAAGAAACGAAATAGACCAGTTCTGCGCGCGCCTCAGGACAATGGCATTCCCCGAGTCCCCCGCTCTCTTCAGGGTGGCGCCAATTCAGGATTGGGTGCGTCCGAACACTCCCAGTTCGACAGAATGGGCGCAAGAGTTCGTCATTCCGCTGGATCTGATAACCCCTCCGATCACCTTGAATCCATGAACCCCGTTCTCAAAGAATACAAAGGCTTCATAGCCGCTGTTTCCGTGGCTCTCGTCGGAGTGGGAGGCTGCGCAGCATTTTCTTGGTTCGCCTATCAAAATCGTGAGAAGGCCATGCAGTCCTTTAAATCCAAGAGCGATGAAATCAATCGGTACCGATCGGCCGTCCCTCCTCCGACCAAGGCACACACCGAACAGTTGCAGAAACAGTTCGATGAAGTGGAAAAAACGGTACAAGCCCTGCGCTCTGCAGTTGTCGCCAACGATAATTTTTCGTTACAGCCCATCTCCCCCCAAGACTTTCAGAAAGCCTTAAACGAAAAAGCTCAGGCGCTCTTCAAAAAAGCCAAAAAAGACGAAAAATCAGGAAAAGACTCAGTAACCCTGCCTGTAACGGAAGGCGAAACCTCTGCTGAATCGTTCTTTTACCTCAGCTTCAAGGAATTTAAGACAAAACCCCCGGCCCCAGAGCAGGCGCCGATCTTGAATCGGCAGTTGCTCCTCACGGAACTCATTCTTAATCTGCTCCTAGACAACAGTCCATTGTCCATCCGTAAAGTAAAGTTGCTGGACCATGAGCCCCTTCCTGCCACCCCTCCGCCGGCCAAACCGAG
The DNA here is from genome assembly GCA_947476255.1 of Chthoniobacteraceae bacterium. Lineage (GTDB taxonomy): Bacteria > Verrucomicrobiota > Verrucomicrobiia > Chthoniobacterales > Chthoniobacteraceae > Chth-196. Next base: position 6,936 of record CANJPY010000121.1, on the reverse strand, counting down.
CGGAAACAAAAAGGACGTAAAACCGGTACCGAAAGCGCTTACGCTGAACGCGCAAACATTTGAAGTGCATTTTAGCGTGCGTCCCGAAAATCTTCGCGAATATTTGAACGCTCTATCCTCCGAAAAACAGGCGTTTTTTGTGGTCCGCAATTTAAAGGTGGTGAACAGCAAGGAAAAAGAACCGCCAAGGAAAGGCGAAGCGCCTTCAAACCTAAATGGAGGGGCACCGGGACAATCCAACCTGCCTCCCACTGTAGACGCCTCCACCAAGTATATCCTGGGAGATGAATACGTGGACGTGGAATTAACGCTTGAATCTCTCACAGTGCCGCCGCTCACAGACACTGCTAAAAAAGACGCCCAAAAAAGATAATGAGCTTCTTTAAAAACAACGCCCACTGGCTTTTGCTTTCGACAACAGCCGCGATCTCAGTTGCAGGTTCTTTCCTTTTATTTCAAGACATCCAGCAATTCCCCGAAGCTTTGGAAAAACTTTATCCGAAGCAAGTCGCCACTAAAAAGCCAGATCCCATCCGACTAGACTCCATGGAAACGGCCACCAAGCTTGTGGCAACTCCCGGGCGGTGGAAAGCCGAACATGACAACCTGTTGTTTGTTTCAGAGCCGTATTTGCTGGAGTCTGACGGACCAAAACGCCCAAAGGAGGGGAGCCTACACCGGCATAGCAAAACTGGCGCGCCCATACCCAACGCTTGGTTTTTGCAGTTTGGATTGAAACTTCGCCAACACAATATTACCCTGGAGGACTCGGATGGAGACGGCTTTACAAATGAGGAGGAATGGATTGCAGGAACGGACCCTAGTGATGCGTCCAAACACCCTCTTCTCGTGACTAAGCTGACTTTCATACGGGCCGCTGAAATTCACAACCACATTAGTTTCTTACAATATCTCGGCGAAAAACTGACAGTTCGCCGAGACGATGCCCCCAAACGTCCTCAACACGATATCAAGGTCGGCGAGACAATTCCGGACACAGATATCAAACTGGCGTCCTTTGAGAAAAGGCGCAAAGATGACTCTGGAATCAAAGACGCCTTGGATGGGTCCCTTGTGACCTTAATCGACGGTAAAACTGCGACCAAACAAATCGCGGAAATCAAAGGAAAACCGGCGGACTTCGTGGACAAAACATTTTTTCTCGAGTTAAAGTATCCAAAGGAACAGCGGGAAATAACTGCCAAGCCAGGCGGTCAAATCACTTTAAACGCAAAGGAAATATATACAGTTTTAGATTCAACCCCAAATGGTGTACAGATAAAGGATAAAGACGGAAAACTCATCGAGGTCGGCCGTACTAGAGCCGATTAATTTCCCCCCTGAATACTAATGAAAGCAAGTTTTCCATTCTACGACCCTCGTAAATGTGCAGGAATTTGGTTGGGCTTGATCCCATTGATCCAAACGCCTGTCAGTTTTGCCGCTGACGCCCAAAAATCCCGACCCCCAGAGTCTCCCTCAAAATCATTTGTATCGATCTCGGAGTTGAGCGCGAAAGAGGTCAAACGCCGCAAGGAGAACGTTGAGAATGCGCTCAAACAAATAGAGAAAGCCGAGGGAAAGATGGCGTCGAAAGATTTCGACGCGGCAATGCAACTTTTCGGAAAAGCACTAGATCTCCTCGACTATTCCCCAAACGCGTCCCTCGAGCGCCAAACAGCGATGAGAGGTTATCAAGACGCCGCACTCCAACTGGCGGACGTCAGGATCAGCGAGGGGCGCTACAGAACGAAACCGGATCAGAGGGTTCCCAGCGCCGAGGATGCTCTTAGGAATTTGCTTGCGCGTGATCCAAACAACCGGACGGCCCAGCGCAAGCTGGCACAAATCTATGATCCGGAATACATCAACAATGCAATAACCCCGGAGCATCGCGAGGATGTTGAGAAAGTCAAACGCTATCTACTGGAGGGCAGTAATTTCCTTGCCACCGCTCGTTTCGATTTGGCCATCAAAAGAGCGGACCAGGTTCTGGATATAGACCCCTACAATGCCGCTGCTCGCAAGCTTCAGGAAAAGGCGAATGTGGCAATTTCGGAGATTGGCAAGGAGGCCTATAATGAGTCGCGCAGTCGCGCTATGCGTGACGTCCAAAAAGCTTGGGCAAGTCCGATAAAACGCTACGGTACGGTCACCTCTACAACGGTGACGCCTCAAACGGTTGAAACCAGCCAGGTGGAAAAGCTTCGCCGCAAGGTGCAAGAAATCATCATCCCCGAAGTTCAATTTACAGACAAGTCATTGATTGAGATTGCGGCAATGCTCACCGAGGCTTCACGCTCTGCGGACAAGTCTGGAGGCGGCGTTCTTATTATAGCCAATTTCCCTGGAGCTACTCCGTCGCCCATAGCCCCTTCGGACAGTTCGGTTCTGACACTCCCAACCCCAGCGGCACCCGCGGCTGGAGGACCAAGCGTGCCGATGGTGAGTATTCCAAAAATACCGAACTTTAAACTCAGTGAAATCCTCAAAATCATCACTGAGTCCTCCCAAACCAAGTGGACAGTAAAAGAAAACTGGGTGGAGATCGTTCCGAAAACAACTCCCACGGAGAATCTGGTCCTGCGCAACTGGACGGTGTCCCCCTTCATGTTCAGCAGTACCGCTCCAAAAGTGGACGACCTCAGTTCCACCGGATTGGGTTCCGCCTTGGGCGGTGGGGCCCCGGCAGCTCCGAAGTCAGGAGGGAAGAGGCGCATTGACCCCAAGGAGTTTCTAAGCACCATGAACGTCCAGTTCACGACGCCAGGCTCCACTGCAACGTACAACCCTCGCACTAAAAATTTGACGGTGTACAACACCCCTGAAATGCTCGATCTGGTAGACTCTATAGTTTCAGACTCAGAAGGACAGAGCCCCGTTCAGGTCGACATCCGCGCCAAGTTCATCGAATTCAGCCAGTCTAACCTGAAGGAATTGTCCTTTGACTGGCTCATGGGCCGAGCCAGCCTCCCAGGAACGGGCACGAAGAACGACCCTAATCGTGGGGTTTTTGCGAGTGGCGGCACCCCAGGGGCATTTCGGCCCTCACTCAACAGTTCCGACTATCCCTTCATTCTTCCGAATTCGAGTTCTACAAGCCCTCTGCCGGATCAGATGTCAAATTACTCCGGTAGTCCTTACGGAGTTTTTCCGGTGACCAGCGCGAACCGCTCTGGCCGAACTGCTATCAACTCCAGCGCCATTGACGCACTTCTTGCCGGAGCTACGGGGGGCACAGGACTGGCGAGTCCAGCGGCGTTTGCATTGGCTGGGGCGTTGACAGACCCTCAATTCCAAATGGTTGTCCGCGCCCTCAACCAACGCAAAGATGTTGATTTGCTTTCGAGTCCCAGCATCACTGCCAGGGATCAGGAAGAAGCTTCCATCGACATCGTCCGGGAGTTTCGCTATCCCACGGAATTCTCCCCGCCACAGCTTCCTCAGAACATCGGCGGCGCAGCCGGTGGGGCAGGCGGTGCCGCAGCGGGCGCTGCGGCGGCGGCACCCACCAGCATTCCGGTCACCCCGACCACCCCATCGGCGTTCGTTCCGCGGGATACAGGGGTGAAGCTCAAAGTCACCCCCTCCATCAAGGGTGACAATTATGCCATTGACCTGGACCTACGCCCCGAGGTCACGGAATTCGAAGGGTTCATTAATTACGGTAGTCCGATTCAAACCGTCGCTGTTTCCAGCGGCGCTTCGATTGCTGGCGTTTCGGTGGCCACCACCCCGAAGGCCGTCACCCTCACAGACAACGTTATTAACCAGCCGATCTTCGCGGTCCGAAGGATACAAACCAACGTCACGTTGCTGGATGGAGAAACGATTGCTCTGGGCGGATTAATCCGTGAGGATGTACAAAAAGTGAACGACAAAATTCCATATTTGGGAGACATTCCGCTCCTAGGACGCTTGTTCCGCTCCAATGTGGACCAGCACATCAAGAAAAATCTCACCATCTTCGTCACGGCACGGATCATCGATGCCTCAGGGCAACCCCTGAAGTTATCGAAAGCCGAGACGGAACAAGAAGAAATCGGCTCACTGACCCAAGATCAAACGGTGGTTCTGCCTTCACGCTAGTCCCTACGGTTCAATGCCTGTGCTTGGAATCACCGGTGGCGCGGCTTGTGGAAAATCCTCTTTCGCAAATCTTCTTTCTGCGTTTTTCGCAAGAATACAAACATTTAGCGCAGATACTGAAGTTTCCAGACTGACTGACCATGATCCAAGGGTCAGGCACGAGATCCAGACGATCCTGCCTCAGGCGTATTCGCGTAGTGGGCGGTACGACCGCGCGTACGTCAGGGACCAAGTCTTTGGGCAACCGGAATTGAGAAAGGCCCTCAATGGCATTTTACACCCGCGGGTCAGGGAACAATGGTCTCGGCTTGCGGCAAGCAGTAAAAACAAGGAAAGCTGGCTTTTGGTGGAAATTCCGTTACTTTACGAAACAGCGGGAGACACCCTGTGCGACCGCGTCATTACGGTCGGATGCACGGCGCAAACACAAATACACCGGCTCACAGTGCTTCGCGGGCTGTCTTTGACGGTGGCAAACCAAATCAGGGTTGCGCAAAGCAGCCTTGAGGAAAAAATCACCCGCGCCGACCACCTTATTTGGAATGACTGTCCCTTCAACTGCCTCAACCGCCAAGCCGCTCTCTGCGCCGCTTGGCTCCAAACCCATTTTACCTGAATCTGTGACCTCTGAATCTGTGACCTCTGAATCCGTGACACCAGCTCCTCCCGTCATCGTCCACCAAGAATCCCCCCAGCAAGAAGAACGCCACGAACGCCACGAACGCTACGAACGCTACGAGTCATCCCCCCTCGCTGCAGAGGAAGGACAGAATGAGGCACTTCATTTTCCTGCGCGTCTTGATTTAAGCGAACTCCACGAACTCACCCTTCAAGAACTGGCGGAAAAAGCCTCCCAATACGCGATTCGGTTTCACCCAGACAAATCCAGACATCATCTCGTTTTTGATATTGCCCGCACCCTCGCCGAGCGTGGTACTGAACTGACAGCCACGGCGATCGTGGATGTCAACGCGCAGGGTTCTGCGTTTCTTCGTTGGCCCCGTTACAACTTCCGTCCCCTCCCCCAAGACATCCAGATCCCGCACCATGCGGAGCGCCAGCTCAACCTAAAGCCGGGACTCAGTGTCAGGACTCGTCTTCGCGCGCCCAGGGATCGGGAGCGTTTTTTGATTGCCGAGGAAATCCTGAGCATTGAAGGCATTCCAAGGGCGGATTGGATGGAACCCAAAGACTTTGAAAGACTCACAGCCATGCACCCCACCTCGCGTCTGGTGCTTGAGCGCACAGGGGATCGCTCGATTAGTCCGAGGGCCGTTGACCTGATCGCCCCGCTTGGTCGGGGGCAGCGCGGGTTGCTTGTCGCACCGCCACGAACTGGAAAAACAATCCTCCTCAAGGAGATTGCGCATGCCATTCGATCCAACTCCCCAGAGACGGTTTTGCTTCTTTTGCTCGTCGACGAACGGCCCGAAGAAGTGACAGATTTTCGACGCGCCCTAGACTGCGAGATCTACTCGTCGACTTTTGACGAAAATGCCCTGCGGCATACTCAAGTCGCCGAGATGGTCTTGGAACGGGCAAAACGCCTTGTGGAACTAAAAAAGGACGTGGTCATTTTATTGGATTCCATCACGCGTCTTTCCCGCGGGTATAACAACATGCAGGGAAACAAGGGACGAATCATGTCCGGCGGCGTCGACTCCAAAGCGCTGGTTAAACCGAAGAAATTTTTCGGCGCGGCGCGCAACACGGAAGAAGGAGGCAGCCTCACCATCCTCGCCACCGCACTGGTGGAAACGCACAGCAAGATGGACGACCTCATTTTTGAGGAATTTAAGGGAACGGGAAATATGGAGTTGCGTCTGGACAGAGCTCTTTCTGAAAAGCGTATTTTTCCGGCGATTAACATTCCTCAATCGGGAACTCGGAGGGACGAACTGCTGTACCATCCCAAGGAATTTGAAAAAATCAGCGTTCTACGTCGCCAACTTGCCGCGATGCCGCCGATTGAAGCCACTGAGCACCTGAACCAGGCATTACGCAATCACAGTACGAACGCGGAACTGCTTTTACGCGGACTGCGCGCATGACCGCGCCCGATCCTGCGCAGTCCCTGGCTTGCAAAGAAGCCGCAACTCAGCCACCTCAAGCGCAGCGCAAACAATGGCTTTATTCTCTGGTCAAACGCATTTTCGGAATCAAGCCAACTTCTGAGGGAAAGCACAATGAAGATCCGGCGTTTCCCAAAAGCCAACCGGGCCGAGGAAATCCCCTTCAAGCGAGCGGCGTGCGCTTCAAAAACAATCAAAAGAAAGGCCAGAGGGAGTCGGCAAACAACAACCGCTCGCAACGCCGCAACCCGGATTCAACCCCAGCCAATGCCTCCAAATCTGGCACGCTGCTAGAAGCTCCGCCCTTTCAAATGATCACCAGCACCGAAGAACTCGAAGCTGCGGCACGCTCCTTCGCACCGCATCCTAGGATTGCACTGGATACGGAGGCGGACAGCCTGCATTGCTATTTTGACAAATTATGCTTGATTCAAATCACAATTCCCGGCTCCAATTTCCTCATTGATCCACTCGCGGGTTTTTCCTTGGATCCGATGTTTAACGCGCTTGAAGGAAAAACCGTGGTCATTCACAGCGCCGACTACGATCTGCGGCTTTTACGACGCGGCGGATATCAGGGACCAACCGTCCTGTTTGACACTATGATTGCCGCGCGCCTGTGCGGCGCGACCGAGTTTGGGCTTGCAGCGCTGTTGCACCAACACTTCGGGGTTACACTTGCAAAAGCCTCGCAAAAAGCGAATTGGGCACGGCGTCCCCTGCCGCCCGAAATGCTGGCCTACGCGGTCAATGACACCCTCAATCTGCTGACGCT
>CANJPY010000120.1 GCA_947476255.1 Chthoniobacteraceae bacterium | reverse complement strand
GACCCTACCCTGCCGCCCGCGCTCGCGGCGGTGATCTGCAAAATGATGCAGAAGGCTCCCGCAGACCGTTACGGGAGCTACGAGGAACTGGGCTCCGCGCTGCGGCAAGCCTACGCGGCGCTTACGGATCCCACTCCCATTGCACCCCAGAAAACGCCAGTAGACGAAACACCTGCTCCCAAACAGCCCGCTGGGAAGAAACGGCCGGCGTGGTTGCTGCCCGCAGTGGTTGTGCCTCTGGTGGCGCTTGGTGCTTTTGCCCTGCTCAAATCCAAGGGCCCCGCTCCCGGGGAGAAAGCGCCGCTCGAGGCGCCTCAAGTCACGGCGAATGACACACAGCCGCCGGTGGGGAAAGTGCCGGTTGAGAATGCCAAAGCCGAGACCAGGACTGGCGTTGATCCGATACAGGAACTGGTCCGGAAACTGGAGGCCAAGTTGCTGCCGGTACCGGGCACCGAAGTTCTCATGAGCAAGACAGAGCTCACCGTTGGAGAATGGAAACTCTATTTAAGGGCAGAAGGCGGGCCTGAGTGGAAACAACCTGGCCGGGGAGTGCTCCAGACGGACGAACATCCTGTTGTGAATATCAACTGGGAGCCGGCGAAGGAGTTTTGCGAATGGCTCAGCGCAAGGACAGGCAAACCGTGGCGACTACCCACCAATGCCGAATGGGATGCAGCCGTAGGCCATACACGCTACCCCTGGGGAGACTATTACCCGCCGCACTGGGACGATGGAAATTATGCGATTCTGGACAACGGAAAACGAGATCCAAGCATGGTTGGAAACGACGGCATCCGAGGCACAGCCCCCGTGGCATCCTTTAAGCCCAACCAAATCGGGTTTTACGATTTGGGAGGAAATGCCACCGAATGGGTCTGGGACGCCGTGGATGAAAAAGGCAACCACATCCAACGAGGCCTCGGCTGGAAGTTCTCGGACGAAGAATGGTGTCGCTCGTCGTTTCAAATCGGGGGTGGCAAGTATCCCGAGATATCCGACCGCGGCTTCCGAGTGGTTCTGCTCAAACCCGGCACCCAAAAACCGGCGCCCACCACTGCGGATACACCGCCAGCGCCGCAGGCACCCGCACCCGCACCCGCGTTGGCACAAATGCCTCCGACACCACAACCCGCCCAGCCCACGGAGGACACAACGCCCAAGCCTCCCAAGGGATTCCGTCCCCTTTTTGACGGCGCGACACTCAATGGATGGCGTGGTTTAAATCCCCACGACGTCTTGAAGGCTGCCCCAGAGCAGAAAAACGCTCTCGTCCAAAAGCAGAGCCAAGAATTCCCGAACCACTGGCGCGTCGAAAACGGGGAGCTCGTCAACCCGGGCACCGGGCCCTACGCCACCACGGTCGAGTCCTTTGGCAACATTGACCTGCTCCTTGAATACAAGACGGTGCCCGGCGCAGACAGCGGCATCTATCTCCGTGGGACGCCACAAATCCAAATCTGGGACACGACCCAAAAAGACACACGAGACAGGAGGCCCAGGCTTGGGTCAGGGGGCCTCTACAACAATGCGCCGGGTTCTCCCGGGAAGGATCCACTTGTGCACGCAGACAAGCCGTTTGGCCAGTGGAACCTTTTCCGAATTCGTCAGATAGACGCACGAACCTGGGTCTGGCTCAACGAGAAGCCAGTGGTGGACGGCGCCATTTGGGAGTCCTTTTGGGATAAAACCAAACCGCTGCCCGCAAAAGCCCCCATCATGCTCCAGACCTTCGGGGGTGAGATCCGCTGGAGAAATATTTTCGTGCGAGAGATCCCCGACAGCGAAGCTCGGGAGCTTTTAAAATCTTGGAATACAAGCCAGCCCCAGAAAAAGAACGCTCCCGCACAGACTCCGCTGCAGGAACTCGTCCAGCGTCTGGAGGCGAAACTGCTGCGCGTGCCCGAAACGCAGATACGCATGTGCAAGACACACTTGACCGTGGGTGAATGGAAATTGTTTTTAAAAGAAACAAAGGCGCCCGATTGGAAGCAACCAGACAAAGAGTGGCTGCAGACCGACGAACATCCCGTGGTCATGGTAAGCTGGAACGATGCGCAAAACTTTTCCAAATGGCTGAGTGAAAAAACTGGGAACCGCTGGAGGCTGCCCACGGTGGCGGAATGGCAGGCAACCGTAGGACGACTGGAGTATCCGTGGGGCGACTATTTTCCGCCCAACTGGGATGATGGAAACTACGCCTTTCTGCCGGACGGAAATTATGATCCCCAGAGATTTGGCGCCGACGGTATCAAGGGGACAGCGCCAGTGGCCTCTTTTAAGCCAAATGCGCTTGGCTTCTATGATCTCGGAGGTAACGCACATCACTGGCTGATGGATACGGAGGCCAAACCGGAGAGACGCGCCTTGCGAGGCGGCGGGTGGCGCGAGTTTAAATCCCACCTATCCGCGAATGAGACCGTCGATCATAGAAGTAACAACATCGGCTTCCGTTTGGTGCGCGAATAAACACACCAACGCGTCTTGGGGCTGTGACTCGAAGCACTGTTGCCATCTGGTCCAAGCCTATGGGTATTTAGAACAACGCCTTGACTCTTTCCAAGCCACTGCGGCCCTCGGGGAGAACGCAGTATCTTACCTCCTCTCAACCGCACTTTAAAACACATCGCTCAAGGTGCTTTTTACTTGGTTTTGACTAGATTAAAGCATGAATAGATTTTTGTTCTATGCTTGAAGACGGTCAACGCCTCGGTGAATTCGAAATTCTGGCCAAACTCGGCCAGGGAGGCATGGGCGCCGTCTACAAGGCCCGCCAAACGGTTCTCAGGCGCTTGGTCGCGATCAAAACCCTCCAGCCCTCCCTCTCCTACGATGCGGAATTTGTCTCCCGCTTTCATAACGAAGCCGTTGCGGCCGCAGGCCTAAACCACCCGAACCTCGTCCAGGTGTATGCCGCTGGCGAAAGCGAGGGCATCCACTGGTTTGCGATGGAGTTTGTGGATGGAGAGAGCGTTCAAGCCCGCCTCAAACGTCTCGGCAAACTCGACCCGGCAGAGGCACTCGCCATCGGCATGCACGTCCAAACCGCCCTCGAGTACGGCTGGCGCAAGGCCCAACTCATTCACCGGGACATCAAGCCCGACAATATCTTTCTCTCCAATGATGGTGAGGTGAAGCTGGGAGACTTGGGGTTGGCAAAAAGCTCCGACCAACAGCAAGGCCTCACCATGACCGGCGCGTCCATGGGCACCCCACTGTACATCAGTCCCGAGCAGGCCGAGGGCAAACGCGACATCGACTTACGCACCGACATCTACAGCCTCGGCGCCACGCTTTACCACCTCATCACGGGCGCACCGCCGTACACGGGAGAAAGCTCCATCTCGGTCATGATGAAACACGTCGGCGCCCCCGTGCCCGACCTTAGGGAGGTGGACCCGACCCTGCCACCCGCGCTCGCGGCGGTGATCAGCAAAATGATGCAGAAGGCTCCTGCGCACCGCTACGGGAGTTACGGGGAACTTGGTGAGGACCTGCGGCAAGCCTACGCGGCACTCACAGACCCCGCCCTGAGCGCGCCCCAGAAAACCCACGCAGACAAAACACCCGCTCCCAAAAAGCACGCTCCCAAACGCCCCGCTGCCAAGAAAAAGCCGGCTTGGTTGCTTGCCGCAGCGGTCCTCCCGCTGGTGGCGCTTGGTGCTTTTGTCCTGCTTAAACCCAAGGGTTCGGAACCCGAGGAACAGGCATCACCCGCGTCTGTGTCCGCATCACCCGCGCCTGCGTCCGCATCACCCGCGCCTGCGTCCGCATCACCCGCGCCTGCGTCCGCATCACCCGCGCCTGCGTCCGCATCACCCGCGCCTGCGTCCGCACCACCCGCGTCTGCGTCCGCGCGCGCACAGCCTCCGCTGCAGGAACTCGTCCAGCGGTTGGAGGCCAAACTCCTTCCCATTCCGGGCACAAGCGTGCGCATGTGCAATACAGAGTTAACCGTGCGGGAATGGAAGCTTTACTTGAAAGAAGCGGGGCTGCCTGAGTGGAGGCAACCGGCCAAAGACTGGCTCCAAACGGACCAGCATCCCGTGGTGATGGTGAGCTGGGATGAGGCCAACCAGTTTTGCGACTGGCTGAATACAAAAACACGAAAGACGTGGCGACTTCCGACAAACTCGGAATGGACCGCCGCTGTCGGAAAAAAGAAGTATCCGTGGGGCGACTACTACCCTCCCCATAAGGAAGATGGAAATTACTCGGTGCTGGGTGACGGAAGCCGGGATCCAAAAGTGATAGGAGTTGACGGTGTCTACGGAACGGCGCCTGTGGCATCGTTTAAGCCAAATGAGCTGGGGTTTTATGACCTTGGCGGAAATGTCTGGGAAATGGCGGGCGACCTTGTCGACAACAAGTGCCATATCCGCGGCGCCGGCTGGGAGGTCAACAAACCCATAGAACACACACGCTCGGACTGGGATGAGTTTGTCCTCCGCTCGACAAAAGCATGGTATTTGGGTTTCAGATTAGTCCGCCAATAAACCCAAAGCCACGCTCGAGCAGATGCCCGAGGCATCACAGCAATGTGCAACAAGCGCCCTTTGCCGCCATGCCGACCGCTTGCTGCTCATCCAAATACCTTCTAAAAGTCCCCCATGCGCGTTCCCTCCCTCGCTGTCCTGATACTCCTCGGCGTATTTCCGCAGTGTCTGCTCGCGGCGGCTGATCCCCGCGTCTTTCTGGAAAAACACTGCTACGAATGCCATGACGGGGAGACTAAAAAGGGCGGACTCAATCTTGAGTCTCTGGGATACGAACCACAACACCTCGAGCGCTGGATTCGCGTTTACGACGCAGTGGCGGGTGGTGAGATGCCGCCCGCAAAGAAAACGACGCGCCCTGCCGCGGACGAACAAAAAGATTTTCTCACGCAACTTGATTCACGGTTGGTAGCAACCTCTCTGGCGGCCCGGCCCACGCGTATTCCACTGCGCCGCCTCACCAGGCAAGAATTCGAAAATTCGCTCCAAGATCTACTCGCATTGCCCCGACTCGATATCACACCGCTGCTGCCTGCAGACGGACGCATCGCTGGATATGATAAAATTGCAGGCGGCCTTGATCTTTCTCCCGGCCATCTCGCGGCTTACGAAGAAGCTATCGAAAAAGCTCTGGACGCGGCCATCGCCACACGCAGCACTCCGCCCCCCGTGTTCCAAAAGCGCATCTATCCCGCGGGACTTTTCAAGTTCGGCGGCAATCTTGCCCACGGTCAATACGTGCTCCTCAAAGACAAACAACCTGACCCCGACCTGCCGGTGCGCGGAGGTGAAGAGGACAAACAAGGCTTTGTAGACTTTCGAGGACCTGACCTCGAAGAACGCAGCAAACAGGTCAAAGAGCCCCTGGTCCGGCAAAGCCAGAGCGCTGTCGGTCTGCTCAACCCGAATCTCGCCGGGTACGAGGCGGCGATGAACGTGTCGCCCATTTATGCGGGCCTGTACCGGCTCAAATTGTCTGTCTGGGGGTTTCACTGGGAGAACGGCCGGCCCAATCCATGCGCAGCGCCGCAGGCCGCTGTGCTCAGGGCTCACGAAGAAGGCAAGCAGCAGGAGGGAGGCCGTTTACTTTCGGCATTCACCGCCCCCTCGCTTCAGTCGAAAGAAAGCGAACTTGTGACGTGGCTCGACGCGCATGAGTCAATCGTCTTCGACCCAGTGTCGATCCCCTGGATCGGTCTGCGCATCGGCCAAATCGCCGGCAGAGCCGCCAAGCATGTCGGCCCGGGTGTGGCGCTTGATTGGTTTGAAATCGAAGGCCCCATCCACAGCACGTGGCCGCCCGCCAGTCACAAAAAAATCTTTGGCGACCTTCCCCTCAAACCCTTGCCCGCGGACAGCGACGTTCTTCCACCAAGACGCGACAAAATCCGCGGCATTGGCGGTTATCTCCCTAATTACAATGCAGACCTGCCGCCCGCCGAGCGCAAACCGCCGCTGGAAACCGTGCAGTCTTCCCACCCCGTCAGCGATGCGAAGCAATTGCTCGCCGCTTTTCTGCCCCGCGCGTTTCGTCGGGATGTTGGCGCTGCAGAGCTCGAACCGTATCTCGAACTCCTCAAAAAACGCCTGTCCGCAAAGGATTGCTTCGAAGACGCAATGCGCAGGGTCTACGTCGCTGCGCTGACATCGCCGGAGTTTCTTTTCCTCACCGGCGAAGCAAAAGAAGCGACTTCTTTTTTCTCAAGCAACGCAAACTTTGCCCTCGCCTCGCGCCTGTCGTACTGGATCTGGAACGGACCACCCGATGATTCGCTGCTGGCGGCAGCACGCGACCATTCGCTCAGTCGTCCCGAGGTGCTGCGTGAGCACTTGGACCGGCTCCTCGCGGATCCCCGCAGCAAGCGCTTCTACGAAGACTTCACCCGCCAGTGGCTCGAGTTAAACCGCCTTGACGAGACGACTCCTGATCCCTTGCTTTACCCCGAATACCGGTTCCTGCTCCACGACGGGTTAGCTGCCGAAACACCCGCGTTTTTGCGCGAGTTGATCACCCACGATCTTCCCGCACGCGCGCTGCTTCAGCCCGGCTTCGCAATGCTCACGCAACGTCTCGCCGAACATTACGGCATCAGTGGCGTGGAAGGTGTCGAGGTGCGAAAAGTACCGCTGCCGAGGGGCAGCTTCCGCGGCGGTCTTCTCGGACAAGCCGCGATCCTCAAACTCACCGCAAACGGCACGACGACTTCGCCCGTCAAACGCGGCGTGTGGGTGTGCGACCGCCTGCTCAACGATCCTGCGCCACCGCCGCCACCCGGCATTTCAGCGATCGATCCCGACACACGCGGCACCACCACCGTACGCGAGCAACTTGACCGCCACCGGAGCGACGCCAGCTGCGCCGCCTGCCATGCGAAGATCGACTCGCCGGGCTTCGCGCTCGAAGCCTTCGACCCCATCGGCGGTCTCCGCGACCGCTACCGCTCTAATGGCAAGGGAGAGACACCGCCCGAAAAAGGACACACCCCTTGGAAGGTCGATTACAAACTCGGACCGCAGGTTGATCCCAGCGGGAAGCTGCGAGACGGCAGGACGTTCACGGGGCCTGCGGAGTTTGTCGCGCGGCTTGCCGAAGACGACGAAAAGCTTGCCCTCTCTTTTGTCGCTCATCTTTCGCGGTACGCTACCGGAGCGGAAGTGGACTATGCCGACCGCGCGAAGATTCAAGAGATCGTTGAGTCCACAAAAGCCACCGGCTACGGTCTGCGCTCCCTGATGCATGCGCTGGTCCAGAGCGGGCTGTTTCAACCCCAACACACTCCTTGAAAATGAACCGTCGTAATTTTCTTCTCGCCGCCGGTGCCTGCATCGCACTCCCTTCCATGGGACGTGCTGCTGAACAACGACCTCCACGCCGGTTGCTGGCAATTCACGTGCCGCTTGGAATGATGCCGAATTTTTTCTTCCCAAAGGAAGGTGAGAACTCGAGCCCATACCTCGACCTTCTCGCGTCGCAACGCAACCTGTTTACGACTTTCGCTGGGCTTTCTCATCCGGGTGTGGACGGCAACCATCACGCGGGCCAGTGCTTTTTAAGCGGCGCGCCGCACCCCGGGCAGCCGACCTTCCGCAACAGCCTCTCACTGGACCAGTTGGCTGCTGAAAGAAACGGCGCTGCCACGCGTTATCCTTCGCTCGCTGTTTCTGTGCGCAAAGGCGAGCATTACGCAGACTCCATCGCGGTCTCCCGCGCCGGCGTAATGATGCCCGCTGAAAACAGTGCCGAACGGCTTTACCGGCGTTTGTTTGCCGCCGGAACCCCTGAGGAAAAAGCAGCGACGATGCGACGAATCGAGTCTGGCGGGAGCGTGCTTGATTTGATCCTCGATAAATCACGACAACTCGAAAAGAGCTATGACGCAGCGGATCGCAGCCGGCTGGACCAGTATTTTCAAAGCATCCGAGAGCTGGAGGGCCGTCTGCAACGGAACATCGAATGGGAAAATCGGCCGAAGCCGACGGTGGCCTATCAGCAGCCCAAGGACGTGGCGGATGCAAACGACATCGTCTCCCGCTCGCGCCTGATGTTTGATTTGATCCGGCTTGCGCTGCAGACAGACAGCACGCGCGTGGTCACGCTGACACTCGGCACCTTTTCGATCGTTCCACAGGTGCCTGGCGTAAAGAGCGAAACGCACAGTCTGACACACCACGGCAATGAACCGGAGAAAGTGGCGGAACTCAGACGGATTGAAGAGGCCCAGGTCTCGGTCTTTGGCGAGTTGCTAAACCAGCTGCAGAGTGTTCCGGAGCAGGGAGGCACTCTGCTTGACTCCACACAAGTCCTTTACGGCAGCTGCCTTGGAAATGCCAACTCGCATAGCAACCAAAACCTGCCCCTCATTCTGGCGGGCGGCGGCTTCAAGCATGGCGGACACCTCGTCTTTGACCCGGTGAACAACACGCCACTGGCTAACCTGTTTGTGAGCATGCTGCAACAGCTCGGGATCGAAGCGGACAAATTCGCAACCAGCACGGGTTCCTTGCAAGGCCTGCGCGCGTGACCATCGTAAAAAACGAACGCAGGCTAAAACTCCGCACCGACTCAACGGTGGGAGAGCGAGGGAAGGACAAAGCAAGGTCGGCTTGACGCACTTTTTCTGCGCCTGCTACCGCACCGCACCTTGAGGCTGGCGCACTTCAACACGCGCTCCCTGCTGTTGTTGACTGCTCTGTGCGGCTTGCAGAAGAGCGAATATCTGGCGCGTTTCCGAAGCTGCCACGGGAACGGGACCCCCTTTGAAAAACTTCGCGATCTCGACACCGATACCCTCGTATCCCATGTATTTATCCTTGGTCGGGACCACTCCCTGCACTGGGATTCCATGGCCGTAAACACCAGCTGTGGAAACTCCCTTGCTCCCAAAAACCGTGGCACTCCATTTGACGGCCCCTTCCTTAATGCCACGGTAGGTTGCCACCCGGCCATCCCCCCACGCCATGACATAGATTTCTGCCGTGGGAGTGGAGTGGCTTGCCACAGACACACAACCGGGACCCATGATGGCAAAAACCGTCTCGAGGCTGTGCAGCGGTCTGATGAAAGCATCCGCACCGGCACTGTTTTTCAAATCGAAGCCTCCGTAAACATCACACCCAAGAACGCTCCCGACTTCCGGGTGGTCGCGCATCCCTGAGAAGCCCGGACTGAACCGATGTTGTGAGCTGCTCCAACACGGAGTGCCGGTGCGGTGCGCGACGTCCAGAATCGCGTTGGCTTCCTCGGGGGTTGCAGCCAGCGGCCGTGTGATAAAGAGCGGCTTTCCAGCCTGCAAGACTGGTGTTGCCTGGGCAAGGTGCTGGTGGCCGTCCAAACTTGCCATCAGCACCACGTCCACCTTTTGAAGAAACTCGTTCAGAGAGCCCACAACCTGGGGTGGAGCAACCGTAGGACTCCCTTGCTTCGGGTTTTGGTATAATTGACCGATTTGTCCCAACCAGCGTTCCGTCAATGCGCGGCTTTCAGGATAGTCGGGACTCGGGTCTGGAAGCACCGCCACCACACGCAACCCAGCGAGCTCGCCTTCCGCCAACGGATTGTTAAAGAGCTGGGTATAAGCAACGCCCTGATAATTATCCAAACCCAGAATCCCCACCCGCACAGGCTCGGCACCCTGCACCTGCGCGCCGAGCCAGAGACAGACGAGTAATAGACAAAGCCACGGACTGCTGCGGTCGAAACGCCGCTCGGCTTCTCGGCGGGGTCGGTTTTCCAGCAGGCAAAGGGGGGCGGGCGAGGACTGGTGCGGAGTTTTGCAGGGGGTGGCAGGCATAGGAAGTTGGGCGTACTGCTGATGACCCAGCGTGGCTCGCACTCTTAGCCTTCCTCCGGCCTGCCGGCGGAATGGGCAGACTGCCGTTGTTTCCAAGATACCCATGAGGCGTCGCACGCGCTGCGGGCGCGCGTGCGCGCGCAGGGGGACAATCTCGCGCAGCCCGCCCAGGTCCTCGCTGGCTCCCGCACTGTGGTTCCCAAGGGGCTGCACGTGTTCCCTGATTTCTGCGGCGCGACAGGTCGTCGTGGCACGATCACACATTTGTTGCTGCATCAGTCGCCAGAATATTGCGATATTGTCTAAGTGCACACCCCTGTCTTCTCGCCCCCTATCCCCCGTCTCCAGCCCCGCTGCTTTCCCGGGCGGCTCGCTTTCCTGGTCTTTTTGTTTGCGGCGACGGTATTGCCGTTGAACGCCGCCCTGTCCCCGGCTCAGTCCGAGGTCCTTTACAGTGAAATGCTTCGGGACCCGCAGTTCAAGGCGGCGGACAAGGACCTTTCGACGCTGTATTCCGCCATCCGCAAACCAATGACCGCCGCCGAACAAGCGCAAATCCGGGATCAGCAGAGGGAATGGCTCAAGTCGACCTACGAAACGATTGCGAATGTGGCCCCCCCGGCGCGGGCGGCACTGGGAGCGCGGCTGACGCGGCAACGCATTCAGGAACTGCGCCAGACGTCCTCCTCGTCGCCGCCGTCCCAGTCTTCAAAGTCCTTGCCCGCTCCACCAGCCGGCAATGGAGCGGCAGCGGCGCCCGGGAGCGAGCCCGTCAATGTGAACGCGAGTCTGGCGAAACTGAAGTCGAAGGATCCAGACAAACGTCTGGAGGCGCTCCGGGAACTGGAATATTCCCTGGATCCTCGGCTCCCGGGTGTCATGCTCGGTTTGCTCAGTGATGTGGGCGATACCACCCGCAGTGTGGCGGAGCACGGAATCGGAAGCCGCTGGTGGCAAATCCCCAAGGATCAGGTCGGTGTTTATATCGCGCGCCTCAAAAAAGCCAACCCTTCCGGGGAGGGTGGCCAGCGGAGCATCGAGTTGTTAGAGCAGTCGCAGGGCAAGCGACTCGAGCGTCCGCAAGGGGTGTCGCTGAGCCCAAACGGACGCTGGATCATATACGACCGACGCGGCTTACCCTGCCTCATTGAGGTGCAGAGCCAGTCAGAAGAACTGCTTGGTCACGATCATGCGGACCGCGAGGGCCGTTTTATGGGAGCCGCTGAAACGGTACGCTGGCATCCCACAAAAGAGATGGTTGCTATTCCCCTTTCCACGCGGCGGGGCACGGCCTCTCTTGTGATTTGGGGCCAAGGAGCTGGAACCCGAGTGATCAACAAGGGCACCTTGATTGAGCTGCTTCAAAAGCGAAAGTTTAAGCTCAACTCCATGATGTTTTCGATTGCAGAAGACAAACTGCAATGGCGTGGGGAAAAACTGGTGCTCCCGCTGGATTTTGAAACCGAGGACGGGCGGGGGCACGTCGCCACAGCGGTATGGAGTCTTTCTTCTGGGGAACTTGTTCTGGAAGGAGTCAAGTAAGGGTCAATGCAGCGCAGGCCACCGGCCTTTCAGGGAAGGCGCAATGCGTTTGTATTGGCGCTCTAGTTGGGCGCTACCTTGCGTGCTCTGTGTAACAAGAGGAGCTTTTTGCCGGAGGCTAAAGGTTTTGACTCGGCCTGAAATCATTTGACCTGTTCTCGCGGATGGTTAGTCTTCGGGATCCGTCTCCCCCGGCGGCTTGTTTCGCTAAAAACATGCGTCTGCTACTCAAAGTCCTCATTTTGGCCGTGCTCGCGAATGCTCCTGCAGCGTTCGGCAGTTATTCTTTGTTCAATCCCGACCAGGCCGACGTCTTAAAACCTGAATTACGCAGTCTTTTCGGTCCCCAGTCCTCAAACTTCCGGTACGACAAGCGTATGATGGAAGCGGCCGAGATCGCGGCGGAACGCGCGTCAGCCTCCTCTCAGGCAAGTTGTTGGCGCTACGTCAAAACTGCCCTGCTTCGGGCACAGATCATTGATTCCTATCCGAAAACACGGTACGCTAGGGAAGCCGGAACGGAATTACAGACGAGCTTCGGCTTTCGCAAACTGGCGGTCTCCGATCCTTACAAAGCGCCCCCGGGCTCCGTCTTGGTATATGGCGGCTCGGGCGCAGGCCATGTCGAACTCCGGTCCAAAGAAGGTTTCGTGAGTGATTTTGTCTCTGCAAAGCCGTCCCCCAGACCTCTGATCGGGGTGTACGTCAAACCTCGTTCATAGTCTCCACGCAGGCACAGCCCCGTAGCGAGATCCACGCGCTCACGCGCTCACGCTCGCACGCTCGCACGCTCGCACGCGATACACGCGCCCGAAACGTCCAACCACTGGCGGGTTTTTCTCGTCCCCTCGCACTTGGCAGCAAGCACCAACACGTCCTCCCTCGGCCTAGTTTCAGGAGTTCTGCTCCGAGTGGTGCCGAATGCCCGAAAAACGGAAGTCGTCGGTTTGCATGGAGAGGCGGTCAAGTTGAAGGTGGCGAGTCCCGCGCTGGAGGGGAAAGCCAATGCGGCGGTCCTCGATTTTGTGTCAAAAGCGGTGGGGACGGCTGGGGGCGAGGCGGTTTTAATCTCGGGAGCGAAGTCTCGGGACAAAGTGGTGCGTGTGGAGGGGATGTCGGCTGAGGCCTTAAAAAGCAAGCTGCTCGAGCACAAAAGGGTCTAGGAGCGTTCAGAAGAGCCTAAGAGTAACTTGCACGCCTGAGGGGGCGGTTTAATCGGATCTCGAGAATAGATTACAAAATTTTCTTCGAGAAACGGCCCACCTGTGCTACAGTGATCTTCCTATGGCGATCCAGAAAAGGACAGCGTTCTCACGTCGGTTGCCTGACTTAGTGACAGAGGAACTGGCGGCAGTACTCTCTTCGCGAAGCAGCTTTGAGTTCAAAGATCTTTTTGACAAGGTCTACGAGCGCCTCAAGGCGCGCAATGCCGCAAGCGGCGGCGAAGAAATGTTACGGCTGCGTGCTTATGAAAAGCTCCAGAATCTCGTGTCACGAGGCATGGTGAAAAAGGATGTTAAAAAGTATAAAGGCATCCCCAAGCAATTGGCCACCCTTCAAACCACTCCACCGCCCCTCCCTGCCCCCCAGCCGGTAGAAGCTTAGGAACCCCAGTATAGACGGTCTACCGCCGGTCCGCTTTCCAGATCCCTGGGACGGCGCCGGCCGTGGCCCTATGTTTTTGCTTTGCTTCATGAAGAGTGATTATCTTCCCATTCTCCTGCAGGTGCTCGTGGCCATTGGTTTTGCCTGCAGCGCCCTGCTGGTGAGCCTTCTGCTCGGAAAAGCGACCCGCCGGAATGCCACCAAAGACACCGCCTACGAGTGCGGCATGATCGCCGACGAGGGACCGCAGCCCCGTTTCAGCGTCAAGTTTTACCTCGTCGCGATGCTCTTCATCCTTTTCGATCTGGAAATCGTTTTCATGTACCCTTGGGCGGTGATCTATAAAGACGCCATTCTGGAGTACGGCGCCTCCATATTCTGGAGTATGTTCTCCTTCGTAGGTATCCTGACCCTCGGCTACGTCTACGCGGTTAAAAAGGGTGCCTTGGACTGGAAGTCCTAACGTCACTGGAACTCCTGATCTCCTCAAAGAGCATCGAAGAACTCGGTTTTCCAAGACTCCAAAACCCGTTTCCGAGTCATTCGGGTTTCTCCAAAACTAGACGCAGCGTGTTTCGCCTGCGTCTTTTTTGTTGCCCGTGCGACAAGCGCGCCACCAACGGATTACAGAAAAAACCGGCGGCCAACGGGGGGCTCATGACGCTCACTCTTGGAGAGTGCTGGACGTCATGTCAACAACGCCAGAGGCTTTATCGCACTTTGCCCGCCCTAAATAGAGTAGGGAGACGAGGATGGTTTGCGGCCACAACCACTCCTTGTCCTCCTCTCCCCCTCATCGAACCGGACGGGCGGATTTCCCGCATCCGGCTCTCGGAGGCTGTTCTCCGGTTTGCTTCATTTGCATTGCCGTGTGGCGCT
>CANJPY010000119.1 GCA_947476255.1 Chthoniobacteraceae bacterium | reverse complement strand
TACCGGTGAAGAACCTACGCTTGGCGCAGTCTTGCATCCCTCCGGGATGCCTTGTTTTGTGGTCTGACAACCGGTGGTGTCGCTTCGCTCAACCACCGGCAAATGGCGGTGATGCCTCCGGCATCTGATCTCCCTTTGCCGTTTTTAGGCTAATCCGCATCATCGTATCAGCAACCCCTGGCTGCCGATGATGCGGCATCTACACGAGGACTCTGAAAAGCAGAGCTGTCACGCCGTCAGTCTGACCCGGCTCTAATCCTCATTTCCAACAAACAAGGATTAAAGTCTCAGAAGGCACTGCGCGCCCGCTCAGTCTGCTTCAGGGGGTCAGAGAGGCGTAACCGTCAAGGTGTGTTTGACAGGAACCATCTTTGTGCGGATTTCGCCATCCAGACGCATTTGATTGGCTGCCAGTTTTTTACGGAGTGCTTCGAAGATGGTTCCAAGCTCCGGGTCTTTCTCGATCTCTGCGTTGAAGCCTCGGAATTGGCTGATCATGCCTTTGATCATCATGGTCTCGTAAGCTTGTTTTGTACCCACTGCGTTCATGACTCCCGCAAACGCATTATCGAAGGGAGTCGCAGCAAACTCCGCAGCCAGATTAATGCCGGCTTCTAATTGCGCCTTTGTAAACTCACGAGTTTCCTGCCCCCAAGTGACCTTCGCTTTGGCCGCTGATAATTGAGCCACCCTTAGCATGAAGCGGTTCAGATCCTGATTGAAGGGCAGATAGGGCAAAATGCTCCGGGTGCTGCCAGAAGATTTTGGATCGGGGTCGAAGCAAAATGGATATCGTTCACTTTCGATCTCGGCAGTCCACGGGGTGGACGTGAGCACCTTATGCCCCTTAGAGGCAGTGGTTTTACCTCCACCGTCCATCGTGATTTCCCCCACGTTCCCATCACACCCGATCCCTTTGAGGAAGGCGTAGGCCATGGCTAGATGCCCATTCGCGCCAGGATGAACTCCGTCCCGGCCGCAGACATCATATTCTTCGCCATAGACGGCTTTCGCCTTCACCATCGCCTCCATCATCGGGCCGTGAACATCGGAAAATCCGCCGTTGATTTCACCGGCGAGTTTCCTGCCAATCTCGCCAAGCTTCGCCAAACTTTGATTGTAACTGTCGGCTGCATTGAGATTTGCGGGGAAAATTCTCGAGAAATATTTCGAATCCACCGCTCCAGGCGTTCCTACCACGACGTGTATCTTGTCTTCCGTGAGCTTCTTTAGCACAGACCGCATGGAATCCTCGTAACGTTTTCCCACGGCCTCTTCGTAAGGCCGATACGCACCATCGTTCATTCCGTAACATAGGGTGACGACATCGGGTTTGAAGGTCGCGAGATCATTCCTTAGGCGCGCATCAAAACCCCCGGCAGTTTCGCCACCCCAGCCAAATTGAAACACGTGAACATCCGAACGGCCACCGGCCGTCAACAGATAGGTTTCGATAAACTTGGAATACAGTTTCTGTTCCGTAATAGAATCTCCGACAATGGCGAGCCGTCCGTTTTTTGGCAGGCAGGACTGGGCTTCTGCGGTAACGCAGCATGCAGACAAGAACGATAGGGTGGAGAAAACAAGAGCGATGGGTTGTTTCATGAGGGTGTCGCCAAAACCAACCAGAAACCGGGAGCCCTATTAGCATCAAAATAGACCCTTTGGTGCATGACGGCCCATCAACCGCTTCCACTCACAAAACAGACCTCCTACTACAAAGGCGCGACGTGCCGATTGTTTGCAACTACCAGAAATGGCTGGTAGAGGACATTCTCTAAATTCGCCGTCCATCCCACCTTTACCATGACCACCCTCCTCCCCCTTTTTCTCATTGGCACTCTGAGTCTCGGATCCATTACTTCCGCTCAAACACCACAGCTGCCGGATATGCCCGAGGTTCTCAAAGAATTGAAACCGACGCTGGCTTCCGTAAAAGGTGCGTTGACCCTGTCCGTCACCTCGCCTCAACCCTTAACTGCGGTGCAATGGGACGCCATTGCGGCACTGCGCCCGAGACACCTGCGTTTTAATGACAATGCATTGGATGACGCCGGCATGTCCCGTTTGGTTACAATCGACCCCATCACCGTTGGAATCAATAAGTCTCTTTTGAGCGGAACCGGGGTGGCAAAATTTGGGGAGATGAAATCGCTGACGGGTATCTCTGCTATGCACATCGTGAAGCCCACTCCTGAAGCGAAGGCTGCGCTCTCCAATCATCCCACGGTGGAGTCCTTCGCAACCGATGGCGCCTTTTGCATCGAGGTCGTCACCGCCCCCAACCTGCGTTCGGTGGATCTCAAGCATGGCGCGGCCGATGACAAGTTCGTAGCTCTTCTCGCGCGGCATCCCTCGCTTGAAACCGTCCGCCTATGGCCAAAGGGCGGCGCATCGCTGACAGACGCCGCGTTTGCAAGCCTTGTAACAATTCCCAAGCTTAAGAAACTTACCGTCGACTATTCTGTGCTGTCGTATGAAGGCGGTTTAAAGCTCCTGAAGAATCTCCCAAACTTGGAGACAGTCGATTTTCACGAAGTGGTCCTCACAGACGACGACCTTTCAAAACTCAAAGCCGACCTGCCGAAAGTGAAGGTCACATTCACTCCAATGACTCCCGAGTACCGAGCGCAATGGAACGCATGGGCCGCAAAAAAACAATGATCGTCCTTGTTTTGGCCACGTTTCAACGGCCCGCTCACTAACGCAGTCGTTCCAGATGCCCCGCCCGCCGGAAATGGTCCGATAATAAGGGAGCGTCATGCTCAGGGATTCTTCGCATCGCTCCCAAGCCACATTTTTCCGTTCTACTGTTTGTGCCGATTTTCTTCCTTCACCTTACCTCTTCCATTTGTGAAAGGTTCTTTCTCAAATGGAACGGGATCATCCAGACGCGGATCGCCTGCATCCTTCAACCTTGCCTGCAACTGCCGCGAGAGTTCTGCTTTGTTTGTGGCGTAGGCAGCCTCGCTGGCAACGTTGTGCACTTGGTCGGGATCCTTCGCCAAGTCATACAACTCCTCCGCAGGGCGCTTCCCAAAGGTCTTCTCGAAAAGAGGCCTCCATTGGGCATCATTCCGATGTGCGACCAACCAAGCTTTTGTCGGGCTTGCATCCATGTCTGGAAAAGCGGCATAAGTGTTATTTTCCAGCTCTTGAAAAGACGGTGCGTGGCCGTCTGAAACCTGCAGGGCATCGCCCATAGGCGTGCGGCTTGGTTCGAAGTTTCGAATGTACAAAAAATCTTTGGTTCGCAGTCCCCGCATAGGATACGGAAGGTTCCCCTCACGTGCGATATCGACGTGGCGTTCCCTGCCGACCACAACCCAATTTCTATCAGACTCAACCACTCCACCTTTCTCTGACTTTAAAAGTGGCAAGAGAGATCGCCCATAAAGTCCGCCAGGAGGGACAACGCCGCCCACCTCCATAAATGTGGGTGCCAAATCCGGTAACCGCACCAGATCATCAATAACCCGGCCCGGCTTGATCCCCGGCATCTTCACCACGAGTGAAACAGCCGTGCCATTGTCATACAGGTTGCACTTTCCAGAGGGCACTCCGGGAATGCCGTGGTCACCACTGACCACAATCATCGTGTTGTCCAACTGCTCCGACAGACGCAACGCCTCAAGAAGCACTCCGAGATACGCATCGACTGCCTGACACTCTCCGAGGTAATCCGCTATGTCTTCGCGCACCTCTGGCACATCTGGATAGAAGGCGGGCATCTTCCCTTTCAGCAGCTCTGACTCGATACCCCATAAAGCTTTGCCTGAGCCCTTGAGCCATTTCCGGTGTGTATTGGTTGGACCAAAAAAATAAAGCCATGGCTTCCCTGGTTTTGTGTCGTGCAGAAACGCCTCGAAATTCTGACGCACCTGCTCAAACACTACTTCCTTGGCTTCCTCAAGAGACTTTCCTTGCGAGAGCTGCTGCGTTACCGACGCCGAAAACTGGTTCGGTAGCCTGCCCGCCTTTTCATACGCAAATTTCTGCCCTCCAAACGGAGCATCCGCGAGTTCGCCGGGACTCCACACTTTGTAGGTTTTTCCGATCTGATAACCACTCTCCAGCAGCAGCAAGGGGAAGGAAGGAATCGCGGAATCCCAATGAGCACCACGGAGAATCGCGCCCTGCCCGGTTTGAAAAAAATAGCGCCCGGAAAGCATAGAACTGCGGCACGGCGTGCAACTTGGAGAGTTGACAAAGGCGTTTCGGAAAAGCACTCCCTCCGCGGCAAGCTTGTCGACGTTGGGGGTCCGGATCACATCGTTCACAGACGGTCTGCCATCCGCCTTTGCATAGGCACTGGCATAGCGCCCCCAATCATCAGCAAAAACAAAAAGGATGTTCAAGCGCTGGTCTGCAGCGTGTGCGGAAATTGAGAGGACAAGAAAAGCGATCGAGAGCAGGAACTTTCTCATGTGCCTTTAGCGAGTCTCTACCGCCTCGCGCAATGCGTACAGAGCGCTCTCGGTCCTAACATAAAGGGTGTCGTCAATGATTGCAGGTGTTGCCATCACCGGCTCACCGAACTCGACACGGGCCAGCACCTTCGGCGTGTCTTCCGCAGCGAGTACAGTCATTACCCCACCCTGTGAAACGAGATAAATTCGTCCTCCTCCGGCCACGGGCGAAGCGTAATAATCACCGGGCGCCTCGAGCCTGTGGTCTTGGAACAAAACTTCGCCAGTCGCAGCCTTGTAAGAGGAAGCTAGCCCTCCATTTTTAATCGTAAAAAGCCGGCCCTTGTAAAACAGCGGAGACGCTACATAGGGAAGACTCCGTGTGTTTTTCCACGCCAGATGAGACGCTGTGACATCGTCGCGGCCGCCGGGACGAATCCCTAAAAGCGCGTTTCCTGCGCGCGCGAACATCGAACGCATGGCCTCCCACTCGACGCGGGTAACTCTTCCATCCTTGTTTAAATCCATCTGCGTAAAACGGTCCAGCAAAGGGCCTTTGGGAATGTCCTCTTTTTGCAGCAAAACGTCCTCCTGCTTGCCCAGACCCCTCACAAAATCCCCGAAGGGCTCCATGGTCACACGACTATCGGCGTCTCCTCCTACGTTCCAACTAGCGCTGAAAAGCAGTCCGTCTCCCGCTACGGGTGAACTGCAAGCGACACGCGAGGTTCCTGTGTAAGTCCACAGTTCATCTCCAGTCTCGGGCGAATAGGATTTCAACCATATCGAACCTGGAACCACCAATTCCTCGCCCCCTTGGTGTTTCCAAAGAAACGGCGTGGCGAAACTGCGGCGAAATTCGGTTCTCTCCTTGCGCCACAGCGTGCGCCCCGACCGGGCGTCTACAGCGAGCAGGAAGGATCCCTCATCCTGGTCGCATACAAGAAACAATCGGCCGCTGAAAAGCACTGGCGATGCAGACGTCCCAAACTCCACCACAGGCGCGTTCAAGGGCAGTCGCCATTTTTCCACACCCTCGAAGTCATACGCAATGACGCCGTATGAGCCAAAGTAAACAAAGACCAGATTCCCGTCAGTCGCCGGAGTCGGAGACGCCGGATTACCGAGACGGTGTGTGATTTCAAACTGCTCACAAGGTGCGGATGCCCTCCATAAAACCACACCGTCCGAGCGTCTTAAGCAGACCGTCTCCAGCTTTGTTTTGTCGTAGGTGGTGAGAAAGATTTTGTCTCCCCAAATACAAGGCGACGAGTTTCCTGAAGGCAGCGATACCTTCCAGCGCACGCCCGTTTGAGGCCCGAAATGCGTCGGAGGAGCGCTTGTATCGGCAATTCCCAGACCGCCCTCCCCTCTAAACTGAGGCCATTGAGAGGCCAGACAGGCTGCCGAGAGAGAGAGGAAAGTAAGAGCGGTCATCATGCGGGGGGCACTCATAGGATGGTCAGGTAAAGGGGTTGGTTTAACGCGACTCTTTTGAAAGCGCCGCGGCCATGCGAACGACGGTTTGATCTCGTGCCCCTTGGAGTGGTTTCCGAACCACTGGCGAGACAGAGCCAGATTGTTCCAAGGCAAGGCGCCGCCACTCTACATGGGTCGGTTCTCCCGCGTCCAGAGCCACTTTCACAACAAGCGAGGCAAAGCGTCCGGGGCGCCCAGCCTTTAGAGTGCGAGAGCCGCCTCTACAATGGGGCTCCCCTGTTCCCGTGCAAACACACCGGGGGCGGGTTCGGCGGGCCGCGCGGCGTTCTTGCAGGCAGCCTCCGCACGCGCCAATACTTCCTTGATCAGCGGAAGCTGTGCAGCTTCTACAAGTCTGCCCCCCCTAAGGCAGAATCTTTCGTCGGATCTTTCTGAAGCGCTTCAAGCAGGATTCCCTGCGCTGCAGGATCTTTTGATGCCCCCAAAAGAATAAGCTCCGCCTGCCGCACCTTGATATCAGGGCTGAACTTTTCCAGAGCAGTCCGCAGCTTCGGCCCCCACTGGTTTTTTGCAAACGCAAGGAGCGCACGGAAAACACTTGTGATTTGAACTTTGAAGCCCGTCTCTGCCGAGAGCACACTCGCGAGTACGGCATCGGCACAGGCTGGATCAGGCCTTGCACAAAACCGTTTCGCGACCTCCGGGGTCAGCGCGCCCCCCAGCATTAACGCGCTGGCTTCGGCATCCGTAAGCAACGGCTTTGTGGTCGCGTTTCCATTCCCTCCAAGCGGACGGGCACCCGCCGTTTTGCGATCCCTCGTTGATTGTGACGCTGGCGGTGATGCTTGTAGGGAGCGGCTTCGCGTACATTCTCCCAAAAGGCCAGTCCATCTACCAGATCCCAGAATCATTTGTCTGGCTGGGGCTTGGCCTCGTCATCCTCGGCGCCGTGCTTGTCGACAAGGCTCGTAACAACCGCAGAAAGAGATGCGGTGAAAAGTTGAGCGCGAAACACGCTACCCGCCGCTCACGTTTTTTCGACCGCACGAAGACATTAGCACTTTTGCTTGCCGTTCTTCTTTAACGGAGCATAGTACACAGCGTTGCGTGAAGGTTGTAGTGGCCTCTCCGACTCTCGTGAACTTCGGTTCTGGTTTTTCTCCGTGCCTGCTCCTCCGATCTGCTAGTCAGAACAGGGTGTGGAAAATCGGTGTAAAATGTCCATAAAGGGGTCAAATCCGGAGTGTCACTCAAACGGCAACAGTAGTTTCGGGGTGTAGCTTAGCTTGGTAGAGCGCCTGGTTTGGGACCAGGAGGTCGTAGGTTCAAATCCTATCGCCCCGACCACTTTCAAAATGTAGCAGAGACGGAATGGAGCTACACCATTCCGCTCCCTCTCGAACGGTTCACTGCTTCATTACGGCGGCGCGCAGACTTGAAACCCTCCTAAAGCCCAGGGGGATGCCTGAGAGTTGTGGCATCCGCGGGTCGACTCAGGGTTGTCCATTGCGGGCCCTCCCGCTTTTGCGCCCACCCCGTGTCGAAGCGCAACCCCGCGACTGAAAGAAACACATGTCCCTTTCTTGCATACACCGTGATCCACTTTCCCTCCCCGGAATTGCCGAAATGCCGGAACTCGGTGGACGTACACACTCCATTTAAGAGGCCAGCCTCGCGCAAAACATAGGAGGTAGCCCCCGAACAGTCGTACGCCTCGGCCAAATCCGTCCCATGGCCGCCACCGTAACGATAGGGCAGACCGGCGATCCGGTTGCCCGCTGCGATTGCAGCCTGAACCTGCCTCGGCGCCTTCGGAGGAGCCTCGGCGTATCCATGACGTAAAACAGCCGTTTTTCCCGAAACATACCGGTACTCGTAACGAGGCGCGCTGCAAGCGGAGAAAAAAAGAAGGCCACCTGAGAAAAAAAGGAAACTCACACGAAGCTGCATCATTCCTTTCTAGCGTAGAGCCTCAGTCCAGTCACCCCTGTCTTCTAAAAACTAGTCTGTGGCGGCAACTCTCCTAGTGTTTCCTCGTGTTGCTCTGAGGTTACTCTGGAAAACCCCGTAAAAACCGCGCCGTCCTCCGGACTCTTCACCCATAAAAGAGCCGGCTTTCTGTTCCTTGGCGCCGTATCTAAAAAGACCTGCCTTCACTTGGGAAATGCGTGCTTAGTCTAGATTGCACATTTTTTGACAAAGAAATACTCTTCTCAAACGTCATCTTAACGCTCAAAGGCCTGATTTTAGATCGTCCAATGACGCCGCACCCCACTTTTGCCATGTTCCGCCCTTTGTTGACATGTTTGCTGCTCCTGCTCGGCGCCCTTCAAATCCGAGCGCAGGAGACCCGCGACTTTGTCCATGACATCTCTCCGCTTCTGAGCCGCTTTGGGTGCAACGGCTCCGCCTGTCATGGCAAGGCCGAGGGCCAGCGGGGCTTCAAGCTTTCCGTGTTCGGGAACGATCCGCGCGCTGATTTCGAAGCTCTTACAACGCAAGGCCGGGGCCGCAGGGTCATGGTTTCCGCCCCCGAAAGCAGCCTGCTTCTCACCAAATCCACTGCTTCCGTACCCCATGCCGGGGGGCCGCGCATGGATGAAAACTCTCGGGAATACGCCATCCTGAGGGACTGGATTAAAGGCGGCCTCGTTTACGAAGACAAAAACCGCCCCAATTGGGTAGGGCTGCGGATGGATCCCCCCGAAACCGTTCTCGGGTTCGCCCAAAATCAGGCCCTCAAAGTAATCGCCCGCGCCAGCGACGGCCGCGAGGAAGACGTCACCTGGCTCGCCATGTTCCATTCCAATAATTCCGCCCTCGCGGAGGTCGAGGAAACCGGGACTTTCAAAACGGGGGCATCCATTGGGCAAGCGGCAGTGATGGCACGTTTTGCCGGGCAAATTGCAGTGCATCAGGTCACGGTGCCCCGTCCAGGGACCCCAAACCGCTTTGAAGATCCGGCTGAAACTTCAAAAATCGACAGGCTCGTGAACAAAAACCTGCGGCGCCTGAACCTGATTCCCTCTGAAAAGGTGGATGATGCCGGGTTTCTGCGCAGGGTCACCCTTGATGTCATTGGCCGCCTGCCTTCGCCCGCTGAAACAGTGGGCTTTTTAGAAGATAAATCGCCGAATAAGCGCGGAAAACTGGTGGATCGTCTCTTGGAACGCCCCGAATACGCGGACCTCTGGGCGTTAAAATGGTCGGACATCCTACGCGTCGACCGCCGCACGCTCGGGCACGCTAACGCCTTTGCCTACTATGAGTGGATCCACCAAGCCATGGAGACCAACCTCGGTCTTGACCAATTCGCCCGGCAGTTGCTGGAAGCGGAAGGGCCTCTGGCGCAGAACCCCGCAGGCTTCTTTTTCAAGGTCACCAAAACGCCAGGGGAAATGGCAGCGACCGCCTCCCAGGCCCTTCTCGGAATCCGGATCACCTGTGCCGAGTGCCACCAGCACCCCTACGACCGCTGGACACAGTCGGACTACCATGGGATGCGCGCCTTCTTTTCCCAGGTCGCCTACAAAAAAGTCGGCTTGGAAGAGGCGCTTTTTGCGGAGGGAACCCCCAAAACCATCCATCCCCGTACCAAGGAAGTGCTGCATGCGCACCCCCTCGGTACGGCAATGCCGGAAGACGACCCCGCCGGGGACAGGCGCCAGGCTCTGGCCAAATGGCTGGTTGACTCTGAAAATCCTTGGTTCGCCCGCAACATGGCCAACCGCATCTGGGCGCATTTTCTGGGCCGCGGCTTGGTGGAACCCATCGACGATGTCCGCGCCTCCAACCCCCCTTCCAATCCGGAACTCCTCGAACTCTTGACCCGGATTCTCAAGGAAAATCACTTCGACCAAAAAAGCCTCATCCGGGCCGTCGTGGCGTCGGATGCCTACCAACGCTCTTCCGCCCCGAATGACACAAACACAGCCGACGAACTCAATTTCTCCCGCGCCCTGTTCCGCCGTTTACCCTCAGAGATCCTGCTGGACGCGATTTGCGACGTCACCGGAGTTCCTGAGAAATTTGCAGGCGTTCCCGCAGGCCGGCGTGCCGTACAGTTGTGGGACAGCGAACAGCAGAGTTATTTCCTAAAACTCTTCGGGCGCCCCATGCGCACAACCGCGTGCGTGTGTGAGCGCTCGTCTTCTTCCGGGGTTTCCCAATCCCTGCACTTTATTAATTCGGCCAATTTGCAGGTGAAACTCTCGCACGCCGATGGAAATGTCGCCCGCTGGCTCAGTTCTGCCAAGGAGGATGCGGCTCTTGTGGACGCCCTTTACATCGCCTGTTTCTCCCGTCGCCCCTCCGAGCAGGAGCGCGCCGAGGGCATCGCCTATGTACAAACCCGCGCCAACCGGCGGCAGGAAGCGGCCGAAGATTTGGCCTGGTCTCTGCTAAACACCTTGGAATTCGTCTTTAACCATTAGCCCCCATCTCCTGCCATGAATACCCCAAACAACGTCTTTTGCGACGGCCTCGCCCGCCGCGATTTCCTGCGCATCGGCACTGCGGGCCTTCTGGGCATGAACCTGACGCTCTCTGGACTGCTGCGCCAGAAAGCGCTCGGGGCTGCCTCCCTCAAGGAGCCTTCCTTCATTTACGTCTTTCTCCAAGGCGGCTTAAGCACGATCGATTCGTTCGATATGAAACCCGATGCCCCAAGCAGCATCCGCGGGCCGTTTTCACCCATCCGCTCCAAAGTGCCGGGCATTGACGTTTGCGAATACCTTCCCAACGTGGCCGGCGTTACCGACAAGTTTTCACTGATCCGCTCCTTTACCCACGGAGACGCGGGGCACGGGGCCGCAGACCACCACATGCTTACGGGATATCATCCCAACGCGGCCTTTAACTCAGGTCTGTCCCCCAACAACCAACACCCCTCCATGGGATCCGTGATCGCTCAACGTCTCGGAGCCAAAGGAAGTGTGCCCCCCTACGTGTGCCTGCCCGGCATGCACCCCAGCGCCAGCTCTGCCTACCTCGGGCCCAATGCCGTCCCCTTTATCATCGAAACCGATCCCAACTCCCCCGGCTTCGAGATCCCCGATATGCAGCCGCCGCTCACCATCGATGCGGCTCGCATCGCTGACCGCCAAGCGCTGCTCGGTCGCGTGGACCGCTTTCAACGGAGCGCCGAACAACAGGCCAACGCCAACGCCGCGGAACGAAGCGTGTTTGCCGAACGCGCCACTTCCCTGATGACTTCCAAAGAGGCCAAAGCCGCCTTCGATATCCAGCGCGAAAACCCAAAATTGCGCGACGCTTATGGACGCAGCACGCTGGGGCAAAGCTGCCTGCTCGCGCGCCGTCTCGTGGAGTCCGGCGTCCGCTGTGTCACCATCAATCACCAAAATTGGGACACCCACTCCAAGGGTTTCACCACCCTCAAAGACGACCTGCTTCCGAAACTAGACCTGGCCATGTCCGCCTTGTTTCGCGACCTCGACGAACGCGGCCTGCTTCAAAGCACCGTGGTCGTCATCACAGGCGAATTCGGCCGCACCCCAGTCATTAACAAAGATGCCGGCCGCGACCATTGGAGCCGCTGCTTCACAGTAGCCGTTGGAGGGGGCGGCATCCAAGGCGGACGCGTCATCGGAAAAAGCGATGCTCAGGCCTCCGATCCCGCCGACTCCCCTTACGGACCCGAAGACCTCTGCGCCACCGTTTACCAGCTCATGGGAATCCCACCGCACGAGGAAATGCTCACCCAGGAAGGACGTCCAGTGATGCTCACAAACTCAGGACGTATCATTCGGGATCTCATCTGATCCCTTGTTGTCTCCCCAACCCCCTTCCTCGAAAAGGTGATGTCAATTCTACGCAGTTTTTCCAGAGTGGGCCTCGCAGGTACCCTCCTGCTCTGGGCGGCGCCATTGACCCAGGCCGAACCTCCCGGAGTGGCCTATATTTTCCCAGCGGGAGGCCAGCGTGGCACGACCGTTTCACCTCGCGTGGGCGGCTTCTATTTTCACGGCAAAGCGCAATTCCATTGCACCTCTAACACCCTGCAGGCAGCGCCCCAACTGAAGGAAATGCAGACGCTTTTTTTCGATGGGCCCCTCATCCTCAAACCTGCCTCCCAGCAGCGCGAAGATTACCCGAAAGATTACGCCGCCCAAATCACCATTCCCGCCGACGCGCCGCTGGGCTCTCAATTCTGGTGGTGTTCCACCTCCCAGGGGGTCACCCCAAGATTCAAGTTTGTCGTCGGCGAGCTTCCTGAAGTCATTGAAACCGAGGTTGAAGGACCGCAGGATCCCACCCCTGTATCTCTGCCAGTGACCATCAATGCTCGCATTTTCCCGAGGGAAGACATGGATGTCTGGACCTTTTCAGCACAAAAGGGGCAGCCCATCACCTGCGAACTCGAATCCCGCTCGCTCGGCTATCCCCTTCAGGCCGCCTTGGAAATTCAGGGCCCCGGAGGCACTCGCGTGCCCAAGGTTTCTCGTTCCGCCAGCCTCAACCTTGATCCCTCCCTGAGTTTTGTCGCCCCGGAAACAGGCGTCTATAGCGTCAAGGTGAACGATGTGGCATTCGGAGGCGGGCAACAATACGTGTACCGGCTTTCGCTTTTCAGCGGACGCAAAGTCGAAGCGGTTTACCCGCTTGGAGGTCGCACAGGTGCTCCGAACATGGTCGACTTACACACGCTCGGAAGCCAGAAACCCGTGCGCGCCGAAGTCAAAAGCCCCGCCCAACCCGGGTTTCTTATCCAACGCACTGCAATTGCCTCTGAGGCCGCAGGAAAAACCCTTTCCTCCCCATTTCCCTTTCACGGATCAGAGCTGCCGGAATGGGTCCGGTCTGCAGACGGCTCCGTCGCCGGCTTAAGAGAAGGCCGTGTCGCGCTTCCCGCGATGCTCAACGGCTTTATCGCACAGCCGGGGGAGGTTCATGAGTGGAAAGTATCCTTGGAGGCGAATACTTCTCTTCAGCTTGAGATTCTGGCCTCCGCACTCGGAAGCCGCCTCGACTCGGTGCTCACTCTCATCGACGACAAGGGCAAGGAGCTCGCAAAAAATGACGATGCGTTCGAGGGGGCGCCGGATGCAGCTCTCGCCTTCACCGTGCCCAAAACCGCCGAATATATCATCCGCATTCAGGACCGGTTTTCCAAACGCGCCGGCCCGGATTTTGCGT
Organism: Chthoniobacteraceae bacterium; assembly: GCA_947476255.1. GTDB lineage: Bacteria > Verrucomicrobiota > Verrucomicrobiia > Chthoniobacterales > Chthoniobacteraceae > Chth-196. Next base: position 1,379 of record CANJPY010000119.1, on the reverse strand, counting down.
ACCGCATGCGGGCCATCAGCGGAGGCACCTCTGACTTTCAACTGCGCTTGGCGGCTGACTTCTACAACGCCGTCCGGAGTGAAGAACCGCCAGCGACGCCAGTGGCAGCAGACGCCAAACCGGCTCCGAAAGTTCCCGGAATCAAGCTGGATGTGACCTCCGTTCTGGGCACCCAGGGTGTGATTAATCTCGCAGTGGACGGTCTGCCGGAAGGTGCGACGTTCGAACCGCAAGCCATCCCCGCGAAAGCAAAAACGGTCGAGCTGCGCTTTACCTTTCCACCCAAAACACCGCTCAGCGTGCGCGAGTTGCGCGTACGCGGTACCATGGGGGAAGGAGCGGCGGCGGTGACGCGAACGGCGCTTTTGCCGGGAGAAACCCCCGGCGACCCGAGATCTGGCGGCCCCCTTCGGATGGCTGTTGTGCCCAAAGTCCCCTTTCAATTCATCGGAGAATATCTGGTTAACAATGACCAACCCGCAGGCACAACTTTGACCCGTACTTACCGCTTGGAAAGGAACGGGTTTGAGGGGCCCCTGACCGTTTGTCTCTCGGATAAACAGGTCCGTTGTCTGCAACGTGTCTTGGCAAAACCCATCCAGGTCGCTCCGGGACGAGACTCTTTTGACTACACCATTCAATACCCCACGGAGGTGCAACTGGGTTGGACAAGCCGCGTCCAAATCATGGCTTTCGGTACCTTCCGCGACTTCGATGGCAGCGAACATACACTGACCTACACCTCTTTCGCGCCCGACGATCAGATGATCTCCGTCGTCACCAACAGCTTTCTCAAACTCTCCACACCAAGTTCTTCCTTCAGAGCGGATGTCGGTGAAGTGGTCCTGCCCATCGTTGTGCAGCGCCATGATTCGCTCCAAAACGTACCGGTTCAGCTGTCCTTAAAATGCCCCTCTCATCTCCGCGGAGTCGAGGCCACCTCAGTGACCATCGCGGGCGATCAATCCGAGGCCAGCCTCCGGATCCGGATTGCCCCGGGAGCGGGGCCCTTCAACCTCCCCGTGGAAGTCTTCGCCCAAACTCCGCAAGCCTCTGGAGGCACCCCCCACTCCGCCTCCCTGCGCATCGACCTCGTCCCTCCCGCGCACCCGCCGACGGCCAACGCCTCGCGCTCCAGCACAGGAAATTAGCTTCAAAAAGGCGGCCCGAACTGCTCCGTTTGCGAAACCCGTGTTTTTCGGGAGCGCCTATTCTGCCAGAGGGCACTCATAAATAGAGTAGGGAGACGAGGATGGTTTGCGGCCACAACCACTCCTTGTCCTCCTCTCCCCCTCATCGAACCGGACGGGCGGATTTCCCGCATCCGGCTCTCGGAGGCTGTTCTCCGGTTTGCTTCATTTGTATCGCCGTGTGGCGTT